>JALGVA010000002.1 GCA_029820295.1 Candidatus Zipacnadia bacterium
TAGTACATAAAGAACGTGGCATCCGCGGGGTCGAGGCGCACCTGCGGCACGTCCACGATGACCTGGATGCTCGTCCGCGAGCCTCCGCTGCGCAGATCAACCGCGAGCAGTCTGCGCGGATGCGCGTAGCCGTCGGGCACGCGCACGCGCACCGCGTACTGCAGCGTGTCACCGGCGGCGACATCGACCTCATGCGGCGGCGGCAGCAGCAGCGGGTAGCGCACGTAGGCCTGCGAGTTCAGCGCCTGGTGGCCGTAGCCGATCTGCAGCAGTTCGGCGTCGATCGGCGGCGGCGTGGCGGGCCCGGGGAGTCCTCCCTCGAACATCCTGACCTCTGCCCGCACGCCGGTCAGGTCGCGCAGGGGTCTCGAACTCCCCCGGCGGACACCAGCCCCTGATGGGGGTGTGGCAGTCCCAGCGCGTGGGGGCGTAGCGGGCGGCGACGAAGTCGTTGGCCTTGCGCCCGAAGACCATGAAGCCGCGCTCGCGCTCGACCTCGGTGGGCCGGGTCCGCTCGTTGACCGCGGGCGTCACGTCGCCGATGCGCACGCTGTCGTCCTCCCACATGCGCACGCCGTCCCAGTCGGCCTCCACGCCGTACGCCAGCAGGCCGACGCTCATGACCGTGTCGGTCTCGCGCGTGCGGAAGTCCAGCGCCAGCTCGACCCAGTCGCCGAGCACCGCCCAGCCCGTGGACTTGCTCGCCAGCGTGTTCATGACCGCGTCGTAGGCGATCAGCGAGTAGTAGCTGGCCGTCGGGGCGCGCAGCCACGCGCGCAACCGGTAGCCGGTGCCGGGCTTCACGGTCAGGCGCTGGTACGCGAGGGTATGGCTCGCGCCTTCGGGCTTGACCATGTGCAGCCAGCGCTCGCCGTCGGGCGCCTCGCCAGTCTGGATGGCGCCGGCGCCCTCGGGCGTGAGCTTCCAGCCTCGCGGCAGCCCGTCATCGGTGATGGCCTCGAAGGAGCCGTTGGTGACCATCTCCGCGGGCTGAGCCCACGAACCGAGGCAGCTCACAACGACGGCCATCGCGCACAGTATCACACGCATCATGCGCCCTCCCTCAGGCCGGCATCACGTCTTGGTCGCCGCCGCGATCAGGTCCAGCTCGCGCGCGACGCGGACGCCGTCGGCGAAGTTCGGCGACGCTTCGCCGCCGGTCACGATGGCGTCGATGAAGGCGCCGAAGAGCGTGCGGCCGTCGCGGTAGCGCTCCGGGATCGCGCGCGTGGTGTAGCGCGACGCCGGGATCTGGTCATCGCGCGGGGCACGCTCGTACATCTCGATACTGTCGCTTGCGTCGCCGATGACGCGCACCGAGGCGTCCTGGCCGTCGATCTCCCAGCCGGTGTAGCCGGGCGAGAAGCGCGAGAACTGCAGGTCGGCGAGCACGCCGGCCTCGTAGCGCCCGGCGATGTTGATCGCGTCCCACCCGGTTACCTCGCCGCGCCCGGAGCCATCGACCAGCTCGCGCTCGTGGATGAAGATTGCGGCCAGAGCGGTCGCCTCCGCGAGATCGCCCGCGGCCGCGCCCATGGTGAAGTGGGCCAGGTCCAGCGCATGGGCGCCGAGGTCGCCGAGCACGCCGTAGCAGCCTCTGTCGGCCTGCAGCCGCCACTCGAGCCTGACCGCCGGGTCGGAGATGCGATGCACGCACATGCGGCAGCGGAAGTGGCGCAGCTCGCCGAGCGCGCCCTCGGCGAC
Organism: Candidatus Zipacnadia bacterium; assembly: GCA_029820295.1. Lineage (GTDB taxonomy): Bacteria > Armatimonadota > Zipacnadia > Zipacnadales > UBA5352 > JALGVA01. The sequence continues at coordinate 1,705 of JALGVA010000002.1, forward strand.
GAGATCGCTGACGTAGCGCGCGGCCGGGCTGTAACGCCGCTGCATGTGCACCGCATGCACCACGCCCGCGGCCTGCGCGGCGGCGAGCATCTCTCCAGCCTGCGCCGCGTTCATGGCCAGCGGCTTCTCGCACAGCACGTGCTTGCCCGCCGCGACCGCCTGCAGCACGAAGTCGTGGTGCAGGTGATCGGGCACCGGCAGACTGACTGCGTCGATGTCCTCGCGCGCGAGCAGCTCGGCGTAGTCATCGGTCAGCAGCGCCTCCGTGAGGCCATGCGTTTCGGCTGCGGTTGCGAGCCGCTCCTCGTCGATGTCGCACAGCGCCACCACCTCGGCGCGCGCGTCCGCCTGGTAGCCCTTGATGTGCGTGTTGCTGATGCGCCCGAGGCCCACGACGCCCACCCGCACGGTCTGATCGCCCACGGTCAACGCCTCCCGCCTCTGCTGCGTTCACGGCACGCGTATGTTCACGCGCGCGGGGCGAAGACCTGCACGGACCAACCGAGAGGCCACACCGCAACGCCGCGGCGGTCACGCCGGCCCCGTCGGTTGCGCCGCGTCCGCGCGTGCGTGTATACTGCCGCTGCCGGTGCCGTGCACTTCCGGTCGCGCACAAGCGGGGTTCAACCTGGTGAGCGGAGCATCCATGCGCAGCATCCTCGTCACGGGGGCGGCGGGCTTCATCGGGTCACACCTGTCCGAGGCGCTGGTCGCGCGCGGCGAGCGCGTCATCGGCATCGACAACTTCGACCCGTACTACGACCCGGCCATCAAGCGCCGCAATATCGCCGGGCTGCTCGCGGGCGATGGTTTCACGCTCATCGAGGGCGACATCTGCGACCCGCAGGCGCTGAACGCGGCCTTCGCGGCCGATGGCGTGGCGGGCGTGATCCACCTGGCGGCCAAGGCAGGCGTCAGGCCGTCCATGGAAGCGCCCGTGGCCTACGCCCGCACGAACGTTGAGGGCACCGCGGCGCTGCTCGAGGCCGCGCGCATCCACGGCGTCGAGCGCTTCATCTTCGGCTCATCCTCCTCGGTCTATGGCGCCGCGAACGAGGTGCCCTTCAGCGAGGACCAGCGCATCGACCGGCCGATCTCGCCGTATGCGGCCACCAAGGTTGCGGGCGAGGCGCTGTGTCACACCTGGCACCACCTCTATGGAATCCCCATGGTGCTGCTGCGCTTCTTCACCGTCTACGGTCCGCGCCAGCGCCCCGACCTGGCCATCAGCAAGTTCGTGCGCCTGCTCGAGGCAGGCGAGCCCATCCCGCAGTTCGGCGACGGCTCCAGTTCGCGCGACTACACCTACATCGCGGACATCGTGCGGGGCATCACCGCGGCGTACGACAGCGACCTGCGCTTCGAGATCATCAACCTGGGCAGCTCCGCCCCCGTGCGCCTGGATGAGATGATCGCCGCCGTGGGCGCGGCGGTTGGCGTCGAGCCGGCGGTGCGGGTGCTGGACGACCAGCCGGGCGATGTGCCGCGCACCTTCGCGAGCGTCGAGCATGCGCGTGAGCTGCTGGGCTGGGAGCCGCAGTGGTCGCTGGCCGATGGGCTGCGCGAATTCGTCGCCTGGTATCGCGCGCAGCGGTGAGCGCGACCGCGCAGCGGCGCTTGCGCGCGTTGCGTTCAGCGCCCCGGTATGTTAGACTTCGCCCGGAGCGACCCGCAGGGAGACCCAGGCCCCTCGCGGCCATCAGGCGAGGGCAGAGGTGGTCATACGATGACCAGGCGGTGGACGCTGGCGCTGCTCGCGGCGCTGATCGTCGTGCCCGCGGCGGCGCAGGGAGTGAACCCCGAAGGTGCATACGGCCAGGCGGAGGCGGACGCCGCCACGCTGTACCAGGACGTGCTGCTGCTCATCTCCATGCGCACGCTGGCCTTGACCGACGAGCAGCTCGACCGCCTGAGCGACCTCAACGCCGGCGTGCTGGCGCAGGTCACGGCGTTCGATGAGCTGCGCAGCCGACTCTGGGCCGACTACCACGACGACTTCGAGGCGGTCATCAGCGCAACACTGAGCGGCGGGCGTGTGGACGGGCGCGCACAGCGCGCCCTGGACAACGCGCTCGGGCAGTTCAACGAGGCGCGCAGCGACCTGACGCAGGCGCGCGCCGACGCGGCGCGGCGCTTCGTGGCCGCCCTCAGCGAAGACCAGCAGGCGCTGGTGCAGAGCCCGGAGGACGCCGCCGCGCGCCGGGCGCTGGTGCAGCGTCTGGGGGGCTTCGAGAGCGTGGGCGAGTTCGTCGCCGCCGGGATCGACGCGCTCCGCGACCTGATGCCGGACGAGTACCAGATGGTCGTCCAGAGTGAGGCGCAACGCATGGCCGCCGCCATGGTGGGCAGGGACTCCCCGGACCTGCCGGCCATGACCGCCGAGGTGCTGGCCATCCTGACCGAGGTCAGCACGTGGACACCGCCCCGGTACCAGGAGCAGCGCGAGAGTCTGCCGGCGCAGATCAACGCGCGGCTGGGGTTCGACACCGGCGCCCGGGCGCCGGTGAGCTGGGAGGACATGCTGCGGCTGGTGGGCAGTGAGCGCACCTCGGCGGCCATCGCGCTGGTGCGCGGCCCCGCGGAAGGTGAGGCGCAATGACCGCTCCCCGAATCGCCATGCGAACGCTCACAGTGGCGCTGGCGGTGATGGCCGCCACGATCGTCGTCGCCGATGAGCTGACCGATGCCGTGGCACAGACCGACGCCCTGAGCCTGTTCACCCGCATCAGCCTCCAGCAGGACCAGGCGCGCGCCATGGTCGCGCCGCTGCAACGCATCCACAGCATCGTCCAGCAGGCCGCCGACGCGCAGAAGCAGCGCCTCGAGGCACTTGAGCCGACGCTGCGCCAGGCACGCGCGCTGCTGGCCGCCGGTGACGAGTTGCCGGCCGAGGTGCAGGCGGCTCTCGGCGAGTACCGCCAGCAGCGCGAGCAGGCGCAGCTCGCCCTCTACCGCGGCGTGGACCAGGAGATGCGCATGATCGCGGACCTGATGTACCCTGAGCAGAACGCGCTGCTCGACTGGACCCCGCCCGCGGCGGTGCGCACCGAGGACAGCCTGCAGGAGCAGCTCCGGCTACGGCAGATCGCCGAGGCGCGCATCGAGGAGGCCGGGCGCATGCTCGAGCGCGTGAAGTACCTGGACGCCTTCAACTTCGTGACCGCGCGCACGCCCATCATCAACGACTACCTGGCCCGCTACTTCGACCCCAACGCGCCCAACTACCAGACCGCGTATCGCGTCTGCATCGACTACACCGACCGCGTGCGCCTGCTCAGCGAGGACGAGTGGCAGGCCAACGGCTGGGACATCGCCGCGCAGCTCATCGACCGGCTCGGCCTTATGCCCACACTCGAGACTTCGCCCGCGCCGGGCACCATCACCTGGCCTACGCTCTACCGCGTGTTCACCAACCCGCAGACGCTGCAGGTCGTCCAGCGGCTTGCGCAGGCGCAGTAGCCATCTCGATCGACCATTCGGCGTGAAGCCCGATCGCCCGCAACGTGCTTGCGGGCCCTCAGTCATACGCCCTGGGAGCTGGTCACGATGGAGACAGTCGGCCCGGCCTCGGACGTGGCGGCGCTGCGCGCGCGCCTGCGCGATCTGCTTGTCGAGCGTGCCATCCGCTACGGCGAGTTCACTCTCGCCTCCGGGCAGACCAGCCACTACTACGTGGACAAGACCCAGATCACGCTCATGGGTGAGGGGCTCTACTGCCTCGCGCGCGTGGTCCTCGATCAGCTCGAGGGCATGAACGTGCATGCGGTCGGCGGCATGACCATCGGCGCCGACCCCATCGCCGGCGCGGTCGCCGCGCTCAGCGTCTGCCACGGTCAGCCGCTGGATGCCTTCATCGTGCGCAAGGAGCGCAAGGATCGCGGCACCGCCCAGCGTGTGGAGGGCCCGGTCAAGCGCGGCGCGCGCGTGGTCGTGCTCGAGGATGTCATCACCACCGGCGGCTCGGCGCTCGGCGCGATCGAGGCGGTCGAGCAGGAGCTTGACGCCGAGGTCGTGCAGGTGCTGGTGATGGTCGATCGCCTGCAGGGGGGACGCGAGGCCGTCGCTGAGGCCGGCTACGAGTTCACCGCGCTGTTCACCGTTGAGGACCTGGGCGTGCAGGTCGAGTAGGCCCGCTTCGCCTGACACTGTCCCGCCGTCACGCCACCAGAATGCTGCAGGGAGTGTCCACCATGCGTGTCTGCCTCATGGCGCTGACCGTTCTCGCCATCGCCGGCAGCGCCTGTGCCCAGCCGCTACTTACTGCCTACCGTGCGCCCGCGCCCCCTCAGATCGACGGCGACCTGGGCGACGCTTGCTGGCAGAGCGCCTGCACCACCTCTCCCTTCATCCTGGCCACCGACGCCGCCCTGCCCGAGGAGCAGACCGTCGTGCGCGTGTGCTTCGACGATGAACGGCTCTACCTGGGCGTCGAGGCCATGGAGGGGGCGCTCGAGCCCGCCCTCAACATGCTCGAGACGGTGCGCGCCGAGCAAACCATGCGCGACTCCAACGTCTTCAGCGACGATTGCGTCGAGATCTTCCTCGAGACCCCCGAGGGTGAGTACTACCATCTGGCGGTCAACTCCATCGGCACCCTCTACGACGCGCGCGACCAGGGAGATCCGTGGGACGGCGACTGCGTCGTCGCCGCGCGCCGCGGCACGCACAGCTACGCCGTCGAGCTGTCGGTGAGCTTCGCGAGTCTGGGCGCGGCGCCGGCCGGTGAGTGGCGCGCCAACTTCTGCCGCGAGCGCACCGCGGTGACTGAGCAGTCCACGTGGTCGGGCCTGCAGGGCGCCTTCCATCAACCCACGGCCTTCGGCGAGCTGCGCTTCGCCGAGGCCGGCCCGGCGATCACCCGCGCGGGTATCGGCATCGGGCCTGACCGGCTGCTGCTGCGCGCCGTGGTGGGCGGGGCCGCCGATGACGCCACCGAGCTGCGCGGCGTGCTCGCGTCGGGCGACCAGACCACCGCCGCCTCCGCGCAGGGCCCCGGCGAGCACACGCTGGAGCTGACCTTCCCGCAGGCCGTGCAGGAGACCGGACGGGTCGAAGCCAGCTTCGAGCTGGCCCAGGGGGACGCGATCGTGCAGCGCTCGCCGACCATCCCGATGACCCTCGCCACGGGCGTCGCCCGCCTGAGCATTGAGGCGGCCGACGCGCAAGTTGAGGTCTTCGTCGGCGGCGACCCGGTGGCGCTCACCGACGGCACCGCCGACCTGTCACTCGAGCCGGGCCTGAACGTCATCGCCATCCGCGCCGCAGCCGACGGTGACGCCCCCGCGCTGCGCCCGGAGATCAGCTCGGGCGGGCGCGCGCTCCCCGTTGCGTGGCTCCAGCGCGCCGACGCGCCCGCCGACGGCTGGTTGACCGCGATCGAGCCTGAGGGCTGGGAGACGGTCGCCGGCGATGCCGTGGCGTGGCCCGCCGATGCGCGTGAGCAGTTCCTGGCCTGCGGCATCTACGTCGGCCAGCGCGGCCCGCAGATCTTCCCCAAGCTGACGACCTTCTATGCGCCGCGCGGCAGCAGCCAGCTCTTGCGCTTCTATGTGCACATCGCGCCGGAGGTGCCCGCCGACGGCTACCGTATGATTGTCGAGGCGCCGGCGGCCCTGCCCTACCGCTCCCTCGAGCCCATCAGCGGCATGCCACCGGCCGTCGACTCGGCCCCGGGGGTGGCCGCCGAGGGGACGCCGATGACGCGCCACACCCTGACCTACGACACCATGCCCGGCTCGGGGATGGAACTGTCGATCCGCTGGGGCGATGCCCACGAGGCCAGCCTGGGCTACCAGCCCGCCCTGACCGCCGGCGGCACGCACGGCTGGCGGCGCCTCTCCCGCACCGTCGTCGCGCCCGAGGGCGCGGCGAACGCGCATCCGCTGATCATCAAATGGCAGAACCGGGGCATCACTGGCACCTTCTGGGTGGACAACGTGGTCTTCCGCGAAGCGGACAGTGACGAGAACCTGCTGAAGATGGGCACCTTCGACGAGCCGGGCTGGCCCGAGAACGCCGGCCGGCTGGCCCAGGAGGGCCCGGACGGCTCACGCTGCTGCAAGATCGTGTCCACGCCCGCCAACGCCGACGGCCAGCAGGCGCTGTGGGTGGACCCCGAGGTCTCCGTGCCGGTGGTGCCGGGGCACGAATACGTGGTCGAGATGGACGTGCGGTGCGACCGGCTCGGCTCGCCCACCTCCCGGCCGCTGTGCGGTCTGCTGCTGGAGGCCCCGCAGGACCTGCCCGAGGGCGATCTGCCGCTGTTCACCTGGTTCCAGACGCTCGATGGCGTCATCACTGAGCTGCCGCACCCGTCCACGGTAACGGTGCTGCCGCCGCTCAAAGACGTGCGCCCCGAGCGTGCGCGTATCACCCCGTGCTACTACTCGTCGATCTTCAGCGACCCCGAGGTGGCGCGCGCCTACGCCGACAACTGCTGGGCCTCGGGCATCACCTGGACCTACGGCAAGTTCGGCAACAACGTCGTCGAGCACCTCGCGCCGCGCGGCCACGAGGTCATCCTGAGCATCGGCTGGGGTGGCTGGAACCCGATCGGGGAGGAAATGCATGAGTTCAGTAAGGCGCACCCCGAGTTCTGGGCCCGCAACTTCGAGGGCCAGGCCGACGAGAGCCACTTCTGCCCGACCTGGTTCCTCTCCGACGATGCCGCGCCGGTGCGCGACATGTTCGAGCGCTGGCTGCTCGACGCGGTCAACTCCGCGCCCTACGCCGGCGCCGACTGGGACCTCGAGCAGCCGGTGGTCGATCCGCCCACCTTCTGCACCTGCGACCGCTGCCTGGCCGCCTTCCGCGAGTTCGCCGGCCTCGCCCCCCAGACCGAGCTGACCCCCGAACTGCTGCTGGGCGAGTATCGCGCGCGCTGGGTAGACTTCCGCTGCACCCAGAACGCGACCATGGCCGGGCTCATCAAGGTAATGTTGGAGAAGGCGGCGCGGCCGATCGAGTTCTCGATCTACTCGGGCTTCCAGTCGCTGCGCACCAAGGAGCACTACGGCGTGGACTGGGCCAAGCTCGCACCGCACATCGACATGGGCATCGCGGGCTACGGCGGCACGGCCGAGACCGTGGCGGCGACCGTCGAGGCCCTGGGCGACACGCCGCTGATGGGCGGCGAGATGTGGTACCTCTCGCACAACAACGACGCACGCCCGGCGCCGCGCATGGAGACCTGGCGCAACCGGCTGCTGCGCAAGTTCGTGGAGAGCGGCTGCGTCGGCGTGCTCATCTGGTGGCTGCCGCCCATGGACGGCGGGGCGTTCTACGCGACCTCAGAGGCGGCGGCGCTCATCGCCGAATACGAGGACTGGCTGGTGCACGAGCGGCGCTGCGACGAGCGCGTGACCGTCGATGGGCTGGACGCGCGCGACTGGGCGGCCTTCGAGCGCGACGGCCGGGTGCTGGTGTTGCTGATGAGCTTCGAAGACGAGGCCATCGAGCTGACCGTGACTGTGGACGGCGAGGCGCGTCCGGTCACCGTGGAGCCCTACGGCACCGAAGTGCTGGTGGTCGAGTAGCCGGGCGACGGCGAAGGCAACGGCCTGCGGGGGAGGGCTTCGTGGAAGAAGCCGCCCTCCCCCGCGCCCCCTCCCACGAAGAACTTCCGTCTGCGCGCCGAGACTTGAGAGATCGGCCGACGTCTCTTCACGCGCGCGACGGCTCGCGCGCAACCGTGACGCCGAGGCGCGCCATCGGCGGTCCGCCGGTACGGGGCGACAGCGGCTGCGGCCAATTGCGCGGCGCTCACTCGGGGAGCCGCAGGTCGCAGAGATAGACGGTCGCCGTCTCGTCCCGTCCGGCGATGAAGGCCAGCTTCGTGCCGTCGGGCGAGATGACGGGACTGCGCACGCCGGTAATGCCGAGTTCCGGCCAGGTGATCTGTCGGCTGCTCAGGCGCATGAAGCCCACGCGCGCGTCCTCCTCGGTCCAGCCGGCGGCGAAGACGATCCACTCCGCGCGCGGGCCCCACGCCGGGTCGGCGTGGCGCAGCACGTCGGTGAGCCGCGTCTCCACGACTTCCTCCCAGCGCCGCGCGGTCATCAGCCAGACCTGGTCGTTCTTGATGATGAGCATGCGCGCTCCGTCAGGGGAGTAGACGGGGCTCCGCTCGTCGCGGTAGGCGAGCCGCTGGGGCTTGGCCTGCCCGGGGCGCAGGAGGAAGATGCCGGTGCGGTTGTTGGCGGTGTAGGTGCAGGCGATAGTGCGGCCGTCGGCGGCGATCGACGGCTCGGTCAGGTCCTGGCCTTCATGCAGGCGCCGCGCCGCGGCGTCGCTGGCGAGGTCACGCAGCCAGATGCCCTCCTCGCCCGGCTCGGTGCCGATCCACACCAGCACGCTGCCGCGCACATCCGGCTGGCGGCCGAGGGCCAGCACCTCGGGCTCACCGCCGACCAGCGGCAGGCGCACAATCTCGCGGACGAAGGCGGTGGCGTTCAGGCGGCCCACTATCAGCCCCGGGCCACCGGGAGCGTCGGCGCCGAGGAAGCGGCATGACTCGTAGCCACCGTCGTCCGCCAGCACCTGCGGCACGCCGACCTGCGGCTCGTCCGAGCCCCACGCCAGCGCGGCACCCAGCAGCATTGCGGCCGCGGTCATCGAGCGTCTGATCAAGGCAATGCCCACCTCCGCAGGGCGACAGTTCCCCGCACACCGATGCCCGCCCTGCGCCGACGGTTCATGCGGGCAGGTGTGCCCGCCGGCGAGAAGGGGTAGGATTCCGTTGGCAGGGCGCAAGGGCGGGGGCGGGCAGGGGTGAACGGCGGGAAGAGCGGAGCGCGCGAGACCCCGCGACGTGCCCGAGAAAGTCGCCTGCCGCGGGAGGTGTGCGGTCGTCCGCGCCGAAAACTGCAGTAGATCGCCCTGCGCGCCGTCTGAGGGCACGCCTGAACGTGTGTGAGACGTGCGCAGGCTCAAGGACGGTGGGCGTCTCGCCGGCAGGGGATGCGTGCCGCGCGTGCGGTACGCCCGGTCGCCGGGATGATCATATTGTGCCAACGTGCCGAACTACCCTATGGTAAGGAGGAGGCAGCATGACACGCCGTGGCTTCACGCTCATCGAGTTGCTGGTCGTGATCGCGATCATCGCCATCCTGGCGGCGATCCTCTTCCCGGTCTTTGCCCGCGCGCGTGAGAAGGCGCGCCAGGCGAGCTGCCAGAGCAATGAGAAGCAGCTCGCCCTCGGAACTCTGATGTACGCCCAGGACTACGACGAGAGGCTGCCCATGCGCTGGGTGCAGTTCGCTGACGGCTCGCGGTACTACATCCCGGAGATGATCTACCCGTACATCAAGAACACCCAGCTCTTCGAGTGCCCGAGCGTCTCCACCGACGTCTCCCTGCTCACGCTCGGCACGATCCCGCTGTCCTACGGCTGGCTGGGCGGCTCGCCCTCGCACCCCGGCGCCAGCGGCACCGCCCCGTGCAGCATCTGCGGCCGCGTGTGCTCGCAGAATTACCACATCTTCGACGGCTACCGCAGCGTCAAGATGGCGGTCATCGCGGCGCCGGCCAACAATATCATGATCCACGAGGGCTTCTCGGTACTCTGCCCCGACTACGACAACGGCAATCACACCTTCTGCGACCGCACCGCCATGGAGCAGTATCAGAACCACAACGGCACCAACAACTACGCGTTCGTGGACGGCCATGTGAAGGCGCTGCAGCAGGTCGATCCCGGCCAGATTACCCCCAGCTCCGACGACGACCGGTAGCGCGCGCCGACGGCAGTCCGCATCGGGCCCGCAGCCTTGGCCGCGGGCCCGTTCGTTGTCGCGACCGTCCACCAGCACGCGGCTACCGGCAGATGACGCGCCGGCCGTCGTGGAGGGCGATGATGGAGGCGTCGGCGCCCAGGCGCTCCTGAGCCATCGCCAGCGCCCTCTGCAGGTCCGGCGCGGCGTCGGCGAAGGTGCGCTCGATGTCGCGCGCCAGCCGCGAGACCACGATCAGTTGCGCCTGCTTCTCGTGCACCACCGACGAGAACAGGAAGCCGGTGGAGCACGGCGCCCAGTGCCACTCGGCCTCGCCCTCGGCGAGCCGCCGCCGCATCTCGGCGATGATCGCCTGCGGGTCTTCGCTCTCGAGCAGCCGCCGGAAGGGCTCCTCGCCGCCCCAGCCGTCCTCGCACTCGCCCAGCAGGATCACCGCACCGCCCTCGCGCACGCACTCCAGCGCCGGCACCAGCGTCTTCTTCGCCTGCACCATGTCGATGTCGTACGGCCACCCCCCCGAGGTGCAGATGACGATGTCGGCCTTCTCGCGCACGGCGTGCTCGTAGATCTCCTGCGAGCGCATCGCGCCCTGCCGGTGGGCGGCGATCATGTCCCCGCACACGATCGCGGCGTAGCTGTCATCGGGGTTGACCACGGCGTCGCAGATGAAGTCTACGCCCACAGCCAGTGCGGCCTCGGTCATGTCCTCGTGCACCGGGTTGCCGTCGAGCACGCCCAGCTTGCGTCCTTCGGTCAGGATCAGGAAGTGGTTGTGGGTGATCGACTCATAGGAGGAGACGCCGGGCAGGATCATCTTGCGCCCGCCGGAGAAGCCGGCGATGTACGAGGGCTCGATGAAGCCGCACACCACGCGCTTGCTGAACTCGCGCACCAGCGGCGAGACCTCGATGGGCGTGCCGCGCGAGGTCTGTCCGAGCTGCCACTGGGGGCCGCGCGAGTCGGGCTGGAGCACGTCGCTGGTGCCGATGAACTCGTCCAGCTCGGCGGCGGTCATGGGCCGGTGGTTGCCCAGGCCGATGACGATCTGCGTGCTGGCTCCGAGGGACTCGATGCGCTCGATGAGCGGCCAGAGCATGGGCGAAGGATTGGGGCGGGTGAAATCCACGGTCATCACGGCCACGTGGTCGCCCGGGGCGATGACCTGCTCGAGCGGCGGGCCGGCGGGGCCGGCGAGGGCGGCGTCGAGCGCGGCGGGGATGTCCTCGATGCCCTCGACGCTGGGCAGGCGGATCTCCTCGATCACGCGCTCGCCCGCGACCTCGGCGACCTGCTCACCGTGTCCGTACGCGAAGCGCAGCTCCATGGTCGTCGCCTCCGTGACGTGCGTCGGCGGGCGGTCTGACGGCGCCGGCGGGCGACCCGTCCGCACGATGGTGGTGGGGCTACCCGCTACCCGACCCTCTCGGCCAGCGCCTCAACGCTGATCAGCGGCATGCCGTGGTGGCGCGCGAACTCGCGTACCTCGTCGCCGCTGGCCATCTGCCCGACCTCGTTCATCAGCTCGGCGATGGCGACCACGGGCCGGATGCCCGCGAGGCGCGCCAACGCGATGGCGCCCTCAGTGTGCCCGCGCCGCCGGGTCAGGCCGCCGGGCATGGCGGCCAGGGGGAAGACGTGCCCGGGCCGCGAGAAGTCCTCGGGGCGCGAGTCCGGGTCGGCGAGCATGCGCAGCGTGATGGCGCGGTCGAAGGCCGAGGCGCCGGTGGTGGTGCCGCGCACCGCATCTACCGGTTCGGCGAAGCGCGGCGCGTTGGCCACGCTGTAGCGCGCCGGCAGCAGCGGGATGTCAAGGCGCTGCAGAATATCCTCAGCCACCGCGACGGTGATCAGCCCGCGCACGTGCGTGGCCAGGAAGTTGACCCGCTCGCCGGTGGCGTGCTCGGCGGCGAGCAGGATGTCCGCCTCATTCTCGCGCGCGGGGTGGTCCTCGAGCGCGACAAAGCCCCCGGATGCGAGGGCCTGCACGGCCTCTTCAATGCCGGACATTGCTTGGTCTCGATGCTCCAGTCGGGGGCCTACAGCTCCCGCAGATCGGCCTCCATGGTCTCCAGGTCGACGACGGCGTAGCGGCCGCCGCGCAGCGCGCCCGGGTTCACCACATGGCAGTCCCCGATCCGCTCCTGCCCGGCGGCGTCATGGGCGTGTCCGCACACCGCCAGCACCGGCCGGAAGGTGTGGATGGCCTCGTTGACGACGTCGCAGCCCTTGTGCGCGCTGCCATCGCGGTCCACGACCTCACCGATGGGCGGGGTGTGCAGCACCATGATGCGCGGCCCCTGGACATACTCGAACAGGCGGAAGGAGTGCATGACCTCCCACTGCGGATAACGCAGCATGAACAGCTCCTCGCGGTCCACGCGCGTGATCTCACCGCCCAGCCCGCTGATGACGAAGTCGCCGCAGCGCGCCAGCGAGCGGTGCACGACCTCGAGCGGTGAGTCGGCGCCCTCCTCGGCGAGACTGCAGGTGAGGTAGCGGCCCTCGGGGGCGTCCATGTTGCCCGGCACGCCCAGAATCGGGAAGGGTGACGGTCGCAGCGTCTGGTGAAACTCGGCGTAGAGCGCGTAGTCCTCGGCCCGCTCGGCCGCCACGGCCTCTCTGTTCATGTAGGGCGTCCGTCCCTCGCTGCGTGCGGTCATGAACTCAGTGGCGCGGGCCTTGCCGCGCACGATGTCGCCGCAGAACAGGCCGAAGTCGCAGCCGCAATCGGGCGCGACCCGCATCAGGTCACGCAACGGCTCGAACTCGCCATGCACGTCGCTGAACACCAGCGCCTTCATCGCTGTCACTCCCCGGGCAGGTCGGCCACAGCCCGCCGCCCGCTATGCCGCGGCACGGCAAGCTGCAGCCCGATCAGCGTCACCGCCATCCCGACCACCTGAACCATCGTCGGCGCCTCATGCAGCAGCAGATAGGCGGCCACGGTCGCCACGATCGGCACGCAGTACTGGAACAGCACCGTCCGTGAGGAGCCGATGGTCGCCACCCCGCGGTACCATACCACGAAAGCATAGACTCCGGCCAGCAGCGAGAAGTGCAGCAGGCACACCCAGGTGATCGCGGGCAGGCCCGGCCACTCGACCGCCATGGCCGCGCGCGCGCCGACCGGGATGAGCACCACCGCGCCGATGGTGTGGACCCACGCGGTGACCTTCAGCGGCGAGTAGTGGCGCAGCAGCGGCCTGCTGAACACCGCGTAGCACGCCCACAGGATGCCCGCAAGCACCATCAGTGCCAGCCCCGGCGCGTGGTACTCGACCTGCTGGGCCCCCTTGAGCCCGCCCATGATGACCGCCGCGATACCGAGGAAGCCGACGAGCGTGCCCGCCGCCTGGCGCGCCGACAGGCGCTCCCAGCCCAGCACATGGTTGATGATGGCCGCCCAGATGGGCGCGGTGGAGATCAGCAGCGCCGACTCGGCGGCGAGGGTGTAGAACACCCCGGCCGCGAAGCAGCCCTGGTAGACCACCACGGTCACGAAGGCGAAGCCGATCAGGTAGCGCCAGTGCTCGCGGCGGATGGTGATGTCGCGTTCGAGCGCCCACAGCGTCAGCAGCAGCGCGGCGACCATCAGCACGTAGCGCACCGAAAGCAGGCCGTAAACCCCGGCCAGCGGCCCGGCGACGGTGAAGCTCTGCTTGAGCACCTTCAGCGAAATGAAGTTAAAGCCCCAGTTCAGCGGCACCGTGGCCAGCAGCACATAGGTCCACGGTGACACCGCCGGCTGCGTCGGACGGGCCTCTGTCTGCTCCATGCCCGCTGAAGACACCGACATCCGTCTCGCACCTTCGAGCCGCATCACCTGCCAAATCGCCTCGGAAGGGTGATTATACGTGCGCGCGGGGAGGACGTCAATCGCGTCTCTTGGAGTGTGCGGCAGCCGCGATTCCCGAAGCCCGTCGCTCGTGCCACCGTCGTGACGGCAGGCCCGGAGGCCGGCCGTGGCGAACCGACGTGGGGCCGTGCGCCGTCACGCCGCCGTCGGAGCCGAGGCCGGTGTGCCCCGCGATCGTCGCCCTCATCCTCGCCGCAGTGGCCGCGCAGTGCGCGCGCGCAGCGCAATCTGCTCGCCAATCCCTCGTTCGAGGAGGTTGCCGCAGACGACCCCGCCATGCCCGCCGGCCGGCAGGCGCATGGTGGCGACACCGAACGGCTTGCCCGCCATCTCACCGACGACGCGCTCGAGGATGAGCGCCGCACGTTCACTCGCGGGCCCGGTGATCATCGCCGCCGGCGAGGACGGTGAGGTGGTCGGCCTGCTGCCGTAGGCTGAGAGCGCGTGCCGGAAACGGATGGTCGGCCATCCCCGTGCACAGGATGGTCTGCCCCGCCGCATCTCCCACCGGCGCTGCACCCGCCGGGTTGTTCGAGCCTGCGTGTCCCTTCCACGTCGCTATCCTGCCGCACGCTGTTCCTCTGTAGCAGACATGGCGCGCGCAACCCACGCGCATGTCAGTTTCTGTCAAAGGTGACGTTTGCGCCAGGGATGAGATGTCCCCCTGAGCTGGTACCCGAGGTCGCTGCAGCGTGGCAGACCACTGCTGCTGAGCATGTCGCCGGTCCCGGAAAAGCGGGTCCGTTCCGGGGCGGCGCTGGGTCTACGGGCACATGCATCCCGAGACCGTTCGGGGCATGCTTGTGGCAGACGTGAGCGTGCCAGGTCGCGAACCGGAGGTGCATGATGCTGCGCGAGATCGTTGTGGGAGCGGTCGTGCTGGTGCTGATCGCGGGCTGCCAGCCCAAGGCCGGGGGCCTGGTGGGGAAGTGGCAGGCGCACGGGGGCGCAAACAGCATCGAGTTCAGCGACGACGGACAAATCACCCAGCACAGGCCCGGGCACATGGTCATGACGTGGTACCGGATCGAGGGGGACCGGATGACTGTCGGCCACGTGGTGAGCGGGATGCCCGACGAGACTGTGAAGTTCCAGGTGTCAGGCGACACGCTGACCATCGGCACCTGCCTCGCCCTGGGCACGATGGGTGCGACGACGTTCACACGCATGGAGGATTAGTGCTCACTCGCGCAAGTTCGGGTGCGAAGGCTCCGACAGGCGAGGGCGACTGTCGTACGGGTCTGGTCTGTCCTCGATGTGGCGGTGGCCTGCGGGCCGAGATGGTCGGCAGGACGCAGGTGGACGGCTGTGATGCCTGCGGCGGGCTGTGGTTCGACGCCGATGAGGTGTTCCGCGTGGCGCGGGGTGGCCAGGAGGCAGTCGCCGGCGCCGAGGCGGTGGTCGAGCCGCCCCCGGCGGGCGCGGGCATGGAGCCGGCGGAGATGGTTTACCCGCGCTGCGACAGCCCACTGTTCGACACCGCGGCCGATCCGTCGGACCTGCACCTTGAGGTCAACCCGCACGTGGACCACTGCTGCGAGTGCGGTGGCATCTGGCTGGAGCTGGCGGCGCTGTCGGTGCTTGTGGACGTGCCGCTGGAATGGCTGCGGGAGTGGCAGGCGCGGCTCGATGCCGCCGTCGCCGGGAACGCTATGAAGGCAGCGGGCGAGGCCCTGTGCCCGGTCTGCCAGGTCGCCCTGGATGAACGCAGCTACGCGCACGACGAGAGCATATGCATCGACCGCTGCACGGAGTGCGGGGGCACGTGGCTCGATCACGGCGAACTGATCGCGGTCAAGCAGGTCTCCATCCGGCAGGACGTGTGGGGCAACCGACCCTGAGGCACGCAGAGAGCGAGATCGTGACGATGCAGGCGAGGTGACATCGATGAAGCGCGTGACGCCGGTACTGACTGCCCTGGCCGGCATGTTGACGCTCATCGGATGTGGCGGCGGCTAACTCTTCGAGGCGGTGAAGGCGAACGACACGGAGGTCGTGCGTGCGCTGCTGGCGGAGGGTGCGTCGGTCCACGTCAAGGGCCCGGACGGCTACCGCCCGCCGCACATGGCCCGTGAGCAGGGGGATGTCGAGATCGCCCGGCTGCTCCCGGGGCACGCTGCCGACATCGAGGCGCGCGAGGACCGAGGCCGCGTGCCCGTGCACATGGCCGCAGAGAACGGCCACGTTCAGGTCGCACACCTCCTGCTGGGGCGCTGGCGGAAGCACTACAACGGAGGAGCCGATGGCTTCTCAGATTAGACCGCACAGTTTGCCCGGCTACCGCCCCCCGCCGCGGAGGCGCGCCGGCCCTGGGCTCCGGGCTTCGCTCCGCTCAGCACTGCCGGGCACCACTGCCGTTCGCGTCGTGCCCCTGTCGGCTCAACGCGTCCCCCGAACTCCGCTCCCGGCGAACTTCCTCGCGCACGGAGATCCGCAAGTGCTCTGCCCGCCACAGCGACTGCACTACCGCCCGGAGTGCAGCCTGACCGCCTCCTCCAGCTTCGCCATCAGCTTGTCATAGGGCTGGTTGAACTTTTCGATGCCCTCGTCCACGAGCCGGGCGGTGACCTGGTCGATGTCGATGCCGACCTCGGGTAGCAGCTCCAGCACCTCGCGGGCGTGGTCGAGGCCGTCCTCGATGCGCAGCTTCGGGTCGCCGTGGTCGCGGTAGGCATCGAGCGTCTCCACGGGCAGGGTGTTCACGGTCTCGGGGCCCATCAGCGGCTCGACGTACTTGACGTCGCTGTACTCGGGGGTCTTGGTGCTGGTGCTCGCCCACAGCAGCCGCTGCACGCGCGCCCCATGGTCGGCGAGGATGCGCCAGCGCGTGGCGCCGAAGGTCTCCAGGTACATCTGATAGGCCACCTTCGCCGAGGCGACGGCGACCTCCCCGCGCAGCTTCGCGGCGATCTCCGCCTCGCGCCCCTCGCCCTGCATCTTCACCTCGAGCATCGAGTCCACGAGCACGTCGATGCGGCTGAGGAAGAAGCTGGCGACCGACGCGATGCGGCACACCTCCTCACCGCGCGCGACCCGCTGCTCGATGCCGGCGATGTAGGCCTCCGCCACCTCGGCGTAGCGCGGCAGGCCGAAGAGCAGCGTGATGTTGACGTTGATGCCCTCGCTGATGAGCTGCTCGATGGCGGGCAGGCCCTCGACCGTGGCCGGGACCTTGATGAGCAGGTTGGGCCGGTCGACTGCGGCCCACAGTCGGCGGGCCTCAGCCACCGTGCCGGTGGTGTCGCGTGCCAGGTGCGGGTTGACCTCGAGGCTCACGAAACCGTGCTGGCCATCGGTGCGGTCATAGAGGGGCCGGAGCAGGTCGGTGGCATTCTGCACGTCCTCGACGGTCAGGGTCTCGTAGACCTCCTCCGCCGACTTGCCGGCCCGCGCCATCTCAGCGATCGCCTCGTCGTAGTCCTCGGTCTGGCCGATGGCCTTCTCAAAGATCGACGGGTTCGAGGTGACCCCGCGCACGCCGTCCTCTTCGATCATCCGCTGCAGGTCCCCGGACACGATCAGCCCGCGCCCGAGGAAGTCCAGCCAGATGCTCTGCCCGAAGTCCTGCGCCTTAACCAGCGGATTGTCAGTCATCGCGTTCGCTCCCCGTCTCCAGTGTTCTGATCTTCGCCAGACGTCGCTCCCAGCGCGGCAGCGCCTTCTACTGCGCCGACAGGAAGGTGCGCACCAGGTCGAGGGCGAGCTGGTTACCCCCCAGCCACCCAGCCAGATCACGTTGATGTTGTCGTCCTCGACTCCCTGGTGGGCCGAGTACATGTCGCTGACCAGCGCCGCCCGCACGCCGGCGACCTTGTTGGCCGCCACGCACGCCCCCACCCCGCGGCCGCAGAGCACGATGTCGCGATCGATCTCGCCCGCCGCGAGATGAGCCACTGCTTGAGCGCGAAGCCGCCGTGGTCCGACGCAAGGCCGATGCGCATGGGGCCTCTCCTGCCCTCGGTTGACCACCCGCCAATATGCGCTCAGATGACCGCGCGCACCTTCTCCGCGATGGCGTCGGCGGAGATCTCCTCGTAGTCCAGCAGGTCCGCGGGCAGGCCGCTCATCGGGCGCTTGCGCACCGCCAGGATGTGCACGGCGACCGGATCGGCAGCCAGCGCCGCCGCGACCGCCTCGCCCAGGCCGCCCGCCGGGTAGTGGTCCTCGACGGTGATGATCGGCCCGGCCTGCTCTCCGGCCTGCCGCAATGTGTCAACGTCCAGCGGCTGGATGCTGAAGGCGTCGA
Source organism: Candidatus Zipacnadia bacterium (assembly GCA_029820295.1). Lineage (GTDB taxonomy): Bacteria > Armatimonadota > Zipacnadia > Zipacnadales > UBA5352 > JALGVA01. The sequence goes on from JALGVA010000002.1 coordinate 19,538, forward strand.
TGACCCGAATCGCCACGCCCTCAGCCGCGAGGGCATCGTGCGCCCTGAGCGCCTCATGTACGGTCACGCCCGCGCCCACGACGGTCGCGACGTCATCGTCGCTCTGCCGCAGCACCGCGCAGCCGCCGATGGCGATGTCATCGTCCGGGTCGTAGATGATCGGCGTCTTCATCCGGGTGGTGCGGATGTAGACCATGCCCTCGTGCCGCGCGGCGGCCTCGACCAGCTTCTCGGTGGAGATCGCGTCGCAGGGATAGAGCACCGCGCAGTCGGGGATGGCGCGGAACATCGCCATGTCCTCCAGGCCCATCTGCGACGGCCCGTCCTGGCCGATGGAGACGCCCGCGTGCGAGCCCACGACCTTCAGGTTCGCGTCGGAGTACTGGCTCATGCGGAACTGGTCGTGCGCGCGGCTCAGGAAGGCCGAGAAGCTCGACGCGAAGGGGATGCGCCCGCGCCGCGCCAGCCCCAGCGCGACCCCGGCCATATTCTGCTCGGCGATGTACATCTCGAAGAAGTGATACGGGTGCTCCTCCTTGAAGCGCTCGGCACGCGTGGAGTTGCCGACCTCGCCGTCCACGCTCACGATCATCGGGAAGGCGTCGAAGATGCGGTTGAGCGCGTTGCCGTAGGCGGTGCGCGTGGCCACGGCGTCCTCGGTGTACGCGATCTCGCCCACCGGCCTTACCGACGGCGGGGCGGGGCGCAGGTCCTCGGGCATGAGCACCCGGCCACGCACCGAGGTGTTCACCTCGCCGAGGTCGGCCAGCGCCTCGGGAAGCTGCTCCTCGCTGACCGCCACGCCGTGCCAGCCGTTCTCGTCCTCGAGGAAGGTGACGCCCTTGCCCTTGATGGTCCTGGCGATGATCATGGTCGGCCGCTCGGTATCCTGCGCCGCCTGTACATAGGCGTCGATGATCTCCGGGAAGGAGTGGCCATCGATGACGATGGTGTCCCAGCCGAAGGCCGCGATGCGTTCCTCGTAGGCGCCCAGGTCGTGGCCGTACATGGTCTCGCCGCGCTGGCCGAGGCGGTTCACGTCGATGATGCCGACCAGGTGGTCGAGGCGGTAGTGGGCGGCGAGCTGGATGGCCTCCCACTGTGAGCCCTCGGCCATCTCGCTGTCGCCGAGCAGCACGTAGGTGCGGAAGGGCAGCTCGTCGAGGTACTTGCCGGCGATCGCCATGCCGACGCCGATCGCCAGGCCCTGTCCGAGCGAGCCGGTGGCGGCGTCGCAGTAGCGGAAGCGCGGCGTCGGGTGCCCCTCGAGTTCGCTGCCGAACTCGCGATAGGTCATCAACTCATCCTCGGTCAGGCGATCCGCCAGCAGCCACAGCGAGTAGAACAGGGGCGTGGCGTGGCCCTTGGAGAAGATGAGGCGATCGTTGTTCGGGTGGTCGGGGTCGTCCAGATCGTAGCGGAAGATGCCACCGAACAGCAGCCCCACCATGAGATCGGTGGCCGACATGGCCGACGTCGGGTGGCCCGAGCGGGCCTTCGTGGTCATCTTCAGCGCGTAGTAGCGCGCCAGCCGCGCCATCGCCTCGAGCTGCTCCCGGTCGGCGCCGTGACTGCTGTCCTCCATCGAGCTGGTCATGGGCCTCTCTCCTTCGCGACCGCAGTGGCGCAGCGCACGCACACGCAGCTTCGCCATCAGTCTACCAGACGCCCCGGTTCCAGTGGAATGGGGACGGACCCCAGATTGCGCCCCGCGAAGCACTGAACCGGCGGCGCCTGTGTGTGCCTTCGGGCGAGCCGGCATGATTCCTGCAGAGCGGGGAGGGAATGACAGGCGACCGGATGAAGCACACAGTCAGTGCCTGGCCCCGATCCAGGAGATTGTGAACCGACTGCCGGTGCGATGCTGCGTCAGATTGCGAAGGCGACGGCGCTGATCCTGCTCGCCGCGGTCCTGTTCGCGGCGGGCTGGTTCGTGGGCGCCGGCGGTTGGCCCCGGGAGGGCGCGCCCTGGTTGGGACTGCAGCGGTTCGGCTGGCTGACCGGCTGGCTCGACCGCAGCGAAGACCGGGCGGACACGGCGTCATTCGCGCCGGCTCGCGTTGCGTCGCCCGGTGAGGCCAGTCTGCTGTTCGTCGGCGACCTGCTGCCTCTGCAGGATCGAGACTACCTGACACACGCGACGGCACTGATTGCCTCGGCGGACCTGGCGGTCGGCAACCTCGAGTGCCCGCTCTCCACGCACGGCCGCCGGGCTGCACTGAAGCTCGACGAGCGTGGGCGCGTGCTGCGCAATGAGTACCTGTTCCGCGCGCCGCCGTCGCAGGCACAGCGCCTGGCCGACGCCGGCTTCGACGCGCTGACGCTGGCGAACAACCACACCATGGACTTCGGCGGCGAGGCGCTCCTGGAGACGCTCGCGCAGCTCGACGCCGCCGGCATCGCGCACACCGGCGCCGGACCGGACCGGGCGGCGGCGCGCGAGCCCATCGTCCGCGAGGTCGCCGGTCAGACGGTCGCGCTGCTGGCCTACGTAAGCGCGGGGACGCTTCCCGGCACCGACGGCTTCGCGGCCACCGACGAGTTGGCCGGGACGGTCTTCGTCGGCGGCAGCCCCGAAGGAGAGCCCACAGCGACCACGCGGGAGATGCTGCGCAACGACCTGCGCGCCGCCGGCAAGCGCGCGGACTTTGTGGTCGTCGCCTTCCACTGGGGCACCGAGGGCACCGACGCGCCGGATCCGCTACCGCGCCGGCTCGCCCGCCTGTGCATCGATGCCGGGGCGGACCTGGTCGTGGGGCACCATCCGCACAAGCTGCAGGGCATCGAGATCTACCAGGGGCGGCCCATCGCCTACAGCCTGGGGAACTTCGCCTTCCCCACCCCCTGGGAATCCAACCACTTCAGCGCGGCGCTGGAAGTCCGCATCGAGGGGGGGCAGTGGCGGGAGCTGATCGTGCACCCGGTGCGGCTGCGCTTCCGGGCGGGCGATCCGGCGCCGGCCCAGGGCGCCGATCTGGACGAGATCGTCCGCCGCGTCACGACGCTCTCCGAGCAGCTCGGCACCGCGTGCGTGTACGAAGAATCCGGCACCGACGCGCGCGTCATCATCGGCAACCCGTCACCCGCCCGGGCGCGGACCGCTCTGCTCAAGGCGGAAGAGCAGCGCTTCTTCGCCCGGCCGCACTCCGAGCTGGAGGGCATGAGCACGGTGCACTTCCTTGCGTGGGACCTGCAGGGAGGCGGCGAGAAGGTCTCGATGGAGCGCACCGTGGTGGTGCGGACCACGCTGGCGCCCGAGGTGCTGGAGATCTTCCGGGAGATCTACCTGTCACCCGAGCGCTTCCCGATCCACGAGGTGATCGGCTACGACTACCGCACGGTGGCCGGGGGCGGCGGGCGGCTGTCGAACCACGCGCTGGGGCGGGCCATCGACATCAATCGGGCGGAGAACCCGATGATCCAGGATGGCGAGAAGATCGTGCACCCCGACGAGCCGCCCTACGTCCCGGGTGAGTGGCGGCCCGGCGAGGACCCCTATTCGATCACTCCGGACGGATCGGTGGTCGCGGCCTTCAAGCGCCGGGGCTGGCACTGGGGCGGCGACTGGACAAGCTGCAAGGACTACCAGCACTTCGACAAGCCGGGCGGCTAATACTCACTCGCGCAAGTTCCGGTGCGAACGCTCGGGCAGGCGAGGGCGCCGGTCGCACGGGTCTGGTATGCGAGAAGGGGACGAAAGCCCGTGACGTAGTGCAGACGCCCCCGCCTGCACACGCCGTCGGCACCGACCGTGAATACGTGCATTTCCGCAAGCAAGCACCAGCGGCAGGCCCGCCGGTGAAAGGCGGGCTGGACGGCCTCCGTGGTCGTCGCGACGCAGGAAGGTGGGCGAGACGATGGGACGGGTCGTCATGTGCATCCTGCTGGCGGTGGCGTTGCCGGCAGGCCTCACGCAGGCGCAGGAGGCGCAACGGCTGCAGGTCGGGCCGTGGGTGGCCGAGATACGGGCGATGGATCTCGGGACGCTGTCGTGGCAGGGAGAGCCGCTCGTGAAGCTCGCGGGCGTGCGCGGCTACCTGCCCGCCTGGGAGGGGACGCGCTTCGTGCCCGACGCCGCCGAGATCAGCGTCGAGGACGGCGTTGCCACCTGGCGCCAGGCCGAGCCGGGTAACCAGGAGACCACGACGCGGCTGGAGCTGACCGCCGAGCGCGCGCGCTTCAGCCTGAAGACAACCATCGAGGCGGCCGGCCCCACGGAGTTCTGGGCACAGATCGTCCCTGAGGCGGTCGCCGCCGGCGGGCAGTTCTTCGTGTGGACCGACGGTGACGTGCTGCACACGCTCCCGCTCGACGAGCCCTTCGAGCGGATCACCTCGCTGACCGAGCTGCGCTTCGAGCGGCCCGACCGCACGGTCGTCATCCACTGCGACGGCTTCGAGCTGCAGGACCGGCGCTCATCGGGTGGCGGCCTGTTCCTGGTGGATGTGATCGGCTCGAGCGGCGACGCGCCGACCGAGGCAGCGCGCTTCATGGAGATCGAGGTGCTGCCCGCGCCCGACGACGAGATCGCGGCGCGCACGCAACTGCTGGCGCAGATGGCAGTCGAGACCTCGCCGGTGGCGCTGGACAACCCCGGCTTCGAGGACGAGGAGCCGCTAAGCGCGTGGAGCAGCACCCCTCTGGCGTCGGCGGACGCGGAGGTTGCACACTCCGGCGAGCGATCCGCGCGTCTGGACATCGCGGGCGAGGTCGAGCAGCGCGGGCATGTGTACCTGACGCAGATGGTGCCCGTGCAGGAGCGCCATCTCTACCGCGCATCGGCGTGGATCCGCGGGCAGGACGTGACCGCCGCCACCCAGGGCGGCATGAGCCCGGTGGGCGCGACCATCATCGTCGAGTTCGCCGATCGGGAGGGCTCGTGGTTCGCCGGCGGCAGCTACGGGCCGTCGAACTATGAGAGCTTCGACTGGCGGCGGGTGAGCACCGATGCGGTCAAGGCGCCCGAGGGCGCGGGCTACGCCATCATCTTCCTGGCTCTGCGGGGCGTGGGCACGGCGTGGTTCGACGACGTGGAGCTGGAGGAGGTGCGGCGCAACGTGGTGCTGCTCGGGCCCATGCCCGGAGCCGCGGTGCACGACAACACGCCGGAGCTGAGCTGGCACTTCGAGCGCGAGACCTGGGCGCAGGTGGAGCTGGCCCCCAGCCCGGACTTCCCGGAGGGCGAGACCCGCGTGTTGCCGCAGGGGGCCTCGCCGCCGGTGACCATCGGCGAGCCGGTGGAGCCAGGGACCTGGTACTGGCGTGTGCGCGTGCCCGAGTACGACGTGGTCTCGGCCACCTGGTCGTTCGAGCAGACGGCGTCGCTCGACGAGGACACGACCGCGCCCGAGATCGCCCGCGACCACGACTGGCTGCCGACGCCGACAGCGCCGCTGCGCATCAGCTACGCGGACAACGTCGGCGTGGCGCGCGTGCGGCTGGTGGTCGATGGCCGCGACGTGTCGGAGCAGGTCGAGGCCGGAGAGCGCCAGGCCACCTGGACGCCCGACCAGCCGTGGACGGATGGCCTGCACGTGGCCGAAGTCACCGTTGAGGACGCGGCGGGCAACAGCGCCGACGAGACGCTGTTCTTCACGCGCAGCGATCCGGTGCCGCGCATCGTCTGGCGGCAGATCGGCGGGCTCACCATCGGCGGCGAGCCGCACTTCCTGCTGGGGATGTACGGGGTGAACGAGGAGGACATGGCGGAGATCGCGGCCGCGGGCTTCGACTTCGTGCACTCCTACCGCTGGGACGGCCCGGGTGACACGCAGTCGGCGCTGGCCTACCTCGACGAGGCGCAGCGCCACGGTCTACGCGTGTTCATGGGCCTGTCGCGCGCGCGGCTGATGGCCTTCGACGAGCGCTTCGTGGCCGAGCGCGTCGCGGCACTGATGGGCCACCCGGCGCTGCTCGCGTGGTATCTCTACGACGAACCCGACCTGGATCATCAGTACGTCTCGCCCATGTGGCTGGAGCGCTACTACCGGCTGATCCGCGCGCTGGATCCCTTCCATCCGGTGGTGGTGACCTGCGCACATGACGGCGCGGTGCCGCTCTATCGCGACGCGCTGGACGTGCACTGGACGCAGGTCTACGGCAGCACGGCCTTCGTGGCCTCGCGGCTGGACCGTCATCGGGAGATGCTGCGCCCGGGCACACCGCTGTCGGCGATCCTGCACTGCTACGACCGCGCGCAGACCGGTGAGCTGCGCGGCGACCTGCCGCCCGATCCGGCGCGCTTCCAGCCCGACGGCCGCACCATGCGCGCGAATGCCTTCATGGCGCTGGCGCACAACAGCAGTTGCCTGGAGTGGTGGTGGTGGGGCTACGGCGGCGGCGACCGCTACTTCACCGTGGCGAACGCGCCCGCGGCGTGGGCGTCGCTGCGGCAGACGGTCGCGGACATCCACGCGCTCGAGCCGGCGCTGACCTCCGAGGGAGAGATCATCACGTCGGTCATCACGCCCGCCGAGGGCGTCGAGGTGCACCTGTGGGAGAAGCGCCTGGCCGATCGCGTGGTGACCATCGCGGTGAATCGCGACGAACAGGCCTGCCGGGCGCAGTGGACGCTGCGCTGGCCGCCCGCGAACGGGACTGCGCAGGTGCGGTTCGAGGAGCGAAGCGTGGAGTTGGCCGGCGGCGAGATCGCCGACGACTTCGGGCCGCTCGCGGTGCACGTCTACGAGTGGCCGCTGCGCTGAGCGCCGGGCGGAGCCTGAGCGCCCGGGGGCCGCTTGCGCCGCCCTGGGGCCTCGTGTATGCAGTACCCGTCAGCCGGTCGGGACGGCCGGCAATCCGGCAGCAGACGCCAGAAAGCGGGGCATCGACATGACCGTGCGCGAGTTGTACGAGTTCGCGATCGATCGGGGCATGGACCTCGATCCGCGAGGCCGCGAGGAGCTTGAGCGGCAGATGCGAGACGTGCGCGCCGAGTACGAGGGTCTCGATGAAGGGGCGCGGCGCCGGTTCGACGCCGAGCGCCTGACCAACCCCTTCGGCGACACGCGCATCGCCTGCGGTGACGACGGCGCGACCGTCGAGCGGCTGATCTGCGGCATCAATATCGACGGCGCCGAGGTGCTGCTCGCCGACCGCCTGCGGGACCACGGGCGGCCGGTGGACCTGGTGCTGGCCCACCACGCCTCGGCGATCGGCGGCGGCATCGGTTCGCGGCTGGAGACCATCTGGCCGCAGGTGCGGATGCTCACCGACTTCGGCGTCCCGGCGCACCTGGCGCACAAGCTGGTGCGGCCGTCCTCGGAGGGCGACCAGCGCAGCTACAACCTGAAGATCACCCAGGTGTCCGAGGCGCTGGGCATGCCGCTGATGACCATCCACAGCCCGGCGGACGCCTACCTCTTCCAGGAGGGCAGGCGGGTGCTGGAGGAGGACCGACCGGAGACGGTGGGCGACCTGGTGGACATCTGCGACGCGTGGCCTGAGGTGAGCTGGCTCATCGAGCGAGGCAAGGGCACCGAGGTCGCCGTCGGGGACCAGCGCGATCCGCTGGGCAAGGTCTACCATGCCTTCTACGGCGGTTGGAACCCGACGCCGCAGGTGTTCGAGGCGCTGTGTGACGCCGGCTGCGGGACGCTGTGGGTGCTGGCGACGTCAGAGGAGCTGAACCGCGTGGCGCGCGAGCGCAATGTCAGCGTGGTGGTGGTCCCGCACTACCCGGCCGACAACCTCGGCCTCAATATGCTCCTGGACGACGCCATGGATCGCTTCGGCGACTTCGACGTGGTGGACACCAGCGACTTCCATCGCCACGACCGGCGCGCCGGGGGCGAGCAGTCGTAGTAAGTGCGCCCGGGCGAGCGGCCGCGGGAGGTCACAGGTCGGCCGGGAGCATCTCCGCCACGCCGACCGGAGCGCCGCCGCGCGCCGCGGAGGCGTAGCCGGCGAGCGAGACCGCCGGCGAGCCCACGCCCTCGTCGTAGGCAATACTGGCCGCGCAGTCCCCCCTCACCGCGCGGTTGAACTCGCGCAGCACGTGGGACGACCAGCCATCCTCAGCGGCCATCTCGCCGGAGGCGCCGAGGTCTTCCCAGCGCGCGTCGGGGACGGGCCCGGGGATGGTGGCGCGCAGGCCATCGGCGACCACGACCAGCCCGTTGGTCCAGGTCGCCTGGGGGATCATGCAGCAACTGAGAGCGCCACGCGCGCCACGGCCTCGACCTCGATCTCCCCATGCGCGAAGGGTGGCACGCACACCACGGCGGCGTCGGGGCGGCGCGCTACTCGGCTCGCCCATGCGCGGCGTCGTCCTGGCGCGGCGTGACCTCGAAGATGTACAGGTCGGTCTTCGCGGTGCCGAAGTTGCTCTTGAAGATGATGCGGTCGCCCTGGCGGTTGATGCAGAAGTCCGGCTGCGTGGCCTTGGGCATCACGCCCTCGATGTCGTGACTGCGATGTTGCACCAGCCGCCGAATCTGCTGCGAACCGTCCACGGGGATCTCGAGGATCTCGCCGTAGTAGGGAAACCAGGTCTCCAGGGGGTCGAACCCGCGGTCGCTTAGCGCCATGTAGATGTACTGCGGCGTGGCGAGCGTGTTGCAGGTGCTGTACATCTGGTGGCACCACTTGGGCATGGTCAGCAGCGTGCTGACGTGGCCGTCGGAGAGCCGGATGGCGATGATGTCACCCGGCCGGACGCCCGCCGGGCCGGTGAACTGCTCGGCCTGGAAGCCCGCCGCGCACACCATGATCTCCGCGCCCTCGGCGTCGTAGGCGAATTCGAGGTGCGAGCACCAGGGCGCGAGCTGGCGCTGGAAGTTCCACTCGCGGTCGTAGAGTTCGGTGCCCTGGTAGCGGTCGAAGCCGTTGGCGCGCCACAGTACCACCACGTAGTCGCCGGAGGAGGTGACGGTGGCGTAGTCGATGGCCTTGAAGTCAACGGGGAACGGTGACACCAGGCCCCTGGCGCGCTCGACGAGGTCGTAGACGAACATCTCGCTGCCGTCGCCGTCGAGCAGCCAGTAGCGGCAGTCGTCGGAGACGTCGCCCTCGCCGCCGGCGGGGCCGATCGCCGCGTACTCCTCAAAGCGCTGGATCACCTCGGAGCTGAGGTCGTCGGCGTCCACCAGCCGCAGCTCGTTGCCCGCGTACTGATAGAACTTGCGCGGGTCGGCCGACCAGCGGATCTTCCAGGGGCGGAACTCGTCGCCCTCAAGCTGCCGGACGACGGCGCCGGTGCGGCCGTCGAAGATGCAGCCCTTACCCCACTCGTCGGCGCCGAAGAACAGGCTGCCGTCGGCGTTGAAGTAGGAGATCTCGGAGTTGGTGACCTCGGCCATGGTGCGGCGGTCCTCGCGGGCAACGGTCATGCGCGTCACCACCGTGCCGAAGACCGGGTCGCTGAAGCTGCCGCCCACCTCGGCCGGGGGCTCGAAGCTGCCGAACTCAGGCGGGATGATGCACGCGGTCGAGTGCACGGGGTCCTCGGGGAGCGCGACTGTCCCGTTCGCCGTGATTCGCGCCACTCCCACGGCCACGAGACCGATCATGACCAGGGCGACGACAACCGCAAGACGCCCCATCATCGCTCTCTCCTCCCGTGCCACGAGTGCGCCGCAGGACGCGCCATGACCTTCCCGCGCCGCAGACCACGATGCCCGGTCGCCCGGCGTGATCCTGCCGCCACCTGCGGGCAGGCCATCGGAGCGCGCACGGCGAACCGGAGCTGCGGGACCATGGAGTACCGCACGCTCGGACGAACCGGCCTTGAGGTCAGCGCCATCAGCCTGGGCACCGAGTACCTGCTCGATGTGCCGCCCGTGCAGGCCGTCGACGTCGTGCGCCGGGCGATCGAGGCGGGCGTCAACTACTTCGACCTGTTCTACGCGCAGCCCGCCTTCCGCGACACGATGGCCCAGGCCTTCGAGGGACTGCGCGATCGCGTGGTGCTCACGGCGCATCTGGGCGCAGGGGAGCGCGACGGCCAGTACGAGCGCATCCGTGACCCCGAGCGCTGTGCGGCGTACATCGAGGACAACCTGCGGCGCTACCGCATCGACTGCATCGACGTGCTCTTCCTGCACAACTGCGACGAGCCCGATGACTGCGACGCGATCTTCGCGCCCGGAGGCCTGGCGGAGATGGCCGAGGGCTTCCGCAGCGAGGGCAAGGCGCGCTTCGTCGGCTTCAGCACGCATACGATCGCCACGGCCCGGCGCGCGATCGCGACCGACCGTGTGGACGTGCTCATGTTCCCGATCAACCTGACCGGCCACGCCACACCGGGCCGGCGGGAGCTGTTCGAGGCCTGCCTGGACCGCGGCATCGGCCTGGTGGGGATGAAGCCGTATGCGGGCGGCAAGCTCCTGCAGCCGCAGCCCGAGCTGAGCCTCACCCGGGTGGCCACGGGCGGGCCGTCGCTGGAGATGGACCAGCAGGCCGTGACGCCCGTGCAGTGCCTCGCCTACGCGCTCGCGCAGCCCGGTGTGAGCGCCGTGGTCCCGGGCTGCAGCGACCTGTCGCAACTCGAGGACGCCCTGTCGTGGCTGAGCGCCGACGATGCCGAGCGTGACTTCTCAGCGGCGCTCGCCGGCTTCGGCCGCTTTCGCTCCGGGGAGTGCGTCTACTGCAACCACTGCCTGCCCTGCCCCGCGGGGATCGACATCGGCGCGGTCATGCGCCTGCTCGACCGCGCGCGCGTGGGGGTCACGGCTGCTCTGCGCGATGAGCACGCCGCGCTCCCGGCCAACGCCTTCCACTGCCGGCAGTGCGGCGCGTGCACGCCCCGCTGCCCGTTCGGCGTGGACCCGGGGGAGCTGATGGCGCAGGCGGCAGAGCTCTTCGCGGTGCCCTGAGCCGCCCGCACCGGCGTGCGCCAACCATCAGTCCTCCTGTCGCTCGATGCTGAAGGTCACCGTCCCTCCGCCTGTGAACTCACATGGATCGAGGCACTGCACGTACGCCCTGCCGTCGCGCCGGTCCTTATGCGCGAGCCCCATCTGTTCGGGCTTGACGCCCTTGGCGAGAGCGATGTGGTAGGGGATGATCGACGCGAACGAGTGCATGCAGCCGGCGGTGGTCTCACTCAGGTTCAGACGGAAGCCGCTGTCGAGAACGATGACGTCGCCCACCTCGTAGGCCGGGCAGTGGCCCTTGATGTCCTCAACGCGAATGACGAGTCTCATGCCGACACCTCCTCGCTGCGCTACCCTCCACTCCTGTCCGCCGCGGAGTTTGGCCGTCCGGGCCACCCGCACCTCTTCTGCGCACGCGGCGCGGGTGCCGGGCAGGAATGCGGTGCCATCCCGGCGCACATGCCTTCGGAGGTGTACCACGATGTCCGCCGACACGAACACGAGGGCGAGAGCGATGAGGAACCTGGTGCTGCTGACGGTGCTCGGGCTGCTGCTGACAGTGGCGACCGCGGGTCACTGCGCGGTCTCCGATGAGGGGCTCGTCGCGCACTGGAGCTTCGACGAAGGCTCCGGTGACAGCGCGCGCGACCTCACCGGCCATGGCCATGACGCCACGATCAGCGGGCCGCAGTGGGTGCGTTCACCGCGCGGCTACGCGCTGCGCTTCGATGGCGTGGATGACGTCGTCACCTACGCGAACGTGGACTCCATGAACCTGCAGGGCGACCTGACGCTCATGGTCTGGGTGAAGACCCGCGCTTCGGAGGCGCCCGACACCAACCGGCTTATCTTCGGTGATTCCGGGGCCGGGGTGCAGCGCAACCTGAACCTGCGCATCAGCGGCTACCGGGTCATCATGTTCGAGTGGGCGGACGGCACGCGCAACGCCATCCTGTCCGCGGACGCCGACCTGCTCGATGGCTCGTGGAAGCACCTGGCGGTGGTCGCCGACTCAGGCGCGGGCCGGATCACCATGTTCCTGGACGGAGAGCCGGTCGCGCAGATGCGCATGCCACTGCCCATCAGCAGGGCCCCGACGCCGGGCCGCTTGTCCGGGCAATGGGCAGGCGGCTGCCTCAAGGGCGACCTCGATGACGTACGGCTGTATCATCGCGCGCTGAGCGCCGATGAGGTGCGCGAGGCCTTCGAGAGTGAGGCGACGCTGCAGATCGGCCGCGCGCGCACGGTGATGGGCACGGCGGACGGCGAGCGGGCGGCGGTGACCACCGCCACGCTGCGCAACCTGGCCGATGAGGCGCTGACGGTGCGCCTGCGGGGGCCGCGTGGTGAGGAAGAGCTGACGCTGCGGCCGGGGGGCGAGGTGGAGCTGCCCGTGGCGAGCGCCGCCCTGGAGCCGCTTTTCGGGTCGCGCAGCGATCTCTACCTCGTGAACCGCAGTGCCGAGCCGGCGCACCTAACCGTGACCGTCAGCCATGATGGCTTCGAGGACGTGCAGGAGTCGGACGTTGCCCCCGGGGTCTACCTGGAGCCGATTCGCCTGAGCGTCGAGGACCCCTGGCGGCGGGAGATGGCGCCGGAGAAGACCGACAGCATCAGCATGCGCGTCGAGCTGCAGGTGGCCCGGGAGCTGCGCGAAGCCGGCAGGCTCGAGGTGGGCCTCACCTCGCGCGCGAGCGGCGAGGTGGTCGCGCGGCAGACAGTGGAGGGCCCTGAGGCGCAGGTTGAGTTGACCTTCGACGCGGCCGACCTGCCGTGGGGGGCCTACGACGTGCGCGCCGCGCTGCTGGATGGCGCCGGACGAGAGACCGTCGCGACCGACGGGCCGGCGACGGTGCTGCCGGGCGGCAAGCAACGCATCGAGGTGCTCAACAACCTGTGCAGCGAGCTGGTCAACGCCGCGCAGCGGGGCCTGCTGGATGCCCGGCAGATCGAGTTCATGAACCCGCGCGACGGCTGGTGCTTCTTCCGCCTCGAGGGACGCGCCACGCTGCGGCTGGACGATGAGCAGCGGACGATCCTGCGCCGGCGCGCCGACGAGCCGGCGGAGGCCATGCGCCTGCTGCCCGCGGGCAGGCACAGGCTGCGGGTCTCCGGGGAGCCGACGCAGATCATCGTGCGCGCCATCCCGGCGCTGGTGCACAACGTCTACCCGACTGCGCCGATGATCCGGCCCTTTGGCCCGCACACCTGGGAGCGCATGAGCGCCTGGACGCTGCCCAACTGCAACATGATCGAGAGCCACCAGGCCGACCTGCCCGAGGCGGCGGAGTGGGTCGGAATGGGCCGGAGCTGGATCATGAACCGGACTGCGCCCGGCCGCGCCGGCGGGGAGCCACCCACGGCCGAGGAGATGCTGGCCTACTGGCGCAGCACGCCGGGCTGGGGAACCGAGCGCATCTCGGGGATGCAGGTGGATGAGTACGGGCCGAGCTTCGGCGACCAGAAGCTGATCGCGACCGCGCGCTCGGCGGCGATGCTCGCCGAGGACCCGGAGTTCGCCGGGCGGCTGTGGATCCCGTTCGTGGTGCGCATGTACGGGACCGACGTGGCCGAGCTGTTCATGAGAACCACGCTGGCCGCCGGATGGCCGTTCTCGATCGAGCGCTACATCGGCGAGCTGCCCACCGAGGCGGCGGACCGCGAGCAGATCGAGGCGCTGCTGGTGGGCGACGCGGAGGAGTGGGAGGCGGCGCTGCCGGGCAGCGTCCGCCGGGCGATCATGACGCTCATGTACGCCTACCTGCCCTACTGCACGACCAACCGGTGTCCGACGGCCGACTTCCACGTGCACCTGCAGATGCAGATGCAGGTGCTGGCCACCGACCCGGCGTGGTTCGGGCTGTGGGGCGTGCAGCCCTATCGCGCCAACTACGTCGATGAGGAGACACTCAACTGCATGGGCGCGCTGCTGCGCCACTACTGCATCGAGGGCGCCACCAAGCCGCTGCTCGATGACCCCTACGAGCTGGCGCATGTCCGGAACCCCGACTTCGCGCGGGGGACCGAGGGCTGGGAGGTGCGACCTGCGGCGGACGGGAGCATCAGCACCGGCGAATTCGCGGGCTACGGCACGCTGCAGGGGCGCTATCCGTGGGCGAGCATCGGCGAGAGCTTCCTGCTCATGACACGCAGCGCCAACGGGCCCAATATCGTCGGCCAGGAGATCACCGGACTGCAGCCGGGGCGGCTCTACTCACTCAAACTCATCACCGCGGACCACCAGGACCTGCTGGCTGGCGAGTCGCGGGACGCGCCGAGTGCGGTGACCATGCGGGTCGAGGGCGCGGATGTGCAGGAGGGCGACTTCTCCTACCCGTTCACCAGCGCGCGCGGACCCCAGCCGTTCACCCGCGAGCACCCCTTCCACATGGTTTACCACTACCTGCAGTTCCGCGCCACCGGCCCCACCGCCCGGCTGACGCTGACCGACTGGCAGAGCGACACCGAGCCGGGCGGACCCATCGGCCAGGAGACCATGTTCAGCTTCGTCGAGGTCCAGCCGGTGTTCGAAGGGTGACGTAGGGCGGCGTGCGGGCGGTCGGCGCCGGTCGATGACGAGCCGGGGCTGCTACGCGCCGGGCCATGGCGGGGCCGCCCGGTCTACCGGAGGAAGCTCAGCGCCGAGCGTGGGTCGCCGGCTGAGTACGTCCGGTACTCGATGCCTGCGTCCGCCAGCGCTTCGGCGCTGATGTCGTAGCAGGGGTAGTCCAGGAGGTCGGTCGCGACGAGGACGCGCGGCGGGGTCTGCTGGCGGGCGGCGACCGTGTCGATGACCTGCCTGATGTTCCTGGTCTGCCACTCGTCGTCGGTGGCTGCGGGCAGATCCTCCAGCCGCCGCTCGGCCTCCTGATGATGCCAGCCATGCACGACGGAGGCGAAGACGATCAGGTCCACGTCGCCGACCTCGAACTGCTCGAACACCCGCGGCACGTCGGTGCAGGTCACAGCGGTGTAGACCGCGTAGCCCGCCGGGGACAGGGCCGAGGCGTGGCCGAGGTTGAGCAGCCTGTAGTCCGAGACCACGAGGATGCACCCCTGCGCCTCTCCCTGCGGTAGATGCTCCTCCACCGGTTGGGCACGCTCACTTACCATGGCCGCGCCTCCGCCATGATCTGCGCCGCTCGCGTGACGGCACAGGACGGTGGCCTGTCGCCGTCCGCGGGACTCTTCGGCCTGGACTATCAGTTCACCGGCAGCCCGGCTCCCACCTGCCACGCCGCGCCGTCCAACGCCCACTTCGCGCCGACGTGGACGCAGCACCAGGCCCGGGCCAGCGCCGCCTGCGGTCAGCGATGGCCTGCGGCCCTGTGGGAGTTCGGGCCCGCCATCACCTGAGCGCGCCGAGTCACTGCTCGTCCTGGACGTACCCGACTTCCACGTCTTCGAGGACCACGGCTTCCTCGGCCGCGAGCAGTTCCGCATCCACGCGCGCGTCCACCGGCGATAGGCGCCCTCGACCGTGCCCCAGCCGGCGGCATCAGCGGGCGGCGCAAGAGGCACGTCGATGACGCGCTCGTGAACCGCGGGGAGGGTCGCCTACAGGTCCACGCGCCGGCGCTCGCGGAACTGCTCCTCGCTGGCGACCTCGGCCGCCTGCCCGAGCCGCGAGGCCGGCACCGCACGCGTCTGCGCCCACTTGCGCAGCGCCTCAATACGCTCGGGCATGGTCGCCGACAGCGGCAGCGTCGCCTCGGCCTGGGCGATCAGGTCCTCGTCGCGCACCTCGCGACAATCGTCCAGAAAGGCGACTTCCAGCGCCGACTTCACCACCTCCTCGATGTCCGCGCCGGTGAAGCCCTCGGTGGCGCGCGCCACCTGCGCCAGCGCGAAGCCCTCCGGGTCGCGCCTGCGCTTGGCCAGGTGCACCGCCAGGATCTCCACGCGTTCGGCCTCGCCGGGCAGGTCCACGAAGAAGATCTCGTCGAAGCGGCCTTTGCGCAGGAACTCGGGTGGCAGGCGCTCGATGTCGTTCGCGGTCGCCATCACGAACACCGGCTCGGTCTTCTCCTGCATCCACGTCAGGAAGTGGCCGAAGACGCGCTGCGTCGTGCCCGAGTCCGACGACGCCCCGGAGACGCCCGCGAAGCCCTTCTCGATCTCGTCCATCCACAAGATGCACGGCGCCACCGCCTCGGCGGTCGAGATCGCACGGCGCATGTTCTGCTCGGACTCGCCCACGTAGGAGCCGAAGACGCGGCCGACATCGAAGCGCAGCAGCGGCATGCGCCACGCCGAGGAGGCGGCCTTGGCGGTGAGCGACTTGCCGCAGCCGGGGATGCCGATGAGCAGCAGGCCCTTGGGCATGTCCAGTCCGAAGTCCTCGGCCTCGCGCGCGAAGCACGCGCGCTTGCGCATCAGCCACTGCTTGAGTACGTCCAGCCCGCCGACGTCATCCATCCTCTCGCGCGCCGGATAGAACTCGAGCATGCCGGACTTGCGGATGATCTGCCGCTTCTCCTGGATGACCTTCTCGATGTCGCCCGGATCGAGCTTGCCGTCCTCGACGATGACCCGGTAGAGCGCGTTCTCGATCTCGGTCTGCGTGAGCCCCAGCAGGGCCCGCTCCAGCTCCTCGCGCTCCTCGTCATCGACCTCGACCGCGACGCGGTCGCCCAGCGACGACAGCATCCCCGCCAGCGTCTCGGCCACGTCCGCGGGGCCCGGCAGCGGGAACTCGACCACCGTGGTCTCCTTCTCGATCTCGTCGGGGATGTGCAGCACCGGCGAGACGATCAGCAGCGCCGACTCGGTGGCGGTGATCAGGTGCTGGGCGGTCTCGCGCAGTTGCCGCACCACCGTGGGGTCGGAGAAGTACGGGTGGAAGTCCAGCAGCACGAACAACGTGGGCTCGTCGGGCTCCGCGCAGGCGCTGAGCGCGGCCTGCGGCGACTCGCCACCGCTGCGCGAGCCGCGCGTGCCGGGCTGGTGCATCCCGCGGGCGGCGCTCCACATGGTGACCGACTTGCCCAGCTCCCGCCCCACACGCTGCAGGCAGTCGATCACGCGCCCCTCCTCGTGTGAGACGATGTAGATCAGCGGATAGCGCGAGCGCAGATAGAGCTTGAGTTCCTCCTCGACTTCGCTCATCTTCGGTCCTCCCCGGCGCCTCTGTACCCCGGTCGCCGCTCACGTCCACGGGTCACTCGCTGCTTCCCGCACTCCACCGGCATTCCCTCCGTCGGGCCTGTGCGCTACCCACATCTCACGTGGGCATCCGATCAGTCCCAGACCGCCCCCCGCCGGTCTGCGGGCTGCGTTCCCCGACGGCCCGTGCGCACGGCCACCCGGCGATTGCGCTCCCGTTGACGAAGGCGTTCCCAGGCACCAGTTGCGCGGGCAGGATAGGGCGCGCGCCCGGGCGAAACCTCGCGCCGCGGGAGTGCACGGCGTATCGGTCCGGTGTCGTAGCGCCGTCCAGTGGTCCGCGAAAGGATGAGTTGTGTGGAGAGACTGCGCATCGCGTGCATCGGCGCCGGGTCGGCCATCGGCGCACGCTCCAGTGGCTTCTTCGAGGTCATCAACCAGCTCCATGACATGTTCGACCAGTTCGCGATCATGGACATCAACGAGGAGCACGCACGCGCCGCGGCCGCGGCCTACGATATCCCGGAGGTCTACACGGACCTTGATGACCTCTTCACCCGCGGCAAGCCCGACGCCATCGTGCGCCTCACGCCCACCGACTCGGCCTTCGCGGTGTGCATGGCCGCGGCCGAGGCCGGCTGCCACGTCCTCAGCGAGATCCCGATCGCCTTCAGCCTGGCCCGGGCCGACGCGATCATGGGCAGGTGCGCCGAACAGGGCGTCAGGTTCGAGGTCGCCGAGAACGTGTGGACCTGGCCGCGCGAGCGCCTCAAGCAGATGATCGTGCAGCAGGGGCTGATCGGCGACATCACGCACTGCCGGCTCAAGTACCCGTGCGGGGCCTACCACGGCTTCTCGGCAATCCGCAAGCTCGTGGGCGCGGAGGCCGAACGCGTGCTGGGCTGGGACGGCGCGGTGCCGGTGGTCAACATGCTCAGCTACGGCGGCGAGCCGATGGCGGAGACCATGTGGGACGGTGGGCTCATCAAGTTCCCGGGGCACGTGCACTGCATCTTCGAGATGCCGCCCAAGCGCCCGGTGTGGCGCCACGCCTGGGACGTCGAGGGCACCCGGGGCTTCATCGGCGCGGTGGCGGGAGTGGTCGATAGCGCCAAGGGCCACCGCCACGGCGAGGCGTTGGTGCTCGATGACCCGGAGACGCTGCAGCAGCTCACCGACGACTTCGAGGCCGGCGCCGACAGCCGCGAGCGGCACTTCCCCATCGAGTGGACTTACGGTGAGCGCGGCGGCCGGCGAGTCCTCGAGTGCGTGCGCGTGAATACCGACCCGCCGGTGGTGTGGGAGAATCCGTACGCGAAGTACGGCATCTGCGAGGACGACGCGGTCTCCAAGGCCAGCTACCTTGAGAGCCTCTACCGCGCGGTGGTGGAGGGCAAGCCGCTGATCTACGGCGGGGAGAATGCGCGCCGTGACATGGAGCTGTGGATCGCCATCCGCGAGAGCGCATGGCGGGGCAACGTCTGGGTGGATCTTCCCCTGACGGAGACGACCGGCGTCGAGCAGGCGATGCACGAGGAGTTCGAGCGCCGCTACGGTTGCGACCCGCTGGGCGATGTTGACAAGCAGCTCCGGGTGGTCTACGACCGCACGCCGGTGATGTGGACCGTGGCGGGCTGGCTGTGAGGGCGGGGACCGGGGCGAGGCGCAGCCACCGGTCGCAGTGAACCCTCTGCGTCGAGCACCGCCGGGAGGTGCGCGAGCATGGTTGGTTCGGGGCCGAACACGCCGGTGATCTCAGTGCCCGCGGGCGATGAGGCCTTCAATGCGAGCATCTACGAACCGGGCGAGTCGCCCGCGCGCGATGAGCCGCTGCTCCTGGGCGCGGGGCCACATCTGTTCGTGGACGACTACCTGATCGAGGCCGGTACCGGCCTTACCCGTCGGGTCAACCGCCCCGAGCGCGATCCGGACATCCCCAACCCGATCATCACCGGCCCCGAGGACCGGAACTTCCAGCCCTACATCTCCGTCCTACGCGACCCCGAGAGCGGGCGCTTCCGCACATGGTTCGGCACCTGGACCGACGCGCAGGACACCGCGGTCGCACACGTGGGGTACATGGAGTCCGAGGACGGCGTGCACTGGATCCGCCCGGTGCGCATCCTGGACGACCCGGCGCCGATCCAGTTCGGCAACAGCGTCATCGACGATGGCCCGAACTGCCCGGATCCGTCGCGGCGCTACACGCTCGCGTGGTGGAAGGATGGCGGGCTGAAGCTCGCGACCTCCCCCGACGGCCTCACCTGGACGCCGCTGGCGCCCTACCCGGTGCTGCGCCACAACCACGACATCAACAACATCTTCCGGGACACGCTGCGCGACCGCTACGTCGCCACCATCTCGGTCTACACCACCGGGCCGACCTGGTCGGGCCAGCGCCGCGTGACCATGCAGTCGGTGAGCGATGACCTGCTGCACTGGGAGCGGCCCTGGTACGTGCTCACCCCGATCGATGGCGAGGATGAGGGCCAGACACAGTTCTACGCCATGGATGGGCACCTGATCCGCGGCGGCCTGTGGGTGGCGCCGGTCAAGGTGCTGCGCGATGATCTACGGGCGAGCGGCACGCCCGAGGGCTCCTGCGGCATCGGTTACACCGCGCTGGCGTGGACGCGCGACGGCGTACACTGGGTGCGTGACCGCGCGCCGTTCTTCGAGCCCGATCCGCGCCCGGGGGCGTGGGACCACGCGCACGCCTGGATGGACCGGCAGGTCGTGGTGGGCGACGAGGTGTTCATCTACTATTGCGGCTACCGCAACGGGCATAAGGTGAACCGCTTCGAGGAGCGCCAGATCGGCCTGGTGCGCATGGCGCGTGACCGCTATGTCTCGCGAGACGCCGGCGACCTGCCGGGCGTGCTGCGCACCCCGCCCGTGGTCCTCGACGCCGCGCAGCTCACGGTCAACGCCGAGGTCGCGGGCGAGCTGCGCGTGCGCATACTCGGCGAGCACGGCCGGCCGCTGCCGGGCTTCGACTTCGATGATTGCCGGCCGATACGCGGCGACTCGCCGGGCCACGAGGTGCGCTGGGTGAACGGCGCCGCTCTCCCCATGGGAGCGCCCGTGCATCTCGAGTTCCGCGTGCAGGACGGCCGGCTCTACGGCTTCGGCCTGTAGCCCGGCGAGGAGCCGTCGCGGCCCGGACTGCGCCGTGCGCCGGGATTGTCGCGGCGCGTCAGAATCTGGTATAGTGTCGGCAGGAGAGGCGTGGAGGAGCTGTGCGAGGGAGATATGGTCATGCCGAAGCGCATTCTGGCGGTTGACGACTCCGAAGCCTTGCGTAACCTCCTCATGGCGCTGCTCAGTCGGTCGGGCTATGACGTGGCGCTGGCCGCCGATGGCCGCGACGCCCTGAAGAAGCTCACATCGTTCGACCCCGACCTGATTCTGCTCGATATCCAGATGCCACGCCTCGACGGCTGGGAATTCCTCGAGCTTGCGCACAAGCACCACGACCTCGACGACGTGCCGGTCATCATCTTCACCGGCAAACCTGAGCCTGAGGACCACGAGCGCGAGCTGGCGCGCCGGTACGCGGCCTACGTGACCAAGAAGGTCCGCGGCGAGGAGCTGCTGGGCCTCATCGAGCGCGTCCTGGCGGGCGAGCTGCCCGAGCAAGCTCCCGAGGCGTGAGGCGCCCCCTTCCAGGCTCCTGCCCGGGAGCGGGATGCCACCATTGTGGTGACGGGAGGCCCCGACATGCATCGTGCCCCGCGAACCGGCCGTCATGTGACTCTTGCCCTCATCGCCATCGTGTTGTGCTCCACCGCAGCAACCGCGCTCGGCGCTCCCGCGGTGGCGTTCGTGTCCCGGCAGTTCATCTACCTCGAGGACTACGATGCGCTCCCCGACCTGCGCGACGCCGGCTTCGAAGTCGGCGCGCTGGACTGGAAGGACGTCTCCCCCGAGACGCTGCAGCCCTTCAACGTGGTGGTGCTCACCGACATCCCCGGCGCCAACGAGGTGGGCGAGCTGGCCCCGCACGTGGCGGCGGCGGCCCAGCACATCCGCGCGTGGGCGCAGGCCGGCGGCGGGGTGCTTGCGTGCATGGGTGCGGGCGGCTGGGACGCCGGCCGCGTGGCCGCCAACGTGGTACTCGAGCCGTGGGACGTGGAACTGCTGGACGAGCAGGTGACCGACCCGGTCAACTTCTACCAGCAGACGCGCGGCATCCGCTGGTGGTACTCCTGGACGACCAACCTGGCGCCGTCGCCCGTCACCGAGGGCGTGCAGACCATCTTCTACCCGTCCCGCTCATGGCGCGCCGATCTGCAGAAGACCCTCTACGCGCCACGCTTCGGGCCTGAGTGGCAGGTCCTGGTGCGCGGCGAGCGCAGCGCCCGCAGCGTGAGCAACGGCCGGGAGCCCGGCGAGCCGCCCGCCACATACGCGTCTGAGCCGCCTATCGCGGGTGTGCGCGAGGTGGGCGCAGGCCGCGCCGCGGTGATGGCGCTGTGGCCCAACTGGACCTTCTGGGGTGCGCGCCGGGAGTGCATGGACAGTATCGTGTGGGAGGCCGGCGCCGGTGGTGTGCCCAGCCACACCGGCCGCTTCCTGCTGCAGCTCCTGGCGTGGCTCGCCGAGCCGTCGATGGCGAGCGGGATCTTCGGCGGCTACGTGACGCCCGAGGAGCCGACGCCCCGCCCCGAGCTGTACCCGCCCAGGCCGATGGACTGGGCCACGGCCGAGTTCCCGGACGCGCCGACCTGGCGACACGCGCGTGTGCTGGCGGGGGCGCGCACCAGTCACACCGTGGGCTCGGGCACGGTGGCGCAGTACTGCGCGGCCGCACAGCGGGCGGGCTACCAGGCGATCCTGTTCGCCGAACCGCTGGACCAGCTCACCCCCGAGGCCTGGGACGCGCTCCGGCAGGAGTGCACGGCGGCCACGACCAACGACTTCCTGGCGCTACCGGGCATCGACTTCGAGACGCTGCAGGGCGATCAGTACGTGGCCTTCGGCGAGTTCAACTTCCCCCAACCGCCCGGGCTGGCCGCCGACGGCAAGCACGTTGATGACACCTACAACCTGTGGGGCGGACAGATGTACCACGGCTTCCTGGCCCTGACCCGTCTGCACCTGCACCCCGAGCGCGATCCGCAGATCCTCAAGAACATGACCGCATGTGCGGTGCAGACCTGGCAGGGCGGCGAGCTGATCGACGACTCGCTCGATCACTACCTGGCGCTCGACGCCCAGTTCCACAACCTGGCGCCACTGTCGCTGCACCTCATCGACTCGCCGGAGGAGGTGGCGGGCGCCGCGGAGCAGGGCTTGCAGAACGTATGGCTCGCCGATGACTCCGCGGACCTTAAGGAGCAGATCTCACCCCAGCGCCAGGCGGGCGTGCTCTACTGGATGAACCCGCACCGCGCCTACCTCACCAGCGGCCTGACCCTCGAGCAGTGGACCGGCCTGAACATCATGTATTGGGGCCCGCCGGCCGAGGGCTCAGACCGCTGGAAGATCCGCTTCAGCGTCGCCTCGCCCGCCGGGGTGCAGCAGGTGCAGGTGCTCGACCGCGCCAAGCCGTACCTGCGCTTCGCCGGCGACGGCCAGCGCTGCGCCCATGAATTCCCGGGCTTGCACGACAACCAACACGTCTTCCACCTGCTCGCCACCGACGCCGAGGGCAACCGGCTGCTGTCGCCGGGCATCCGCATCCGCTTCTCCGACACCTGGGTCAATCAGTGCGGCGATCACCAGAACACCATCTCGGCTTGCCTGCAGCAACGGGCCGACGGGCGCGGGCTCTACGCCTACGGCACCACGCTGCCGGTCTACGCCGGCTGGCGGCCGTCGTGGAGCGCGCCCTGCCCGGTTGATACGGAGGAGCGCTATCCGCCGCAGTGGGACGGGGCGCAGACCGGGGCGTCGGGGAGCGCGGCGGCGGAGGCGTTCGTGGAGGGCGGAACCCGTGAGGGCGGCGAGAACTCGGCGGCCACCAACCTCTACGAGCTGGCCGGCCCCGAACTGCAGATCCTCCAGCAGATCGTGCGCGCGAAGTACCCGGAAGGAACGCCACGGCGCCGTGACTGCGCGCCGACCTACCGCACCATCCCCACTGAGTTCATCGACTACGTGGTGCGGCGCATGACCCCGACTGCGCGCTTCGAGCACCCGGGCATCAGCTTCAACGAAGTCACGGTGACCGCGCGCCGCGACTTCACCTTCGACCCGGCGGTTGGCCTGCCGCTGCTGGGCTACCGGGTCAGCGACTACGCCAACCGGCCCGATGGCGTCGGCGACCACATCTTCATCACCACGGCCGACGGGCGCACGATCAACCGCGTCGGCCCGCGCGATGCCGAGCCCTGGATCTGCACCTTCGACATGACGCTCGGCAACTACGTCTCGGCCTACCCGAATCCGTTCGGCGCGGTAGCCATCTTCCCGCTGAGCGATGTGCGCGCGCACGTGACGCTCACCGGCGACCTGTTCGGCACCGTCTTCGGCCTGCCGCTCGCCGGTGAGACCGTGTCACAGGGCACGACGTGGACCTTCCGCTTTCTGGCCGCATCGGCCGCCACCAGCCTCGAGCAGGGTAACCAGGTGTTTGACGACATCCGTTGCACGCTGGGCATCGGCTGCGAGCCCGCCTGGACCGTCACCGCCACGCGCGGCCGCGTCGATGACACCACCGGCCGCCTGCTGGCCACCGCCGAGGACCGCACCTTCGTCGCAGGCCTGCCGCAGACGGAGATGCCCACCGACCTGTTCATCGAGGTGCGGGGCATGACCGACGGCTGGACCGCCGCGCGGCAGATCAATGGCGGCGAGTTGAAGGCCATCACCTGCCAGGACGGCGCCGCGTACACCAACGTGGACCTGAACCCGGGCAACGTGGACCTGGTCATCGGCCATCCGGTGACCTGCAGCGACGAGCGCGTACGCGTGGTTGCCTGGTGGGTCGAGGGGGGCCTGGAGGTCACGGCGCACAGCCCGAGCGACGAGGACATCGCCTGCACGCTGGCCGTCAACACGGCGTTCGCAGGCCTGCCCGAGCGCGAGGAGCAGGTGACCATCCCCGCCGGCAGCAGCGTGCAGCTCTCCTGGCGCGGGTAGCCCTGCCGCCGGCAGGCGCGGTGGCCGGGCAACAGCACGCTCATCGCCGCAACGGTCTGCACGGCGAAGAGCGCGGCGAGGAAGATGACGATCACCGAATGCAGCTTGCGCATGACCTGGCCTCCGTACACAGGTCCTTCAGGCGGACGCCATCGGCCATCGACGCGCCCCTCACCTGCTTGTGACGCCTGACACGCGGCTTTGCTCACTATATCGGTCAGTATTGTTCCACGGCTACGGTCGCGCCCTCCCCGGCGGCCACTGTGGCGAGCACCGCCAGCCGATTCGCCCGCAGCGACGCCGCCCGGCCGACCAGCTCACCGCCCTCCAGCCAGTCGCGCACCACGGAGACCGGCTCCGGCAGCTCCTCGACCGCCGCGCCCGCCGCCGCCGCATCGGTCACGGTCAGCGTCCCCGCGGCCATCGCCAGGTCGGCGAAGCCGCCCGTCCCGGCGACGGTCACGCGGTAGTCCGAGGCGCAGGTGTCCGGCAGCATACGCTGGCCCTCGCACAGCGCGGCGCTGCCGTCATCGAGCCGGCAGTACACCGCCGCGTGGTCCCGCAGGTGCGCGTCGGCGGGATCGCCCAGGTTGCCCATGTTCGCCGACAGCTCGACGATGCGGCGCCCGGTGATCCACTCGACCTGGTCGAGCGCGTGCACCAGCAGATCGACGAACAGCCCGCCCGAGCGGCGCACATCCAGGAACCACGGCGGCCGCTGCTCGCGCTTGAGCCGCACCGCCATGCGCACGTGGGTGAACGCGGGCGCGCCGATGCGCCCACCCCGCACCACTTCGCGCAGGCCCGCCCACAGCGGCCGGCCGCGCAACGTCAGCAGCATCAGCAGACGCCGCTCGGGGTGCTCAGTCAGCGCCGCCTCGACCGCCTGTTGCTCCTGGACGGTCATCGCCAGCGGTTTGTCCACGATCACGTCCTTGCCCGCGCTCAAGGCCGCGAGGACCACCTCAGCCCTGCGGTCGTTCTCGTTGGCAACCGAGACGATGTCCACGTCATCCCGCGCGACCAGCCCGCGCCAGTCGGTGCCCACCGGACAGCCGAAGGTCTCCTCGGCCCAGGCGACCTGATCCTCACGCACCGCGCAGCCGGCGATCTCCAGCAACTCCCCGGCGAGCCCGGTCACCTCGGCGATGTGCGTCTCGCCGCCGACAATCACGATCCTCTTCATAGCGTCCCTCCGCACGGCGTGGCGTGACGCAGTCCCGGTCACTTCCGCCGCCGCGTATGCGTCGCGCCACACCTCACTGCCCTCGGCGGCGTTCAGACACAGCGTGACCTCTTCGCCGCCCTGCCGCGCGAACACGCAGAGCATGTCGCCCACCAGGGCCGGGGTGGCATCTCCTGCACCCATGGTGCCGGTCCACCCCTGCGCCAACGCATCGGGTCAGGCGGGTGTGGATCCGGAATGTGAGTATGAGCGACGGGCGACGCGGCGAGGACGACAACGACCTCCTCCTCCGTCTCGATCCTATGCATTACCCACAAGTCGGGACGGCTGCGGCGAGGCCGCGGGATGGACAGGCAATGCGCCGCTTTGCAGTGCGGGGGAGTGACACCTGCGCGGCTGTGTTGCGCAGGCGTCAGGTTCCATGCAAGAGCCCCATGGCTTCTGTTGGGAGTTCGCTGCGCGAAGTCCATCCCGGCCCGCGCACGACGGCAGCGCCAACGGCACACGACGCAACCGCCGGGCTGGCATGGAAGCTGAGGCGCTGGAGCGCCTCACCCTCCGTACGACAACGACGTACGGCCCAGACGTACCGAGCGTGTACGACATGTGCGTGATGCATAGGTCTCGATCCCGCGCGACCGCAGACGACCCGGTCGCAGGCAGGAGGGGGCTTGCGCTACGTCGCGTATACTGCCACTCCGGCGCAGGTCGATCAGGCAACGCCGGTCCCCACGCATGTCTGTGTGCGCTATCACCATGCGTGATTGTGGGTCACTTGCGCCTTGCGGTGAACGCCGTGCCACGGTGCCACGGGCGACCGGATCAGCCCCCGGCGCCCTCGATGGCCATGTTCCAGAACGGGCGGTCCAGCACGAAGTCCTCGCTCTCATAGAGGATAGCCTGCAGTGCGAGGCCCCCGAGCTTCCAGCTCCCGGTGAAGGTCAGGTCAGCCCGGCCCTCGTGGAAGCGCAGGTGTGCCGTACGGAACCAGTGCTCGCCGCGCTCGATGGTCACGTCCTCGAAGAGCGGGCCGTCCGGGCCGATCACCGAGAATGGCCCGGTGTCCTCCTCGGCATCGTGGACGTTCAGCGTCAGCAGGTAGTGCCCGGAGCGCTGGCGCAGCTCGAGGACACCCTCGGCCTCGCCGTCCGTTGCGGTTGCGAAGTCGCGGTAGAGCAGCCCGCCCGCCTCCCGCTCGACGATGCGCACGCGCTCAGGATCGCGCCAGCGGCATGATTCGTTGCCCGCATAGGGTTCGTAGTCGCCGTCCGCGTCGCTCTCCGAGAAGTTGACTGCGAGGGTAACCGGGAAGCCCTTCGTGTAGGCGACGTCGGCGGTGCTGTGCAGGGACTCGTAGGCCGCGACGCCGGGGCGAATGATGATCTTGCCGGTGAAGATGCCGCCCATCCGGCCGCCGGCGCACAGCATCAGGAAGTGGAAGCGCTCGCCGTCGTGGTAGGGGTTGGCGCTGTAGTTGTGACCGTAGTTGCTCTCCCCCACCCAGGGGCCGCCGGGATTGAAGTCCAGCGAGCATTCCGCCCCCGGCCGCTGCAGGAGCATGTAGCGCACGCTGCGCACCAGGTAGTCCGCGGCCGCGGTGTCCGCGAGGCTGAAGGTGCCGGTCTCCGTGTGCAGCGGCCCGCGCGGGGCGCCGGTCCACGCCTCGTAGTCCACGCCGTCGAGGAACTCGGCGGGCGTCAGCAGGTCGTACTGCAGATGCGTACCGCCCGTGTCGCCGAAGACGCGCATCTCGAAGGTGATGTGCACCGCTTCGGGCGTGACCATGACCTCGCGGCGCAGCGTGTTGCGGCCCTGCGCCGCCAGTACGGTGATGATGTTGCCCTCGCGGAGCACGCGGCCCGCGGCGGGATCGACCAGCACCGGCTCCCCCGGCCGCATGCCGCGGAAGGAGACGCAGCGATCTCCGCCGATGAGCGTCTGTCCGTTGATGCGCACCAGCAGGTCGGGGGCGACCTCGACCGAGAACGGCCCGGCATCAATCGTCTCAGCGACGGCTGCGCCGGCGGTCAGGGCGAGCGCGAGCAGCGCGATGACTCGAACGTTCATTGCGCACCTCCTGCGCCGCTGAGCTGCAGCCGGGCCAGGCCATACATCGCCATACTGCCGCCCGGGATCGTGAGCGTGGCGTCAGGACCGTCGCGCGCCACTGTGCACTGAACCGGCTCGGGCGCGTCGGGCGAGTAGAAGGTCGCCCCATCGACGGCCATCCCGCGCAGCCGCAGCGTGATCGGCTGATCGATGGTCGGGAACTCGATCTGACGGCGACGCACGACCTCGTCGGCCCCGAGCGGGCGATGATCCGCCACGTTCAGGAAGTGGATCGCCAGCTCCGTCCCGTCGCTCGTAATCCACGTGGTGTACACCAGCTTGTCGGGGGCATCGACCACGCTTACGCTCTCGTCGTCGCCGAGGAGTTCGCGCAGCCACGCGGCCATGAACGGCGCGCTGTCGGGATTGCGCCGGAAGATGTCGGTGCCGCCCTCGTGCAGGCCCATCTCAAGGTTGCTGACTCCGAAGAAGGTCGCGACGTAGTAGACCGTGCCCGCGCCGTAGCTGGTCTCGACGATGCCCGGATACTCCACGCCGTCCTTGCGGAAGGTCGCGATGATGCGCGAGCGCTCAGGATCGATGACCTCGACCTCGAGGAGGCGCGCGCCGTGCTTGTAGAGCATGCGCTCGCGGTCGTAGGTGAAGGTCGGCCAGCCGGGCTTGATCACCTCGAAGGGCGCGTGGTGGAAGTCGATGAAGCGCAGGTTCATCATCTCGCCGAGGGCGAAGTCCTCGAGCGGACGCCGCTGCTCGTCGAGCAGCCCGGTCTCGGCGGTGACGATCAGCGTCCCGCCGCCGCGCACGTACTCCTCGATGGCCCGGCGGTTGGGCTCGTCGATCAGGGTCATGCGCGGCAGGATGACCAGCTTGTAGGGCGCCAGCAGCTCGGGCGTGACCGCGATCTCATGGAGCTGCCGGTACTGGATATTCGCCTCGACCATGGCCTCGCCCCAGCCGAGCGTCTCCATGCCGTGGTAGTAGCCGGTCCACAGCGACGCCGACTTGGACTTCTCCGAGAAGATCATGGCAACGTCGGCGAAGGTCTCGTAGTCGAACTTGCGCGTCTTGTGCGGCCACGTGATGAGGTCGCGCACCGAGCCGGCCATGCTCGCCACGTGCCACTGTGCGTCATTGCAGGCCTGGGACATCGCCCAGCAGAAGCGGCCGGCGCTGCCCGTCAGCGGATACCAGAGCATCCACGGCGCGCAGTCGAAGGCGTCGGTGATCGAGTGGTAGAGCCGGCGATCGGCGATGCAGTAGCGGTAGTTCTGGAAGGGCACGCGGCTGACGCCCTCCTTGCCGATGGCGTAGCTGCAGAACACCGTCGGCCACAGGCCGCCGCCGGGACTGGCCGAGTAGTAGGTGGTGGTGTAGCTACTCAGGAACGCCGCCGGGTTCTCCTGGTGGATCGCGGCCAGGAAGTCGCGCTTGAAGCGCTGCACCGAGATCGACTGCCACAGGCGCCAGAGCTGCCAGAGCGGATCGGCGTCGTTGTTGAGCACCGGCGAGTCGGGCTCGCGCGGCAGCTCGAAGCCGGTCTGCTCGGTGAACAGGCGGCGGCAGTGCTCGCAGCCGCAGTGGTAGCGCGAATGGAAGTAGACCTCGTCGATCTGGTAGGCGTCGATGCCCGCCTCCCGCTGCACGCGCCGCGCCCAGGAGAAGAAGTGGTCGCGAAACTCCGGGTTGTTGATGCAGTAGATGCGCGACGGCGTGCCGTAGCGGATGTCGCGCTGGGTCCAGTCGAGGTGATTGCCTTCGAGCAGGAACGGGTAGCCGCCGGAGTAGAAGATTGGCACGTCGTAGTGGTCGATGACGCGCATCCCGGCCTCGTGCGCGGCCCGGCAGATGAGCGTCATGTAGGGCAGGATGCGCGTCTCCCACAGCGGCACGTAGGTGTAGCGCATGTGCAGGCCGCTGACCATAATGGCGCTGTAGCCCTGCTCGGCCAGCCGCTGCACGATGCGGCGAGCATCGTCGATGGTCTCGATCTCGCCCATGGTGTCGGCGGCCGAGTAGTTGTTGGGGATCAGGTCCATCTCGTAGACCCACTCACGGCCGGTCGAGGCTTCGCGCACCAGCGCGCTGCGGCCGAAGTACTGCTCGTTGAGCCGGTGCCAGGTCGCCTCGATGGCCTGCCGACGCGCGCGATCGGCCTCCGAGCCGCGCCGCTGCGGGTCCACATGCACCGTGACCGCATCGCAGTGGAGCACGGCGTCACTCGACTCGTTCTTGATGTGCAGGTAGTTGAAGGAGTCGGGGTAGACCATGTCGGTGATCTCGACCACGATCCACGCCGGGTCGTCGAGGCCGACAGGAGCATAGTCCTCCGAGGCCAGCCAGGCGTCGATGGAGGGCGCCCAGGGCACCGTCCAGCGGGCCGAGCCCCAGGATTCGATCAGGCCCAGGCGGCCCTCCTGCCAGGCGGGCGTGGTGCGCTCGCCGCCCGGGCCGAAGGCGATCTCCCGCGGGCGATTGAGCAGCCGGGGCCGGTCCGCCAGCAGCGGCTCCATGATCTCGCCGTTGACATCCACCGCGAGCGCCCCCTGGTTGTAGCCGCCTGGGCGCTCCGACTCGGCGAAGGCGCAGATCGCCACCACGACGCGCCGGCCGTCGGCGTCCGCCGCCAGGCGGAAGCCCACGCGCTGGTCGGTCATGGGCCGCAGGCGGAGGTCCTCCGCCTGCCCGATCTGCGGCCACGCACGGAAGTCCTCGGCCGGCTGCGCCTGCGCCGGGATCGACACGGCCAGTGCTGTTACTGCCAGGATCGCGTATGCGTGCCGCACGGTGACCTCCTGTCAAGCCCTACTCGTTCTCGAACCAGCCTTCAGGGATGTGCAACGTCCAGACCTCGCTGCTCAGCTTGTCGGCATAGCCGCCGTAGACCCAGATCCTGTCCTGCCAGACCACCGCCGAGAGTTCATGGCGGGCGGTCCAGATCACGTCGGATTTCAGTTCGGTCCAGTTCACACCATCCTGCGTGTACCACACATCGCCGAAGTTACCGGTCTCCCGGCACCAGCCACCCAGCACCCACAGGCGGTCGCGATAGACCACGGTCGAGAACCACATGCGCGGCGCCCACGGGGCCGAGTCAGTGACCCGCGTCCAGCTCACGCCGTCCTCGGAGCACCAGACGTCATTGAGCGGGATGGTCTCGGGGTGCCAGCGCCCCCCGCCCATGAGCCAGATCTTCCCGTCGAAGACCACGGCCTGGGCGTGCGTACGCTTCTGCCACGCGGCGTGCTCGGTCTCGAGGCGCCACTGCCGGCCGTCGGCGGTGGACCAGACATCGTTCTTGAGGGTGTCGTCGTTGTCCTGGTAGAAGTTCTCGGTGCCGCCCATCACCCAGATGCGGTTCTTGAAGACCACGAACGAGGGCGATACCCGCGGGCACCAGCCGGGATCATCGGTCTCCAGCGTCCACTCCGCGCCGTTGGTGGACGACCAGACCCTGTTGCTGTTCTCGGCGCCGGGGAGCCTGCGCCCGCCCATAAACCACATGCGGCCGTCGAACACCGTCGCCACCGACAGGTCGCTGTGCTCCCAGGGCGCGACCTCGACCACCTGCGTCCAGTTGACTCCGTCTGCCGACTTCCACACATCGCGCGGGTTGGGAGCGTCCGCCGCAAACCAGCCGCCGAGGATCCACAGATGGTCATCGTACACGAACTCGCCCTGCGAGTCGCGCGGCCGCCAGCCCGCGTCCTCGGTCACGCGCACCCAGTCCGGCCCCTGCCTCACCTCAGCCATGGCACAGCTCCCTCCGATCACGGTCAGACCCACGGCAACCAGCAGTCGATGCATTGCCCGACCCCCTTGTCGATGGCACTGTCGCCGCGCGCTACAGATCGGCCAGGTCCGTCAGCGCGTCGAGAATCTCCATGCGCACCCGGTCCTGCACGGCCCGGTCCTTGGGCGCGTCCCAGCGGTAGTCGGGCTCGCGGTCCATGGCCATGACGCGATCCATGGCGGTGGCAAGCAGCTCCCGCGCCGCAGCCAGGCGCTCGTCGGGCACGCCGTCGGCCTCCAGCTCCTCGATGCGCGCGCGCAGCATGGTCAGGTACTCGAAGTCCTCGATGCCCTCGCGGATGGCCTCCATGTACTTCGCCCCGGTGACTGAAGTGTCATCGAGGTAGAATGGAGTGTAGGGCCCGTTGCCCTCGGCGGGATACTCGTTCCAGACCGAGACCCTCCCGGTGTCGGTAAACGACCAGAAGCATGAACCCTCGCCGCCCATGCCGAAGACGTGCCACTCCTGGAGCAGGTAGTAGCTGAACGGGTCGAAGCTGCGCGCGGGCCCGTCGGCGCTGTAGAGCCACAGCGACTTGCCCTGCCGGCGCATCTGCTCGAGAAGGTCGGTGTACCACTCGCCCCGGGTCAGCACGTGCTTGCGGTAGGGGCAGATGACGTCGAGCGTCTCGAGCATCTCCACCAGCTCATCGTCGAGGCCCTGGGGCTGCGGGTCCTCCCAGGTGACGATGCCGGGCGCGGCCGCCTCCATGGCCCGCGCCCAGGCGGTGATGATGCGGTACTGTTCGGCGCTGTGGGGCTCATCGACCAGCAGCACGCCGAACTGCTCGGGGCGCTTGCCCAGCTCGACCATGTGGTCGGCCCAGAAGCGCGCCCAGCCGCCCACCCTGGCGGCAAACTGCGGCGTGTTCATCTGCGCGCCGTCGAAGCTATCGCCCACCACCGCGAAGATAAGGTACATCCGGCAGTCGGGCCAGCGCTCGATCCACTCGTCGAAGCTCGCGGTGTCCGGCGCCTCGATCACGTTCCCCGCATCGTCAAAGTGGCCGGACCTGGTCCACGGCCCGCTCGCCCAGGGCGCGTTGACGTAGTGCTCCTGCAGGTAGGCCTCCAGCGCCTCGTAGTTGTCGAGGGTGAGGCCGTAGCCGCGCTTGTTGTTGGTGTCGCTCCAACCGCCGACGAGCAGCGTCGTGCGGTCGGGGAAGCGCAGCGGGTAGATACGCAGGTTCAGCGGTACCCGCGCCGAGAAGCCCGCCGCCGAGGACAACTCGACTGCGCCCTCGTGCAGGCCGGGCTCGATCTCCGGGCGGTTGATGGCGAGCCAGACCTGTCGGGTCATCCCCCGCGGCACGTCGATGACCCAGGCGTCGCCGCTGCGCTCGGCCTCGGGCAGCGCGGCCGCCACCGAGGTGAACCAGCGCGTGCCCACGTGCTCCACCTGATGGACCGAGATCCACTCGGGATTGCCGCCGCCGGGCAGGCCGGTGATGCGCAGGCGCAGGCGCCGGTCGCGATCGGACGCGTTCGTGATGTTGAGCACATCCGCGCGGTACTCGTTGCTCATCATCGCGACCGCGAGCGCCGCCGGCTCATCCGTCACCGGCTCCTCGCATGGCGTCAGCGGCTCCCAGCGGTGCTTGTGCCACAGGCGCAGCTCCGGCTGCCCCTGCGCGCGCCACACCTCCGCCTGCAGCCGGAAGATCGCCTCCTCGAGAGGCGTCATGGGCAGGATCGCGACGAAGCCCTCCATGTCGATGGGCGCCATCTGGGCGATCGCGGTCTCAAGATCATCGGCGCGCGCCTCGAAGTCGGTGCGCCGGTCGGCGGGCAGCTCGGCGATGTCCTCGCGCACCGCGGCCAGGTCGCGCCGGAACTGCGTGGCGATCAGACCGGTGATGCGCACGTCGTCAAGGTAGGTCTGCACGTCGGTCAGGGGCTCGCCCTCGTACGCCCGGGCCAGCCACGCGTCATCGCCGCGGAAGACCTCGATCTCGTCGCAGACCGTGTAGGGACCCGCCGGCTCGATGGCCAGCATGAGGTAGCGACCGTGCGTCTGCATCGCGCCGGTGAAGATGGGCAGCACCGCGTACTCGCCGTACCGGGGCAGGGCGCGCTCGGCCAGGTGCATGGCGATGAGGTCGCCGACCGCATGCCACGATTCGCCGTCGAGGCTCACGTAGAGGAGGATGCGGGCGGGCCAGTGCACATCGGCCACGCCTGCGGCGGTGTTGAACGAGACGCCCCGGATGGGCAGATCCTGGCCCAGGTTGATAGTGATGTACTTCATGCTCATGCCCGTCCAGCCGACGGTGCTGAGCTGCGTCCAGAAGTAGCCCTCACTGTACTCGCCATCGGTGAGCTGGCTCGCATCGCCGTCGTCCGCGGTGTCGCGGTAGCGTGGCGGCGGCTGCATCGTGTAGGGCCTGCCCAGGGCGATGTTGTCGCCCGGGTCGGGCAGCGCCGGGTCGGCCTCGGCGATGGCGGCCAGGCAGATGCACGCGATGGCGAACTCAATCGGCAGGGAGCGCATGGCGTGTCCTCCTCACGGCCACGTCGGCCGCGCGGACAGATTGTCCGCACGCAGGCAGATTCCCTCCCGCGCCGCGCCGGAGGACATCGCGCCCGCGCCGACGAAGCAGTCGGCGCAGGCGAACTGCTCGGCAGCATGTCGCACCATCCCGAACGTACACACTCCGGAGGTCTGACATGAGTGAGCTGGCCCTGCTGGGAGGACAGCCGGCCGTCACCAGCCCGCCGCGCGAGCGGTGGGTGCAGGTGAATGACGAAGTCAAGAGCGCCGTCATGGGTCTGCTCGATCAGGGCATCATCACCATCTCCGGCCCGACCGGCGTGATCGGCGAGTTCGAGGCGGAGTTCGCGGCCATGACCGGCAGCCGTTACGCGCTGGCGATGAACAGCGGCACGGCCACGCTGCACAGCGCCTACTTCGCGGTGGGCGTGGGCCCCGGTGACGAGGTGCTGGTGCCCAGCTATACCTGGCACGCCAGTGCCACGCCGGTCATCCACTGCGGCGCGACGCCGGTGTTCTGCGACATCCGCCCCGAGTCGCTGACCATCGATCCCGACGATGTCGAGCGACGCATCACCGAGCGCACGAAGGCGCTGTGCGTGGTGCACGTGTTCGGCAATGTCTGCGACATGGACCGGCTGTGCGAGATCGCGGAGCGGCACGACATCGCGCTCATCGAGGACGCCAGCCACGCCCACGGGGCGCTGTGGCGGGGCCGGCCGGTGGGCAGCTTCGGCCGCGTCGGCTGCTTCAGCCTGCAGGGCAGCAAGGCGGTCAGCGGCGGGGAGGCGGGCGTCGCGGTCACCGACGACCCGGTGCTGCTGGACCGCATGATCCTGCTGGGGCACTTCGGCCGCCCGCGCGTCGGGGCGGTGGAGGTGGTGAACGAGATCGGCGACATGAGCCTGGGCATCAAGTACCGCGCGCACCCGTGGGCCATCGCCATGGCCCTCGTTGGCCTGCGGCGGCTGCCGGAGCTGAACAGGCTGCGCACCGCCAACTACGATTTCCTCAACGACGAGCTGCGCGACTGCCCCGGCCTGGAGGTCATCGACGCGCTGCCGGGGGCCACGCGCGGGGCGTACCTGGAGTACAAGTTCAAGCTCTCCGCCGACGCCGTGCGGGTGGCGAACCGCGAGCGTATCGTGGAGGCGATGGCGGCCGAGGGGGCGCCGGTGACCGCCGACCGCTACTCGGACCTCAACTTCACCTACGGGCTGCTGCACGCCGCGCCGCTGTTCACCAGCGTGAACCGCCGGGAGCTGGGCGGCTGCTTCTACGACCCGGCACGGACCGAGACCCCGCCGCGGCCGTCCCTGCCGGTCGCGGAGTCGCTCAACCGGCGCCTGATCTCGCTGCCTGGCTTCACCGACGTGGAGCGCGAGTCCCTGGCCGAGGTCGCGGCGGCGATGCGCAAGGTCATGACGCACCTCGACGAGCTGGCCCGGGAGGCGTAGACGAAGCAGAGGTGACCGTGATGGTCGCGCTGGTCAGTGTGCTGATCGTGCTGGTGTGCACCTCGGTGGCGGGGGCGGCGCCGTCGATGACCGACGAGATCGCGCCCGGCATCTACATGGCCCATGATGATACCGGCCGGGCCTGGGGCGGCTGGACCATGGGCGTCACGCACATGAACGAGCCGACCTACCAGGCCAGGAAGGTCCTCGACCTGAGCGACCTGCCTGAGGACGTGTGGGCGCAGGTGCGCGAGGTGCGGCTGTCCGCGTTCATGATGGTGTACGACTACTCGCCGCATGCCAACCCGCCGGTCAATGGCCTCAACGAGCAGTTCGAGGTCGTGGTCAACGGGACGGTGCACACCTACCCGACCAGCGGCGGGATGCCTCAGTACCGCGACGGGGCTCTCAACATCCCCGACTGGTACGACTTCGCGCTCCCGAAGGACGAGTTCGTGCGCGGCCCCAACGAGATCATCTTCCGCAAGGCGCCCAGTGAGGGCAACGATGACTACCTCTACATCGGCATCGACGCCATCGCGCCGCGCGGCAACAGCTCGGTGACCTTTGACGGGGAGACCTGGACGCAGGAGAAGCTGACCGTGCCCGGCGGCAACGGCGAGTACATGGTGCGCCTCTACCTGATCACCGCCGACACGAGCTTCACCGCAACCTGGAACGCGGTGACCGGCGAGCTGAGCGACCCCGCCGGGCTGATCCTCTACGCCGGGGGGCACGGCGCCGAGGACGGGGCGCTGGCGGCGGGTCAGAACGCGCGCGTCGAGTGGCGGCCGGGAGCGCTGGACCGGCTCGAGCCCGCCACCGTCACGGTCGAGGCCGAGGGCCCGCTGCAGCTCGCGTGGCTCGACGAGGATGGCGCGCCCGGTGAGGCAGTGGCCGGGCCGACCACCGAGCTGCCCGCGAACCGCACCGACAGCGTCTCGGGCGTCGTGGTGACGGCCGGCGAGGGCGGGGCGCGGCTGAGCCGCATCACGGTCGAGGGCGCACTGAGCTACCACCCGCAGCCCGAGCCGATCGACATGGCGCCCGTCGTCGCGACTCCTCCTCCACCCGCGCCTCGGCGCCCGCCCACCTGCGCGATGACCGACCGTGCCGCCACGCTCAGCAACGGCACCATCCGCGCGCGCTTCGAGTTCGGCGAGCGCGTGCGCCTGGCCTCGCTCTACCACCGGCTGGCGGGCGTGGAGATGGCCCGCGTGCCAGAGGAGATCGCGCTGTTCGTGGTCGAGATCGGCGATCAGCGATACGCGGGCAGCAGCAACTTCACGCTCGCGAGGGTCGAGGCGGTCGAGGGCGGCTTCACCGCGACGCTCGAGCTGGCTGATCCCGGCCTGCGCGCGGAGCTGACCGCGACCATCGACGAGGAGGGTCTGCGACTGGGGCTCGACGTCGTCAACGGCGGCGATGAGCCGGTCGACTTCAAGCTGGCCTTCCCGCATCTGTCGGGGCTCGCGGTGTCGGCCGATCCGGCTGATGACTACTACTACTTCCCCTACGGCGGCGGCATCATCGCCGACCGGCCGGCGATCCTTCGAGCGGGCTATGGCGATCACCAGGCCCTCTACCAGCTCATCGACCTGTACTCGCCCGCGGCCGGCTGCGGGCTGTCCCTGCGCATCGATGACGATGAGGGCTGGCACAAGAACATGGCCCTGCGCAAGCACCTGCCGGGCCGGGCCGAGTCGGCGCCACACCAGCTCATCGCGCGGGTGCGCCCGGAGTACCAGTGGACCGAGGTGTCTCTGGCGCCCGTCGATGGCACGGGCATGGCCGCCGAGTACCTGCGCCGCACGCGCGCGCCGGGGGCCTCGTTCGCACCCGAGCCCGCGGTGCTGGCGGCCCACCCGGGCGACTGGCACGTCGCCATGCAGCGCTATGCCGACTGGGCGCACCGTGTCTGGCAGTGGCGGCCCTACCCGTCCCGCCTTCATGATGTGCGCAACATGATGCCCGCCGGCTGGGGGCAGGGGGTCCTGTTCCGCGACGGCGCCTATCGCACCGATTTCGTCACGCCGCGCACCGATTCGCTGGAGCTGATGAGCTGGTGGGAGTGGTCGGAGCTGGGACCCTTCGGCACACCCATGGACCGGCTCAGCGACGTCATGACCGAGGCGCAGATCGAGCGCTGGAAGCCGTACTTCGTCGAGGACCCGGTCACCGGCGAGATGATGTGGAACAACCAGCCGGGCGACTACCGCGGCTACAACGAGCGCTTCGGCGGCCTGCCCGCCTTCCGGCAGGCGATCCAGACCTATCGCGACATGGGCGTCAAGCTGGTCACGCTCTACACCGACCCCTTCCGGCTCGACCAGAACTGCGAGACCGGCCGGGAGCACGGTGAGGAGTGGGGCGTGGTGGGCGTGGATGGCGAGAAGCTGAAGAACTACCTGGTCTGGAACCCCTGTCATGATCTGCCGGCGGTGCGCGAGTGGATCGCGCGCGAGCTGGCGCGAGTGATGCGCGAGACCGGCGCCGATGGCATCCGGCTGGACGAGTACGGCCACGCCGGTTGGGCCTGCTACGATGAGACGCACCGGCACACCTACGCGGAGTTCGGTATCACGCAGTGGCAGAAGGCCGTTGCCGAAGCCACGCGCATGATCCACGAGGCCATGGACCAGGTGCGGCCGGACCTGGTCCTCACGACCGAGCACCCCGGCTACGACTATCTGATGCAGTACCTCGAGGGCTGCATCACCTACGACCTGACCGTGCTGTCCTCGCCCATGCGGCCGCTGGAGTGCAACACCCAACGCTTCTACTTCCCGGAGTGCAAGCCCTACGAACTCGACCATCGCAGCGCCGATGTGCGCGATGTGAAGAAGTTCTGGAACGCGGTCGAGTCGTTCGAGCGCTACTGGCCGCCGAACTTCCGTGCCATCCTGAACGAGAACCAGGAAATGTACTGGCTGGGCGAGGCCTGGCCGCTGCTGGTCACTCCCGGCAACGCGCAGTATGTCTACGTCAACCGCTTCTCGGGCGACGGCAAGACGTTCTACCACCTCTACAACGCCACCGGCCATACCTTCGAAGGCGAGGCGCTGGCGGTCGAGCTGGCGGCGGGTGAGCACCTCTTCGACATGCTCGCATGCACCGAGGTCGAGCCCATCGCGCGCGCGGACGGGCTTGCGGGAGTGCGCCTCTACCTGGCGCGCGACGATGTGGGCTGCGTCGCGCAGCTCACGCGGCGGCTGACCGTGACGCATGCCCGCGATGCGCTGCAGGTGCAGGTCGAACTGCCCGAGGGCGAGTGCGCCCTGGTGGTCGCCAACACCGACGGTGAGGTGCAGGCGTCGCAGGCCGCGCAGGAGGGGGCGAACACCATCGACCTGTCGGGCCTGCCGGAGGACGCGCGGCCGGCGTGCGTGAAGCTGCTGCGCGACGGCCAGCTCGTGGACATCGCCGCGCTGCCGGGCCAGGGAGGCTGAGACGATGCGCAGGGCCGTGCCGAGCACCCTCATCACGTGCTCGCTGCTAATCTCCTGGACGTGCGGCGCCGCGGAGATCGACATCTCGGCGGCGCCGCAGCCCACCGCAGACACCACCTTCCTGCTCGATTTCGAGCAGCCCGACCTGGCCCCGGTGGTGGCCGCCGGGGAGGGGGGGCCGCCTGCCGGGCAGGTCGAGGTCGCCGAGGGACACCGGGGCGTCGGCGCCGACTTCACCGGGTCGCGAGCGCTGGAGTACCCCGCGCGCGGCAACATCGACCTCAACCAGGGGACGCTTGAGCTGTGGATCAACACCCATTGGGGCTCGCGCGGCCGCACGCGGTCGCACTACCTGGTCTCCCACCCGCTCGACTGGGGTATCCCCGGCCACATGCGCCTGTGGTACTGGGCCCCCAGCGAGACCTG
Source organism: Candidatus Zipacnadia bacterium (assembly GCA_029820295.1). Classification (GTDB taxonomy): domain Bacteria; phylum Armatimonadota; class Zipacnadia; order Zipacnadales; family UBA5352; genus JALGVA01. The sequence goes on from JALGVA010000002.1 coordinate 58,411, forward strand.
GGGCGTGCTGCGCTTCGACTACCACGCGGTCAGCTCGGCCGGCGACGGCTACATCTTCGCGGCGTGGCCCGGCGATGGCTGGCACCACATCGCCGCCCGCTGGCATAGCCGTGATGGCATCGCGCTCTACATCGATGGCGTGAAGGTGGCGGAGAAGCGCGGGACCTGGGAGCCACTGCCGCCCGCCGGGGGCCTGCTGACCTTCAGCAACGCGGACAACCCGGCCGACGCCGTCATCGACGATGTGCGCATCCGCAGCACGCCCTCGTACGCGCCAGACGAGCCGGCGCTGGTGCTGGACGTGGGTGACGCCGCGATGCTTCAGGCCGACGCGGGCGCGGTCCCGGTGCGTGTGATGAACCGGCGTGAGGAGCCCGCGACGGGCGCCCTGACGGTCGCCGTGCGCGACTACTTCGGCGAGCGCGTGGCCGAGACTGTCCAGCGGCTCGAGCTTCCCGGCTTCTCCGAGCGCGTGCTCGACGTCGAGTTCCCGGTCACGCGCCCGAGCCGCTACTTCGTGGCGCAGGTATCGCTGCGCGACGGCGCCGGGGAGGCGATCGTCGAGCGCGAGGACATCGTGACGGTCAGCGCGCTCAGCGGGCCGCGCAAGGCCATCTGCCTCGACGGCGAGTGGGAGCAGGCCGACGGCGTGTGGGGCGAGTTCACTCCGCCCGCGGACGGGTGGTCGCCGGTCGTCCTGCCGCGCAAGGAGCCCAGCTTCCCGACGCACCTGCGCTGGTACCGGCGGAGCTTCGAGGTGCCCGCAGAGATGGGCGAGCGCGTGCGGCTGGTGCCGCGGCATGTCAAGCAGCGGGCGCGCTGGTGGGTGAACGGCATCGAGGTCGGCGACAGCGAGTACGCCTACGTGCCCTACAGCTTCGATATCACCGACGCGATCCGCCCGGGCGAGCGCAACGAGATCCTGGTGGCGGTGATGGACTGGGTCGAGTGCGCCCGTCCCGACCTGCAGGCGCATCTGGCGACCACGCACCCGGGCGACCGCGGTGGCGTCGAGGGCTGGCCCTTTATCAAGCCGTGCGGCGGCGAGGTGCTGCCGGCGGGCATCATCGAGAGCGTCTGGGTTTACGGCCACGGCGGCGTGTGGGCCTCGGACGTGGCGGTGGTAACCTCGACCCGCAACAGGACCATGACCGTGCGCGGGGTCGTGCACAATGACTCCGGCCGGCAGCGGCAGTGCACCGTCGGTAACGTCGTGTTCGACGGAGCGGAGCAGCCGCTGGCGTTACCCGAGTGGGCCGGCAATCTTCCGGGGGGACAGAGCCGGCGGTTCGAGGTCACGGCACAGTGGGATCAGCCCCGCCTGTGGTGGCCGGACGATCCGCACCTGTACCGTCTGCAGACGGATGTGCAGGTCGGTGACGCGCTTGAGGACTCAGTCAGCACGCGCTTCGGCTTCCGCGAGTTCCGGCCCGAGGGCGACGTGTTCATGCTCAACGAGGTGCCCATGCACCTGTTCGCGGCGGCGTCATGGCCGAACACGGTGCCCATGGGCTGGCCGGGCCGGGTCAGCGACCGGTGGGACGCCACGCGCGTGCTCTTCGAGTCGCTGCGCGAGGCCGGCCACGATATCTTCCGCGCCCACACCGAGCCGTGGAGCGACCTGCTGGCCGACCTGTGCGACGAGACCGGCATGATGCTGGTGACCGAGGGCGTGATGAGCTCGATCCCCGGCAAGTACAACTGGAGCCACCCGGACCTCATGCCCAACATGGAGGCGTTCTACCGCCTGTGGCCGCGCCGGGAGATGAACCATCCCGCACTGGTGATCCGCAGCATCGAGAACGAGGTCGGTTACCTGCTGCAGGAGCGCATCATGGGCGACCAGGAGACCATCGCGCGCGTGCGCGACGGCTTCGTCGAGTGCGGCCGCATCGTGCACGAGGCCGACCCGTCCCGGCCCATCATGTACGAGGGCAGCGGCCCCGTGTTCTACGACGTGGCCGACATCTACAACAACCACTATCCGGGCGACGAGTACCGCTGGGCCTGGTACCCCAACGCCTCCTGGTGGCCGGGCCGGCAGATGGACATCTACTTCACCAGGGACTGGATGTGGGACCGGCGCAAGCCGCTCTACATGGGCGAGTGGGGCTGGTTCCCCGGCGGGCAGGACCAGTTCGCGGCCTACATGGGCCCGGCGGTCTACCGCCCGGGCGTGACGCTGGGCCTCGCCAAGTCGGTGCTGTGGGAGATGGGCATCGCGGGCATGCGCTACTACGGCGTCTCGGCCAACTGCCCCTGGAACGCGCTCGAGGGCACGCGCTTCGAGCGCTTCACCACCGACCGCCCTCGGCACCGCGTCGTGCGTGAGGGCTTCGCCAAGCTGAAGGTCGCCATCCGCGAGCGCGGCAGCGTCTACTTCGTGGGCGACGACGTCACGCGGACGGTGTCGGCGTACAATGACACGCTGCAGGTTCAGGACTTCTCGGTGCGCTGGCGCCTGCTGGTCGATGGCGCTGTGACCGACGCGGGCGAGTGGTCGGCGACCGTGCCGCCCGCAGGGACGACCCGCCGGGTCATCGTCGCCGACGTGCCGCGCGATCTCGACGGCGTCCACGAAGGCAGCTTCGAGGCGACGTTGCACGTCGCGGGCGAGCAGGTGTCCTCCGCCGACAGCCCCTTCCGCGTGTTCCCGCACATCACGCGCCGGCACGATCTAAGTGTGCTGGCCGCCGGCCTGCGCGCGACCACCATGCGCGGGCTGCAGCGTCTGGGCGTCGCCGTGCGCGAGCTGGGAGAGCTGAGTGCACTCCAGGACGGCGCGATGTCGCTCATCATCGGGCCGCATGCGGGCCTCACCGCGGAGGACGCGCCCGCGCTGCGGAGCTTCGTCGAGCGCGGCGGGCAGCTCGTGGTCCTCCAGCAGATGAGCCGGCCGGCGTGGCTGCCGCTCGACGCGGAGCTTGCGGCCGATGAGCCGATGACCCGATGCTTCGCGTCCTGGCGCGACAGCCCGCTGCTGGACGGGCTGGAGGAGCGCGACCTGTCGTTCTGGCCGGACGACCACGTGGTGGCCGAGGGCGGCTGGCGGCGGCCCGAACAGGTGCGCTACCGGGCGGTCATGGAGGGCGGGGTGGGGCTGGGCCTGTCGCCGCTGGCCGAGGCGCGCGTTGGCGCCGGGCGCGTCTGGCTGGTGCACCTGCCGCTGTGGGCCAGTACGCCGGTCAACCCGGTCACCGAGCGGGTGGGGCACAACCTGCTGGACGAACTGGGGCGCTTCGAGCCACGTCCGCCGGGCACGGTGGCGCTGCTCGACGAGCCACATGGCGACGTGGAGGCGCTGCTGGCCGACGTGGGCGCGCACCCGACGTCTCTGACCGGACGGCTGTCCGACGCCGACCTGTCCGGACACGCGTGCGTGGTCGTCGAGGCCGCGCCGGAGAGCATGGCCGAAGCGGTCGCGAACACGGAGCGACTGCGGGGCTTCGTCGCCGCCGGGGGCACCGTGTGGCTGCACGGCGTCCGGCCCGAGAGCGCCGACGCGGTGGCCGAGCTGTGCGGACGCAGTGTGCGGCTGGAGGGGCTGTTCGAGCTGCCGTTGACGCTGCTGCCGCATCCGCTGACCGCGGGCATGACCGAGGCGCAACTGCACTGGTCGGTGGACCCCGCCAACTTCCGCCCGGTCAGGGCCGACATGGTGGACTGGATGGTTGACGTCGCGGGCGGGCGCGCTGTCACTGAGCCCGCGGCGCTGGTGGAGGCGCCGCACGGCAGCGGGCGCTTCCTGATCGATCAGCTCCACTGGGAGACCGAGTTCCGCAATCGCACTCGAGCGCGCGAGTTCGTCGCCGGGTTGTGCGCCAACCTGGGCGTCGAGCTGTCCCCGGTCGAGCCGCCGGAGCCCGCAGTCACCTTCGTGGCGCACTTCGACGGCAGCGCGGTCGCCGACTACGCCGCCGGCAGGGCCACGCCGGAGCCGATCGAGGACATCGCCTTCGTCGAGGGCAAGTTCGGCCGGGCGGTGGACTTCACCGGAACCGAGGACCTGCGCTACCAGCAGCGGCTGAACCTGGATATCAACAGCGGCACCATCGAACTGTGGTTCAACGGCAGCGCGGCGGACGACCAGATCCTCTTCCGCACCACGCCGGGCCAGTTCAACGACGCCGACTTCGTCGCGTTGTGGACCTGGCAGGGCCTGCTGCGCCTCGACCACCACTCGCTGCCGGGCGGCCTGGGCAGCGGCTACATGGTGCACAAGTTGGAGCTGTCCCCGGGCTGGCACCACATCGCCGCCACCTGGGACCACAGCAGCGGCGCCGCGCTCTACGTAGACGGCCAGATGGTCGCCCGCAAGGAGGGCGGCTGGGAGCCCACGGAGGCCCGCTTCCGCCACTTCACGCTCAGCGCGCCGCATCGCCCCGTGACCGGGGCGATCGACGAGCTGCGCATCCTGACCTACGCGCTGACCCCCGAGCAGATCGCCGCCGACGCGGCCGCGACTGAGCCCTTCCCGGCCCCACACGACGGAGGCCCCTGAGCGCGCAGAGCGCCGTGACCGGTTTCATCCGCCGCGGAACCGTTCCCGCCGCAGAGGCGTCCAAGTGCCCGCAGAGGAATGCGCAGGCGGCGCGCACAGAGGAGCCTCGGTCGGCCCGCGCGAAGCCACCGGCTGAACCTCAGGAGCGTCGGCCCCACCCGGTGGCGTGACCGCAGGGGCGCGCCGCGTTGATCTCACACGCCGGGATGTGACACCCATGGTCGGACGCAATCGGCGATTCTCGCCGGATGGCTGCCGCGCACTGCGCGCACTGATCACCACCTGTCTGCTGCTGGCCGGCGCGGTCGCCGCGTGCGCGGCGCCCGCAGGCATGGTGTCGATGCGCGATTGCCGGTCGCCGCGCTGGTTCGGCAACGGCGCCAGTGTCGTGTTCGTATCCGACCACTACGGGCAGACCGACCTGTTCGTGTGCGACGGACAGGGGATGAACGTGCGCCGACTGACCGACGACGCCGCCGAGGAGGCGGCGCCGGCGTGGTCGCCCGACGGCACGCGCATCGCCTTCGAGAAGGTGGTGGACGGCAACCGGGAGATCTGCGTCATCAACGTCGATGGCACCGACCTGCGCATGCCCGCGCCCGACCCGGCCGAGGACCGCGGTCCGGCCTGGGCGCCGGATGGCAGCCTGATCGCATTCTGGTCCGAGCGCGGCGGGGACGTGTGCGTCTGGTCGGTGCGGCCCGACGGCGCCGATCTGCGCCGGCGCATCGACTCGCGCGGCGATGACGTGGACCCGGCGTGGTCGAATGATGGCGAGCGCATGTGCTGGGCCTCCACCCGCGATGAGGCGGAGGGCCGCTGGCGCATCTTCACCGGCCCGACGTGGCGCCTGCGCAGCGCCGACCTGCACGGCTACTTCCCGCTGGGTTCGCGCGCTCCCGCGTGGTCACCCGACGACACGCGCATCGTGGTGGTCTGCGACGGCGACCTCCAGCTCGTGGGGCTTGAGGACCGCAGTGTGCTGCGCCTCACCGCCGACCCGGCGGAGGACGCCTGCCCCGCATGGCTGCCCGGCGGCGACCGCGTCGGCTTCCACTCCATGCGCGGCGGCACCGCCCAGCTCTACACAATGGCGACCGACGGCACCGAGCCCGAGCGCTTCGACGCGTGGGTGCCCGGTGAACCCGAGCCCGTGGTCGCCGCCGAGCCGGTGGCGGACGAGGATCTGCTGTTGATCCCGCGCGCGCCCGGCGGCGCCAGCTCGCCCGGGCCACTGCTGGTCGCGCGCCCGCAGTCCGGCCAGGGCACGCAGGCGAGTGGCGGCGCGCCCAGGCCCGGCGAGACCGCCACGGGGGCGCTCAGCGGCCCGCCGGTCGATCCGCGCGCGCGGCGGGCGATCATCGATCTGCTGGGCATGTTGCAGGAGGGCAGGCAGCCGGACGCGACCTGGTACATGGAGAACCTGGACCTGCTGATCGGGGCCGCCACCGGGCCTCCGGGGACGATGCAGGACGTCGTCGGGATGTTCAGCGGCGGCGAGACCGGCATCGGCGATCCGGACGCGACCGACGCGCTGGCCGGCGTTATCGGTCAGATGGTGGGCGGCACCGTCGGGGGCGTCAACGTCGCCGCGCTGGTGGCCGAGCCGGGCGTGCGCCGCGGCCTGACCAGCGTCTTCGGCATGCTGGGCGGACTCTTCCGCTCGGTATTCGGCTCCGGCGGCGAGCGCCGGCACGAAGTCCGGGCGCGCGTGCCCTACGAGGAGCAGCGCTCGCGGCTGGTGCCGCTGACCCTGTCGGATATCTGGAAGACCGGCGCGGCCAAGTGGGGCCCGTGGGTATTCGTCAGCGGGAAGAACCTCAACACCGCGCAGATGGATCGGGAGGCCAACCGGACCGTGGGGCGCGAAGCGCGCGATGACTGGAACGGGCGCATCCTCACCATCCGGCACGGTGAGCGCGACCTCAACATCACCTTCGACCCGAACACCCAGGTGGTGCGCGTGGGCGCGGGCGATGGGGAGATGTACCTCGCCGAGGGCCGCCAGGTCGATGCCACTGCGGCGCGCCGCCGCGCGCTGCGACTTCCGGAGGCGGTGGACAACCTGCTCGACTACCCGCCCACGCAGCGCCTGGCGCCCTGCCACGTGTGGGTCGGCACCTGGCGCATCGAGGTCACGCAGTACTCGATCGTCGCCGACAACTTCGCGTCCACGTCAGGCGGCACCGCAGTGCTGTCCGACAACGGGCAACTGCTGTGGCGCCATCCCGACGGCAGCGGCCTGCTGTGGCGGGCGGAGGACTATCCGCCACTGGGCTGATCCGCGCGGCTCAGTCGGCCACGGCCATCTCCCAGCGCGTGGTCCAGCTCCGGCCGCTGGCCAGCGTCTGCCGGCGGTACATCCACTCGAGCGTGTAGCGGCCCTGATCGGTCCCGTCCCACCAGCGGTAGAGCTGCAGCAGCTCCGGCCCGGCGGTGACCGTCACGCGCGGGCCATCGGGCGGGCCGAGCGTGAACGACGGCTCGGCCAGCGTGGCATTGGCGGGCCGGCTTCGCATCCCGCCCTCCTCCTCGGCCACACCGGCCATGGCTGCCCACACCTCGCGCGCCTGATCGGGCCCGGCGTAGACCTGCTCGCCCTCCGGGGTCCTGATGGTCAGCGTCGGCGTCGGCCCGAGCTGCAGCGCGCCGTGCGACCAGTAGCTGATCTCGTGCTCGTCGGGCGACTCGTTACGCACTGTGATCGTGACCTGCACCGACGTGCCGGTCTCGGGCACCGACCAGGTCTTCTCCAGCACCAGGCCGCCCAGCGCCCAGTGCGACAGCCGCCGACGGAAGCTCACGGTGGCGCGCCCGGCCTTGATCTCACGCGCGACCAGCTCGTACTCGGCCTGACCATCCTCGCTTGACCGCGCCTCCTCCGGCCACCAGAACCGATCCTGGGCGAAGCCCGCGCCGTCGAACCGACTCACCAGTTCCCGCCCGTCGCCATGCACCTGCCACGACCACAGGTTCCCGGAGGGCGCAAGCCCCAGCTCCTGGTCGGCTGAGGAGATGCGCACCTCGGCGTAGCCGTCGCCGTCGAGGTCCGCCCAGTCGATGGTCAGCTCGCCCTCGCGGATGGTGGCTGCGCCGCCGCGCGCCTGCGCCTCGGCGCTGCGGGCCGCGAAGCGCGCGCGCACCTCGGCCTCGGCGACGCTGCCCGCGAAGCCGTCCTCGGGGACCGCGCGGCTCAGCACCAACATGCCCGCGCTCAGCGCCGGCACCTCGAAGTGCAGCCCCTCTGCCAGTTCCTCGGCCGTCCACGTCTGCCCCTCACCGGGCGCGAGCGCCGCGCGCGTGACCGGATCGTACGCGTACCACGTGCCATCCGGCGCATCCGCCACGCCGACCAGCACGGTGGCGGGCTTGTCCGGATGCATGTTGCACACCGCCGCCAGGGCCTCGCCGTTTCGCTCAAAGGCGAAGGCCATCGCGAAGCGATCCCACTGGGGCGAGGTAATGCGGATGGTCCCGGTGGCGGTCTGCACCTGCGTCTCGCTCTCGGGTAGAACCCGGACGGTCACCCCGTCCGGGTCACGCCGGCCGTCGAAGACGAAGTCCTCAACCGTGGCGAGGTCACGCATGGCGCGCGTGATCTCCCACACGTACTCCATGTCCATGCCGCGCACCAGGTCCGGCCAGTGCGAAGCGCCGATGGCGCCCAGGAAGGCGGGCGTGAGGAAGTCGAAGTACATGCTGCGCGGCGACTTGGCCGCCGACCAGCCGCCGTCGGCGACCATGCTGGTGCTGGTCATCGGCCACAGCCGGGCGTCGGGCAGGTAGTCGCGCATCCCGCCGACGTTGCGCGCAAAGTCCATCGGGCTGGCGGTGTATATCATGGGCAGGTGGATCAGGCGCGGGATGTCGTTGTAGGCGTGGTAGTCCACGTGGCGGTCGGGTGGGATGCCGGAGCCCTGGCAGATGGCGATGTCAAGGTCGGGGTCGATGGCGTGCACGTGCTGCGCCCACAGGCGCACGACCTCGCCGAGCTGCCAGGTGCGGAAGGCGAGGAAGCGTTCGCGCAGCTCGCCCTGCAGGCGCTCGGGCGTGAGCGTCGCGACGTCGAGGCCCTCGCGTGCTGCGAAGGCGGCCACGGTCTCCGGCTCATCCCACAGCGGGTTGCGCAGGGCGTTGGCGGGCTCCCAGTCCCAGAACGCGCCGGTGATGATCGGGCTGAGGGTGCGGTAGTGGTCCGCCCAGGGCTCGAAGGCCGCGGTGCCCTGTGCGATGATGCGCGTCTCGGCGCCCGGCCCGGAGATGAGCTGCCTGTATCCGCCGGGGATGTTGGCCCACAGCTCGCCGCCGTCCTCGCGCAGGCGCTGCTGGAAGTACGCCCGCCAGCCCGTGGGCTCAGCGGACGCCAGGTGGTGGGTCACGCCCATGCCCCGCACCATCTCGTAGACGCGCGCCCGCAGCGGCTCGGGCACGTCGCCGAACAGGCCCCAGCAGAAGAAGCCCCGGTAGCGCGTCGGCCGCGGGCCGGCGGGCAGCGATGGCAGCACCTTGAGCGGCACGCGCCGCTCCTCCAGCGCCTGCCCGTCGACCTCCGCCTGCACGTACACGGCGGCGCCCTCGGCCACACCGCCGGCATCCAGCCACAGCGTCAGCCCGCAGTGCGAGACGGTCCGGCGCAGCCCCGCCAGCAGCTCGTCCGACAGGGCGATGCGGTAGCGGGTGAACGGCTCGTCGCCATGCGTCACCGGCTCGGACTCGCCCAGCAGGCCGAAGTCGCCCACACCCGCGGGCAGGTCGAGCAGTATCTCAGCCGTCTCAAAGCGGCTGCGGTCGCCCAGGAGCATGATGCGCACGAAGTTGGGCGCGCCCCGCACCAGCGGCCAGATGTCGCCGCGACCGTACTGCGCCGGGTAGAGGCGCATGGTCAGCGGTTCGGTCACCTCCCGCAGGGCCACGTCATCGAATGAGATCATCCCCAGGTCGAAGGCCCGGAGCAGTATCACCACCGCCTCGATGCCGGGGCGCACGTTGATGTCCAGGTTAAAGGGCGTCCACTCCTTCTCGGCGCCAAGGGTCAGGTGGAGCGTATCGGCGACCGGCGCCCCGAAGTCCCAGGGCGCGGGCGTCTCGCCGTAGAGCTGCACCTGGATGCGCGCCTGTGCGGCCTCGGTCGCACGGTAGAAGCCGGTGAGCTTGAGCAGGCCCTCAGGGACCTCGACCGGCCCGGAGGCCAGCACACTGCGCACGGCCTCGTCGCCGACGTTCTCCACGCCGACCATGCCCGCCGCGCGCTCGCCCGAATGCCCCTCCGCCCACCGGAACTCGGCCCGCGAGGGCTTCGATGACCAGACCAGGAAGCGCCACCCCTCGAGGCGGTCGCCGCCGGCCTCGAAATCACCGTTGGGCAGCAGGTTGTCCTGGGCCACGGCGCCCGTCGCGGCCAGCAGCAGCGCGAGCATCCATCCGCAGGCTCTCATCGGCGCCTCCATCGCGACTTCATTCGGCGGCCGTGCCTCTGACCGGCCGCACCTCGACCGTGCATCCGTCGCCGCAGGTGACCTCAATGGTCGTGCGCCCCGGCTCAGTACCGACAACGCGCGCCTGTGCGGGGTCGTCCAGAGGCCACTCGCCGTGCAGCGTCAGGCACACGATACGTTCGGGGCTACGCTGGACCTCGTCCGTCCAACCCGGGTCCGGGTCGCGGATGCTGAGCACGCACGCGTCGCCGGCCGACCACTCCCAGGCCGGCGCCTGTCTGCCGATCTTGGAGTGATCGGCGGAGAGTGCCGGCGGCGCCCCGCTGCGGCGGCATCATGCGCCCTGCGATCTCAGGCAGCGTGTGCGCCTCCTCCGGATCACTGTGCCCGGCGCCACTGCTCCCGCAATCCGGCGAGGTAGCGCAGCAGCGTGTAGCCATCCAGCGCCCGGGCGGTCTCGGGCTCGGTGCGACGCAGGAAGTCCTCAGCGGCCTCGACCTCGGCGACCGCCTCGTCGATGCGGCCGGCCTCGCGATGCTCCTGCATGGCCGCGTAGCGCCCGAGCAACTGGTGGTAGTGCTGCAGCAGTCGCCACGAGCGAGCGTGCCGGCCACCGGCCGCCACCGCGCAGTCATCCAGCGTCCCCGCGAAGGCGTCGAGGTGAGCCCGCAGGCGCCCGGCCTGTCCCGGCTCCACCTGCTGCCACCAGTCGGCCCCGTGGCGCGGCGCGCCCGCCGCCTCGACGACGCCATCGAGGAAGGCCATCGCCGTCTCGCCGTCGTCCCCGTAGGCCAGCCGGAAGTAGCGCTCGCGCTCGTCCGGCCCCGCCGTCTCCCCGCACAGCAATCGCGCGGTCGCCCAGTAGGGCCATCCGGTCGGGTAGAAGCTGCGTTGGGCGCCGCAGTTCATCAGCCCGCCCAGGTCCATGGCCACGTAGTCCTTGAGGTCCTGCGGCATGAGCGTGGCCAGGTCGATCGACAGCCGGTCGCCCATCCACGGCCACATGAAGTGGTAGTCGAAGCAGAACGAGTTGTCGCGGTCGCCCCAGCCCCAGATGCGCCACAGATCGACGAGCTGGCGGTTGTGCCGGGGCATGGCCATCTGGTTGCGTGCCGGGCGCTCAAGCTGCTCGCCCGAGTCGCACTCGGGATCGGCCATGCTGTGTGCGTAGCAGCGGCTGATGGGCGCGAACATGGAGATGAGGTTGTCGTGGTCACGGTTGATGGCCACCTCTTCGGGCGGCCACAGCAGGTCGTGGTAGGCCAGCAGCACGATCTTCATGCCCGGCGCCATCTGCGCCAGCCGCGGCGACAGCTCGTTGGCCAGCACCGCGTACCAGTCGGCGGGAGAGTACTCGCTGCAGGCGGCGCACTCGCAGTGGTTGTTGGGCGCGTCCGAGAGCCAGAAGTGCAGGGCATCGACCTCGCGGTGCCGGTCGGCCCACGCCAGCACCGCGTCCACCATGCGCCGCCGGGCCTCCGGGTTCGAGTAGCACAGCTCGGTGTTGATGGGGATGTCGCCCCACAGCCGCCGCTCGCCGTTGACCTGCGCGATGAGTTCCCGCTCGGCGTCGGCGATCTCGCCCTTGTACGTGACCCAGCCATCCGTGGGCAGCCCCAGCGCGGCGGCCGTCCAGCCGTGGCCCACCTGGTGCAGGAGCAGCCCGCGGCGCTTGACCTCGGCGACCACCTGCCGGTCGAGCGCCTCGCACTCATCCTCGGTCAGCTCGCGCGCGTCATCCCACTCGGAGTTGAGCCGGTGCTCATACCACAGCCGCCAGAAGTAGCCCGCGACCTGGAACTGCAGGAAGTACGCGTTGTAGCCGACCTTCGGCATCCACGCGATCATATCCAGCACGTGCTCGAGCGCCGGCGCGCCCTCGATGCACACGCCGCGGTGCCGGTGTGGCGGTGCGCACACCAGGTCGAAGCCCTGCAGAGGCACGTCGTCGATGGCCGGCAGCACCTCGCCGTCGTCCCCCGGCCACAGCCACTCCGCGCCCAGCCGGCGCAGGTACTCGTAGGCGCCCATCAGCACGCTGCGCGGGTTGGTGCCGCCGATGATCAGCGCATCGCCCGCCGAGCGCACGCAGGAGGCGTCATCCCACGCGGCGTCGCGCACCTTCGGCAGCCGCGCGGCATCGCCCAGCGCGTCCGCCACGCCGAGCCAGATGCCCGCGGCGCCGGTCATCTCCTGCGCGCCGATGAGTTGCACCTCATCGCCGGTCATCTGAGAGAGGCAGCGCTGCAACTCCTCTCCGGCCAGCACAAGCGCCGGATGGTCGCCTAGAACATGGACTGTCAGCATCGCCTGTCATCCTCCCGTCGCCTCGACACGCCGACGCCGGAGCCACCTCAGTCGCGCCCCAGCCACAGCTCGATCGGCGTGGCGTCCGGCGGTGGCGTGAAGGGCAGCTCGACCTTCCGGCCGGTGCCCGCGCTCTCGTAAGCCGCGAAGATGATCTCCATGACCTTGCGCCCGTCCTCGCCGGTCTCCAGCGGCTGCTCGCCCGCGAGCATGCAGTCCACGAAGTGCTGCATCTCCTGCGGGAAGCCGTAGTTCCACGCCTCTTCGTACATGGTGAACGACCAGCCGCGCGTGGTGCTCGCCTTCTCGACCGCGTAGTCGTAGCCGGTCTCGGAGTAGGTCAGCAGCGAACTGCCGCGCAGCAGGTCGGCGAAGATGACGCCCTCCGAGCCGTAGACCTCGGCGCGATCGTCCATGCCGCCCTTCTTGATCCACGACTCCTCGGCCATCCCGCGCGCGCCGCCGTCGAACTCGACGATGATGATCGCGTCGTCATCGCCGCGCGTGCGGTCGCCGTGCAGGTGCGTGGCCATGTCCGCGTAGACGTTCACCGCCTCGGGCTTGCCCAGCATCCACCGGAAGAACTCGAAGCCGTGGCAGCCCATGTCCAGCGTCACACCACCGCCGGACAGCTCCACGTCCCAGAACCAGTCGGCGTGCGGGCCATCGTGCTTCTCGGCCTGCTTGAGCAGGTAGACCTCGCCCAGCGCGCCTGACTCCACGAGCTGCCTGGCACGCACGTACTTGGGCGCGAAGCACAGCTCCTCGGCGTACGCGAGCGTTACGCCCGCATCCGCGCAGGCTGCGATCATCCGGTCGGCCTCGGCCATGGTGGTGCACAGCGGCTTCTCGCAGATCACGTGCTTGCCCGCCGCGGCCGCGTCGCAGCAGGCTTGGGCGTGCAGGTAGTTGGGCAGTGCGAGGATCACCGCATCGACCTCGGGCAGCTCCAGCATCTCGCGGTAGTCGGTGAACCACTTCGGGATGCCGTGCCGCTCGGCGAAGTCGCGCACGTGCTCCTCCGTCGGCGACGCCGCCGCAACCAGTTCCGCGTTGGCGATGCGCGCAAACGACTCCGCGTGGATCTCCGCCACGAACCGCGAGCCGATCATGCCGACGCCCAGCCTGTCCATCTCCGGCACCTCCCTGCAGGTGTCTTCCTGCGCAGGCCCCTGCAGAGCGCTCCGCGCTCTCCGCGCCATGCTCCGCCGCGCCCTGCAGCGCATAATTGCTTCGCCGCCAGGCCGCGCGCACCTGCGCCGCGCAGGTCCCGGCGACGCGCAGGTGGAAGTACTGCGTCATGATGATGGCGATGTTGACCGCAGCCGTCGCGTTGGCGGCCCTCGCCGGCGAGGCGCCGCAGGTCGAGGCCGGCACCACCTGCCGGCCGCCGGTGGTGCGCAAGCTGCTCATCATCGGCAACAGCATCACCCGCCACGGGCCGAACGAGGCGCTGGGCTGGCCCTATGACTGTGGCATGGCCGCGACCGGCCCCGAGCGCGACTACGCGCACTTGACCCTCGGGCGCATCGCGCGCGCCCAGCCGCAGCTCCGGCCGGAGATGGTGCTGACGTCGCTCAGCGACGAGGCGCATATGCGCGGCTTCGAGCACGTGCTGCCCGTGGACGCCGATCTGGTCATCATCCAGGTGGGCGACAACTACCGTGGCGCGGTCAACCAGGAGGAGCTGCAGGAGCCCTACGCCCGGATAGTCGCAGCGATCAGGGCGAGCGGCGATGCGCGGGTGTTTTGCATCAGCACCTGGGGGAACGCCGCGCTGAACCCGTTCCTGCGAGCGGCCGCCGAACAGGAGGGCGCGGTCTTCGTGGACATCAGCCACCTGTTCGCCGATCCGCTCAACCGGGCGGCGTCCGAGGGGCACTTCACGCACGCCGGCGTCAACTGGCACCCCGGCGACCGAGGGATGGCCGCCATCGCCGAGACGTTGTGGACGCACCTGAGCGCGCTGTGGGAGACCGACTGACCGCGGGCGCTCCCGCTCAGAACTCGCCGCGCACGGTGCTCTCCCCGGCTGGAAGCGTCAGCCGCAGCAGGCCGTCGGCGTAGTTGACGGCCACCTCGGTCCCGTCCTCAGCCTGCAGCCGCGAAGGCTGTGCAGGCAACCGCACCTCGGCCATGCCCGCTTCGAGCAGCGAAGCGGTGACCTCGAAGGCCTCAGGCCCCGCCTCGCCGGGCGCGATGCTCAGCGCCACGTTGCCGGGGGCGGCCAGGTGCGCCAGCACCCGGCCGTCCGCCGACAGCTCGGTGCCCGAGAGCAGCGCGAACTCCCGCGGCGCCTCACTCTCGCGGGCGCGCACCCAGGCCGCCCGCCCGCGCACACTGCAGCCCGCAACCTCGCCGAACTTCGCCGCGCTCTCGAGGAAGACCGCCCGATCGACCATGCCCTCGCGCGCGCAGATTGCGCCCACGCAGCCGTCGCCTTCGACGCGCTCGGGCGCCGGCGGCTCTGCCTCCGAGTCCGCGCGGACCGGCTGCAGGACAACCAGGAAGCGCTGGCGGTCGGTCGGCGCGGGCGCGTGCATCGAGAAGTAGCGCGTGCGGTCGCGCTCGAGCGGCGCGGGTGTGGTCAGGATGTCGATCTGCGCATCGGCCGGGAAGAGCGGCGTGGCATAGAGTGTGGCCTTCTCGCCGCGCACGACCATCCGCCCCGGGCCGGCGGCGGCGTCCTGCACGCCGATCGGGCGCACGGCGTGCAGCAGCCAGTGGTAGAGCAGCGGCTCGGCGGCCGAGGCCAGCTCGTCGTAGACGATTGCCACGTCGGGCTTGATGAACAGGATGTCGCGGCGGAACCCGTTGAGCACCGGCTCAGCGCGTGTGTAGGCCGGCGCCGCTTCGCCGCTGGCGTAGTCGCATGCGCTCGCGAGCAGCACGCTCGTCAGCCGGCCGCGCGGCGTGATGCCCTCGCCGGGCTCGGCCAGCCACTGCGCGCCGTACTGCCGCCCGGTCTGATCGCCCCACACGGCGGGCTGGGTGTGCCCACCGGGCAGGATGGTGTTGTGCGCATTGGTGCCCTGGAACCAGGCGTAGAGATCGTACTGCGTCTGCGTCAACTGGCTCTCGCCCGAGGGCGGAGTGGGCAGGTCGGGCAGGATGTCCTCGCCGAACGCCCGCATGCGGAAGGCGTTGTTGTCACCGTGGTCCTTGCCCATCTCCGGTCCCGAGCGGAAGAAGATGCTCACCGCATCCTGCGACCAGTCGCTGCGCATCTTCACCCAGCCCAGGTCGCGGAAGGCCACCGAGGGCCGACCGCGGTCCGGCGGCTGGGGCGTGACCTCCGGGTCGTAGAACAGGAACTCGAAGACCGCGGGGTACCACGGCCCGACCGCGCCCGGCTCCCAGCCGAACGGCCAGTCCTGGTTACGGTAGTCGGGCATGTGCTTCTTCACGCGACGGTCGATGTACCAGATCATCCCGCGCATCTCGCGGTCGCCGTCCCAGGTGCGCAGGTAGAAGTACGAGGCGTCGTTGTCGCTCTTGCGCAGCTCGAACTCGATGGCTCCGTGCGTCAGCGGCGGCAGCGCGAATGACAGCATTCCGGCCTGGTCATCGGAGGCGTCGGTGAAGCGCAGGATCGGCTCCTCCCCCGGGATTACCTCTACGATCTGCGCATCGGGCGGCCGGATGCCGATGTCACCGCCCGCCTGCAGCTTGCCCTCCCCCAGGTCGGCCAGCGTCAGCACCGGCCGCGCTTCGTCGGCCGAGAGATCGAGCACGCGCAGGCCGCGGATGTCCACAACGCAGTCGGTCCTCCAGTGGCCCATGAACGCGAAGCGGTCGATGCTCGCGAACTCGCGGTCGAGCATCGGCATGTCCTCGAGCAACCTGCCGTCGATGGTGGTGCGGAAGCGCTGGGTGGCCGCGTCCCATTCGAGGCGCACGTGGTACCAGGTGTTCGGCTCGTACGGTGGTGTGATGATGCCGCCGCTGCCGGGCCAGCGGCGGCTGTGCGCGGATGACGACAGGCCCAGGCCGTTGGCGAGTGCGATCCACTGTGTCTCGGAATCGTCGTAGCGCGAGGCCAGCTCCAGCAGCGAGTAGCGCACGTCGTAGGGGGGCAGCGACGCGTCTTCGGCGAGCAGTTCGCGATCACGCACGATGAAGTCGGCGACGTGGTCGAGATTCGAGCCCTCGTAGAGATCACAGCCATTGCGGCGCATGGCGGCCAGGAACAGCAGGCCGTTCTGCAGGCAGTAGGTCAGCCAGCCGCCCGAACCGTCGATGTACTCGCCATCGCGGCCGATGCTGGACGGGAGGATCTTGTCGCGCCAGCAGATGATCTCGGTCTCCAGCCATCGTCGAGCCTGCGGCTCCTCGTAGAGCTGCGCCAGCGCGCCCACGGCGGGCGCCGCGTGCGAGACCCAGGTGTGGTTGTTGGCGATGCCGCCGCGGTGCCCGGGCAGCGCCTGCTCCGCCAGCCCGCCGCGGTGCGTCTGGAAGGTCTCGCCCAGACGGCGCAGCCCGTCCTGGATCTGCGCGCGCTCGTCGTCGGCGAGCTGGTCGTAGAGCCAGTCGTAGCCGATGGCGAGGCCCATGTATGAGTGGGCAGACTGGTTGTCGGCGAGGGCACTCTTGACGCTCCACTGCTGCCACGTCGAGTAGTGCAGCATCCACTGCTTCGCACGGTCGGCGAAGCGCTGCTCGCCGGTGAGCAGCCAGGCCATGGCGAGCGTGGGCACGATGTCGTTGATGGCGTGGCCGGCGTCGTAGAACTCGTAGTGAATGCGCAGGTAGTAGGCGGTGTAGTTGCCCTGCTCGTCGCGGGGCTGGTCGGGGCCCTCGTCGGGCTCGGGCGGGATGTCGGCCGTCACCGCGGCCTCGGCGCTGCGCACGATCAGGTCGGCCGCCTGCGACCAGGGCTCGGTCGCCATCCGCTCCCGCATGGCGGGAATGTCCTCGGCACTGAAGAACAGGTACGGGTGTTCTCGCGGGGTCTGCAGCAAGGTGTCCACCTCCCCGGCGAGGCCGGGCACGGCGGCGCACGCCACGGCGAGCACAACGCAGCGCATCTGCCACGGCAATCGAGTCGTCACGACCGTCATCTCCCATCGGTGTCGTCCGGCCGGGAGCCTGGCGACCAAGAACACTGCTCCCCCCTTCGCCGGCGCCTGCCGCTATCCCTCGGCGGACGGTGCGAGAGTCCGACATGGGCTTGACGCGCACATGCAGGATGCCGGCGCCGGTGGGACGAAACATGCGGCCATGTGACCGCCACCACAATGGAGGACATCATGGCCTTCCCTGAACTCGCCGAAGCGTTACGCATCGAGCGCCTGACGCCGCCCACCGGACGCGTCTCCATGGTGCTCGACACCGATACCGCCAACGAAATCGACGATCAGTTCGCGGTTGCCTACGCGCTGCTGGCGCCGGAGCGGCTGGAGGTGGAGGCGCTCTACGCGGCGCCGTTCTCGATCACGGACTCCGTCGGCCCCGAGGAGGGCATGGAGCGCAGCTACGAGGAGATCGTGCGCGTGCTGGACCGCATGGGCCGCTCGCCCGAGGGGTTCGTGCTGAAGGGATCGCGGG
The DNA here is from genome assembly GCA_029820295.1 of Candidatus Zipacnadia bacterium. GTDB lineage: Bacteria > Armatimonadota > Zipacnadia > Zipacnadales > UBA5352 > JALGVA01. Next base: position 76,201 of record JALGVA010000002.1, read on the forward strand.
GCTACCTGCCCGCGGCCGACAGGCCGGTGATCAGCCCGGCGGCGGAGGACCTGGTGGAACGCGCGCTGGCCCCGCGCGAGGGTCCGCTCTACGTGTTGGCGATCGGCGCCATCACCAACGTGGCCTCGGCGCTGCTGATGGCGCCGGAGATCATCGAGCGCGTGGTGGTGGTGTGGCTGGGCGGACATCCGCACTCATGGCACACCGCCATCGAGTTCAACCTGCACCAGGACCTGCACGCCGTCCGCGTGATCCTCGATAGCGGCGTCCCCTTCGTGCAGATCCCGTGCAAGAACGTATCCGAGCACCTCACCACCACCCTGGCCGAGCTGGAGGCGCACATCGCCGGCCGCAACCCCCTGTGCGACTACCTGTGCGAGATCTTCCGCAACCACTCCGACGACCACTTCGCCTGGGCCAAGGTGCTCTGGGACATCTCGGGGGTCGCCTGGCTGCTGGACGCGAGCTGGGTGCCCAGCGTGCTCACGCACTCGCCGCTGCTGACCGAGATGGGTACCTGGTCGCTCGACCGCTCGCGGCACTTCATCCGCGAGGCCGTGCACTGCAACCGCAACGCCATCTTCGGCGACCTGTTCCGCAGGCTGGCGAGGGCCGATGAGCCCCGCGGAACCGAGGAGTGAGCGCCGTGTCGAGCGCGAGGTTCGCCTTCCGCCACCACCTGATCGACACCGAGCTGCCACCCGGGGCGTACGGGCAGACCGCGGTGGCGGACCTCGATGGCTGCGGGCGGCCGGAGTTCATCACCGGCCAGCGTTACGGGACCATCTTCTGGTACAAGTTCCACGCGCCCGACCGCTGGACGCGACACGTGCTGGGCGAGGACTCGCCCTCGGACGTGGGCGCGTGCGTGGTGGACGTGGATGGCGACGGCAGGCCCGACCTGGTCACCGGCGGGGCATGGTACCGTAATCCGGGAGACGCCGGGGCGCCGTTCGAACGCTTCGTCTTCGACCCCGAACTGCGGGGCGTGCATGATGTGGTTGCGGGCGATCTCGACCGTGACGGCCTCCCTGAGATCGTGACCATGTCTGACCAGAACAGCCTGCGCCGGTACCTGATTCCCGACGATCCGCGCCGGCCGTGGACCTGCACGGAGATCGGGCCAGCGGTGCACGCCGGGGCCGCACCGGGCGACATCGACGGCGACGGCGCGCTCGACGTGGTGCGCACCGATGTGTGGTTTCGCAACGTCCGCGGTGACGGCAGCGAGTGGGTGCCGGTCGAGATCGGCCCGAACACGCCGCCTCCCGAGGACTTCCGGCCGCCCTTCGCCTTCGATGCCACCAAGAGCGTCGTGTGCGACATGAACCGCGACGGGAGCAACGACATCGTGTTCGTGGACGCCGAGATCCCCGGCGGCAAGGTGTGGTGGATGGAGAACCTCGATGGCGATGGCCGGCGCTGGCTGCGCCACGAGGTGCCCAACGCCGATCGGGTTCGCCGGGGCGCCTATCACTCTCTGCAGGTGGGCGATCTCGATGGCGACGGCGACCTCGACATCTTCACCTGCGAGATGGAGGCGGTGGGCGGCGGCGCCGATCCGCGCTGGTATATCTGGGAGAACCTCGACGGCGTCGGCGGGGCGTGGCAGGAGCACGTGGTCCTCGACGCCAACCTGGGCGGCCACGAGGCCGTCGTCGCCGACTTCACCGGCAACGGCCTGCCCGATCTCATAGGCAAGCCGTGGCGCCCTCGGGCGGAGAACGCCCTGGGCGGGCGCATGTTCGTGGTGTTTCTCGAGAACGTGTCGGCACGATGAGAGTAACTGCGCGCCCGCCGCGGACTACTCCACCGCGACCAGTTCACGCAGCCACAGCGAGTTGATGACCTCAGTGTTCTCGAGCACCGCGGTGCCGTCGCCGACCATCACCGTGCTCACCAGATCCATGTCCAGGGCGCCGTTGGGGTCCACCTCGTTGTCACCGAGGTTGAAGCTCGACACCGGGATGGTCAGCGTCTCCCACCCGCCGGTCGACTCCAGCGGCACCAGGGCGTAGTAGCTGGCCTTGTTCTGCTCGCCCGCCCCCCATCGCTCCTCCACGCTGACGATCAGCGTCGCCGGGCTGTTGGTCATGGCCTCGACGCGGATGGCCCCCATGCCCGCCAGCGAGCCCGGCGCGACCAGATGCATGATGGCGAACAGCGTGCCCGGCGGGACATCGTAGTCAACGCGCAGGGCGTGGCCGCCATCGGCCAGCTCTTCGGAGACGGCGTTCACGTCCCGCCCGCCGATGAAGGCGAAGCCGCGCAGCGGGGGCGAGTAGTGGCCGATGGTCACGCCCGGGCCTTCCTCTGCCGGGGCCTCGGGGGCGCGCCCGAGCAGGCGGAGATCGTCCAGCCACAGCGTCTGCTCCTCGGGTGGGTCCACGTGGAACAGCGGCGTGCCCTCCGCCAGCATGCGTAGGAAGCTGTCGGCGTCGAGGAAGCTGACCGTGTTGACCAGGCCCGGGTCGAGCGTCCCGTTCGGGTCATCGGGGCCGTTCAGGTCCGGGAGGAAGTCGTCCAGGGACAGTCTGTACTCATGCCATGCCCCGGAGTTGCACCAGAGCATGCAGTTGTAGCGCGGGCCCTCCGGCCCCTCGCTCAGGTTCACCACGATGGGCGTGGACAGCGCGGTGGCGATGGCGAACGAGACCCCGCGCAGGTCCCCGAACTGATCGACCAGCGGCACCACCAGGGCGCCCGGGAAGCCCCTCCCGGCTCCGCCCGGAGTCGCGGCTTCCTGCATATAGTCCACCTGCAGTGACCGCTCGCCGGCGAACACGACCTCGGGGTCATCGATGGTGCACATCAGCGCCTCCGCGTCGGCGCTCACGACGCCCGCGGTGTCCTCCTCGAAGTCCAGCAGGAGCAAGGTGTCATCCTCCTGCGCCCCGGCGAAGCTGCACAGCATGAACGCCATGACTGCGGCGCTCACGAGATCTCTCATAATCGACTCCCTTCACACCGTCGCCGCACCACTCTCGTCGGTGTCTACGCGCGAGACCACGCCCGGGTTGCACTTGTGCTCAGGCCCCGCCGCCCGCCAGATCGCGCGTCTCCACCAGCTTCCAGCTCTCACCGCCATCGGGCGACATGATCACCGCGCGGCGGTTGCCCCAGTGGTCGTTGCGATAGAACCAGTGCGTGGACCAGTAGTCGTAGGAGACGAACAGCCGCCCGCTCCGGTCGATGGTCAGACGGTGGTAGAAGACGCTGTACTCCGAGAACGCCGCGCGCACCAGCACCCGCGGCTCCTCCCACGGCTGCCCCGGGCGCTTGCGCTGGTAGGCGAGCGTAGCGTGCGTGCTGTTCGGAAAAGGCTCGCCCGAGCGCCACAGGCGGAAGACCACGTGCAGTGTGCCGTCAGGGCCACAGACGAAGCCGATGTAGGTCATGTTCAGGCCCTCGCCCGCGCTCACCGGCTCGGTCCAGCCCGCGCCGGCATCGTTGGGCTGCAGCGAGCGCGCGTATTGGAAGGGCCGCCCGTGGGTGCCCACGAGCACGTGCAGGAAGCCCTCGCCATCCATGGTGATGCTGGGCGAGTTGTGCACGTCGTTGGGCGGCGGTCCGTATCCGATCAGCACGGGTTCTCCCAGCTCACCGGTCTCGCGGTCATAGGTGACGCAGTAGGTGGGCACGCCCGGGACCTCGACCTCCGGGTCGGTGGCCTCGCCCCACGCCACGTGGACCTTCGTGCCGCGCGACACCACCGACGACGGGATGCCCGAGTGCGCCGACAGCCCGATGCAGGCGCGCGTGATCAGGATCGGCCGGCCGATCTCGATGCGGCCATCGACCTTGCGTGGCACGAACAGCTCGAGGTCGTTGAGGCTGCGCCAGCGCAGGTTCGGGTCGCGGGCGGTGCGGCGGAAGCGCACGAGCGGCGGCGGGCCGTCAGGGATGTTGTGCCCGGAGAACTGCTCGATGTCCAGCCCGCCGCGATCGCCGGGCAGCTCATAGGCCGCGAAGGTGCGCCCGCCGTCCTGCGAGTGCAGCAGCGCGTTGCGCCCCGCGCAGGTCGCAGGCAGGTAGATGTCGCCGTCGCGGTCGAAGGCGATCTTGGTCGAGGCCAGGCCGACGGCGCTGCCCTCGAAGGCCTCGGGACGGGAGGTGATCGCGTCCTGCAGGCCCAGGGGCGTCCACTGCCCCTCGCGCCAGGTGGTGATGTCGCCGCCGGTGCGCATGAACGGTTGGTTGTCAGCGCCGAAGTAGACCTGGTACTGGGTCGGGTAGTCGGGCAGGTAGCCGAACTGGGCGTTCTCGTGCTCGTAGGGATGTAGCTCGATGGGCATGTCGAGCAGCCCGGTGGCGGGCGCCTCGCCGGCGCGCGCGATGAGCGTCGAGTAGGTCGTGACCTCCGGCGTGTCGGCCGGCGTCACCCGCACATGGCACAGGTGCGGCCCCTCGCCCTCGGGCACGGTGAAGCGCACGGTCACCGGCGTCAGCCCGCGCGCGTCGAGGGTCACGCGCTCGGGCGAGACCTCGACCGGCCACTCCCCGTCGGAAAACTCCAGGCTGAGCGCGAACTCGCGCTCAGCCAGCGCGTTGTTCTGAACCTGCAGCTCGATCTCGCCCTCAGTACCGGGCTCGCCGTAGACCGTGCGCTGATAGGGAGTGAGCAGCCAGCGGTTCTCGATGAACGCGAACCACGAGGCCGGGTCGGGCGACCAGTAGCAGGCGTTGTAGATCGGCTCGGCGTCGCCCCACCGCGTGAGGCCGTCGGCGTTGATCGTCGCCCGCATGGCCGGGAAGCGCAGCTCCCACGGGATCGCGTCGCGGTGCTCACCGGCGGAGATGGTCACCGACGCGTTCCCCTCGGCATCCGGCGTGAGCGTGCCCATGAGCGTGTCGTCGCCCGCGTACAGCTCAACCGGCCCGGCATCGACCGGCAGCCGAGACAGCTCGACTGCGAACTCGCCCTGGCGCGGGTGAAAACACACCACGCCGGGCCTGTCCGGGCTCTCAAGCACGATGGGCTCCTGATGGCGCTCGTCACGGTGCCCGCGCGCGGTCTCGATCAGGTAGCGCGGGCAGTTGGTGCGGAAGCCCCAGACCATGTTCTGGCCGTAGCGGTCCCGCGACACGGTGATGTTCAGCGCGTAGATGCCGGGGCGATCGACCTGCGCGCGCAGCGTGACGGTCGCGGGCGGCCCCAGGCCACTGCCCACCGCCGCGCCATCGTCCGGGATAAACTCCTCAGCCAGCACCCGCCGGTCGGGCCCGGCCAGTATCGCGCGCAGCTCGCTCGTGGTGTTGCGCGCGTTGCGGTCGCGCTTCACGACCTCGATTACCAGCTCTCCGGATTCGGCCAGGAAGTACACGCCTCCGCAGCCGCCGATGAGCGGCTCGAAGTCAGGCTTGGCCATGGCGACCTCCTCCGCCGGCTGAGCGGCGCAGAACTGAGATGCGGCGCAAGCGAGCAGCATGAGGGCAAATGCGGATGACCTCGTGGGCATGATCTCTCTCCTGATCCGGCCTTCGCGCGGACAGCAGCGTTTCCTTCGCGACGGGCAGGCCCGCATCCTGCCCACACGGTGGCGCCTCGAGTCCCCAGCTCAGCCTGCCTCGAGCGCGCGGCTCAGAGGGAGCGCCGGGACCCGCGTGGAACTATGATGGGCACGCCGTGTTGTGGTACTGCAAAGAGCGTCCCTCGGGTGTTTGCTGCGCGAACCCCTTAAGAGAGCGCTGCGCGCTCTCCATGATGGCTGCAGGAGGGATCGGCGTGCAGACGACACCGGCAGCCGTCGCACTGGTCGCAGCCGCCGTTGCGCTCGTGTATGCGAACCTCCAGGCCCGCGTCGCGCGGGCCGCGGGCGCGGACGACTCGGAGGGGCCACCCCGCGCATTGCTGATGTGGTATGCAGCGCTCGTGGTCGCGGGCTTCCTCGCGACTCTCCCGACGCGCCCCCCGTTCGCGCCCGGACTGACCTTCGGCTGGGGTTTCCTCATCGGCGGCCTGGCGGGAGTCTACGCCGCCTTCGAGGTCGCGCGCTCGTGGCGCAACGGCGCCTGGCTGGCGCGCGCCATCGGCCTCGTCGGCGCCGCCACCGCGGGCCCGGCCCTCATCCTCCTGCTCTTCGCCGGCAATCCCGACCACGCGCTCATGGGCTGCGCGCTGGGTGCGGTGCTGCTGGCGCTCATCTGGCGCCTGTGCCTGGGGCCGCTGGCCGCGCGTGAGCCGTCCGGCGACGAGGCGGCCAGCCAGACGCGCGGCGCCGACCTGTTCGCGCTGGTGGCGGTGGCGACGGCGGTCGCCACTCGCCTGGGCGTGGAGCACTTCGGAGGCGACGCCGCCGGCCCTCACGGCGCCCTGCGCGCCCTGCCGCCGCTGATCGCCGGCCTGTCGGCGCTGGCGCTGATCGTGCCCTCAGCGTTGGCGGCCCCCGGACGAGTCGGTGGGGCGCGGCTGCGCGCGCTGCTGGTCGGGCTGGTGGCGGCGGCGATCACGCTGGTGGTCGTGGTGGTGCTGGCGTGGAAGGTTCTGGGCGTATGGGCGCCGGCGCTCGCGGCGCTGACCGGCTTCGCGGGCTTCGCGCTGATCGCCTGGCTGGCCTGCCCGATCGAGGAGGACGGTGGCGCGGAGGCGCGCCGCCCGGTGCTCGAGGTCTTCGGCATCGCGCTGGTGGCGCTGGCGATGGTGGCCGTAGGCTTCAAGCTGCTGCACGGTTACGGCGAATCGCTGGCGCTGATGGCGGGCATCGCGCCGGTCATGGTGGTAGCCGCGGCGGCAGGGACGGATCGCCGGAGCATGTCGGCGCCACTGCTGGCGGCGGGCTACGCGCTGGTGCTGCTGCTCGCGACCTACCGGCTGCTCCTGGAGCATCTCCCGGGCGCCGAACCGCTGCAGATGCAGGCACACTACGACTATTTCGCGCTGGTGCTGGGGGCGGCGGCCGTCTTCGGGCTGCTGGCGTGGGCCGAGATGGCGCGCCGCGTGGCCGCGCGCGGCGACGAGACCGAGGCCGTGCGGACGCTGATCGGCCGCGCGCCGGGGCCGCTGATCGCGGTGGTGCTGGCGCCCATGCTGCTGCTGGTGCTGTGGGGTGAGGGCGCGGTTGGGGGGCTGCTGGTCGGGCTGGTGATCGCCGAGCTGGCGTGGATGATGGTGGTCGCGTGGAGCACCGGCGCGGATCGCCTCGTGGCCCTGTCGGCGGCCCCGCACGCGGCGCTGGTGGCAGTGGCGCTGGTTGCGGCGCAGCTCTCTCCGCGCGTTGCGGAGCTGGTGGAGCTGAGCCGGGCGTGGAAGGCCGGCGTGGTGTTGATCGTCGCCGGCGTAGCGGTGGTGTGGCTGGTGCTGGCGGCGGTGCTGGGCGCGCGGCGGCCGACTGCGGCGGGCGGTGAGAGCGATGCGTGAGCGCGGCCCGTGGCGGACGGTGGCGCTGGCGGTGGCCGTGGCGGCGGTGGGCGTGGTGCTGGCGTGGCTGGTGATGGGCGAGACCCCGCGCGGGAATCTCATGGGCGTGGTCATCGCCGAGGAGTTGGGCATCCCCATCCCGGATGCCAGGGTCACTCTGACCCCGGCCCACGGGCGCGGCAGTCAGTTGCGGATCAGGACCGACGCTGAGGGTCGCTTCCGCTTCGACGACATTGTGACCGGCGGCTGGCGGCTCATGGCCTCGGCGCAGGCGCACACCATGACCGGCCCGCGGCGCGTACAGGTCGATGAGGGCGCGACCACGCGGCTGCGCGTGGAGCTGCCCCCGGTCGAGCCCTTCATGAGCCTGTCGATCGCCAACGAGGTGTTCACGCCCGACGAGGAGCCGCGGATCCGCGCCCGCGGCTTCACGTCGCTGGGCGCGCTCGATGTCTCGATCTACCGCATCCGCGCCGCGGAGATGCAGCAGGGCCGCCCGACGCACCTCGCGGGGCTGCTGGGCATGCGCGATCCCTCGCCCGACCGGTGGCCGCTGGAGGGCAGCGACCGACTGGAGCGCGTCAGCCGCCGGACAATGCCCATCACCGGGCGCGAGGCCGAGGGCATCTTCACCATGCGCCTTGACCTGCCCGGGCTGAAGCCTGGTGTCTACGTGGTGGCGGTCGAGAACGAAGAGCTGCAGCGGATCGCGGTGCTCAACGTCACCGACCTGGCGCTGGTGTGCAAGTGGTCGGCGCAGGCCCTGCTGGCATGGGCCGTGGACATCGCCAGCGGCGAGCCGCGCGAGGGCGTGCAGATCACCGCGGTCGCCGACGCCCGGCCGGTTGGCGAGGGCATCACCGGTCCCGATGGCCTGTTCGCGCTGGAGATCGCGGACGCGCCCGACTACGGTCGCGTCACGGTGACCGCGCGCGCCGGCGACGCCGTCGCGACCGTGGAGACCTGGTCCTACGGCCCGCGCGAGGGTGACGCTCACCGGGTCTATTGCTACACCGACCGCCCCGCCTACCGCCCCGGCGACCAGGTACACTACAAGGGCGTCACGCGCGCGGTGGACGGCGAGGCGTACAGCGTCCCCGCCGGCGTCCCGGTGCAGGTGCAGGTGCGCGATGACCTGGACAACCTCATCCACACCGCGAACCTGCGCACCGGCGACTTCGGCTCCTTCGACGGCACACTGCAGCTCCCTGACGCGGCGATCCCGGGCGTGTACGCGCTCAAGACCTCCATCGCTGGCGAGCCGCATTACAGCGACTTCATCGTCGCCGAGTACCGCAAGCCCGAGTGGGAGGTGAAGGTGACGACGCCGCGCGACCGCTACGTGCGTGGCGACGAGATCGAGGTCACCGCCGAGGCCACCTACTTCTACGGCGCGCCCGTGGCCGACGCGTCGGTCGAGTACCACGTGACCCGCAGCGAGCAATGGTACTGGCCCGAAGCCGACGAGTGGGACTGGGGCGACTACGACTGGTACGACGACTACGGTGAGGGCGGCGAGGTCGTGGCCTCGGGTTTCGGCACCACCGACAGCGCCGGGCGCCTGGTCTTCACCGTGCCGACCGTGATGGAGGAGGCCGAGGGCGACGAGGGCTGGCGCATGCCGAGCGACTACAGCTACCGCATCGAGGTCGAGGTCACCGACCCCAGTCGTCACTCGGTGAGTGCCTCGCATCGGGTGAGCGTGGTGCAGGGCGAGTTCCGGCTGCAGGTGGAGGCCGACCCCTCGATCCTGCAGGTCGCGGAGACCACGCAGGTCACCATCAAGGCGACCGACCACGACGGCGACCCCGTGCGCGCCAGCGGCGAGGTGCGGCTCGACCTGACCGAGTGGCGCGGCGCCCAGGAGCGCTTCGAGGCGCGCGAGCACCTCGCCTGGGCCACGGACGAGGCCGGGACGACCACGGTCGGCTTCACGCCCGCCGAGGAGGGCAGCTACCGGGTGCTTGCCACCGCCACCGACGCGCGCGGCAATGCGATCGCCGCCGGCGAGTGGCTGTGGGTGACGCGCGAGGCGCACTTCAGCTACAACTACCCCTACGGCGAGCTGGACCTGGTGGCCGACCGGCGCAGCTACGAGGAGGGCGACACCGCGCGCATCCTGGTCAACACCGAGCTGGCGCCGGTCACCGCGCTGCTGACCGTGGAGAGCGACACCATCCGCAGCCATCGGCTGATCGAGCTGCCGGCCACCTCGACCATGGTCGAGGTGAAGCTGGAGCCGCAGTGGGCGCCCAACTGCTGGATCGGCGTCACCTTCGTGCGCGACAAGCGCTTCGTGATGGATGAGCTGCCGGTGCGCATCGCGCCGGTGAGCCGGAAGCTGGAGGTGACGGTGGCGAGCGACCGCGAACAGTACGGGCCGGGCGAGGACGCCGTGTTCACGGTGCATGCTACCGACCCCGATGGCCGCGCGGCGCGGGCCGAGGTGTCGCTGGCGGTGGTGGACGAGGCGCTGTTCGCGCTCTATCCGGACCGCACGCGCGCGATCGTGGACTTCTTCTACCCGCGCCGCGGCCACTACGTGCAGACCGACTTCTCCTTCCCGACGGTCTACCTCGACGGCGCCGACAAGGGCGCGCTGGCGCAGATCGCGACGCGCAGCCGCTTCGTGGACACCGCGTTGTGGATGCCCTCGGCGGTCACCGACGCGTCCGGCGAGGCCACTTTCCGCTTCGTCATGCCCGACAATCTCACCACCTGGCGCGCCACCGCACGCGCGCACACCCTCGACACCACCGTCGGTGAGGCCACGCACACCGCGCTGTGCACCCGGCCCTTCCTGGTGCGCCTGGCGGGGCCGCGCTTCATCACACAGGACGACCGCCTGCGCCTGGCCGCCATCGTGCACAACCGCACCGACGGGCCGCTGCAGGCCGACGTGGGTCTCAGGGCCGATCTGCTGGACGTCAGCGGCGGGTCGCAGTCCGGGCAGGTGGCGCCGGGCGAGGCGCGGCGCTTCGAGTGGGAGGTGTCCGCGCCCGCCGTGGGCGACGCCACCGTGCGCGTGGCGGCGAAGTCCGGCGAGTACGAGGACGCCATGCAGACCACACTGCCCGTGCACCCGCGCGGCCGGCATCGTGTCGAGCAGCGCGCGGGCGTCGTGCCCTCACGCCAGGTGGAGTCACTCCCCATCCGCGCCGACGCCATCGCGGGCGCATCGGCGCTTACCGTGCGCCTGACGCCCTCGCTGGCCGGTGCGATGCTCGGATCGCTCGACTACCTCGCGGCCTATCCCTACGGCTGCATTGAGCAGACCACCTCCGCCTTCCTGCCCGACGTGATCATCGCGCGCATGCTCGACCGGCTCCACCTCGACGCGCCGGGCCTGCGCGAGCGCCTGCCGAAGATGGTGCAGAACGGGCTGCTCAAGATCTACGGCTACCAGCGCAGCGACGGCGGCTGGGGCTGGTGGGGCTACGATGACGCCGAGCCGTGGATGACCGCCTACGTCGTGTTCGCGCTGCACCAGGCGCGGCAGGCCGGCTATGAGGTCAGTGCGCCGGTGCTGGGCGACGGCGTGGGGCGGCTGGCGGAGCTTTACGTGAACACCAGGAGCGATGACCACGAGCGCGCCTGGGCCGCGTACGTGCTGGCCCTGGCCGGACGCGCCGATGTCGTGCGGCGGGGGCGCTCGGGCGAGGGCGTGAAGGAGCTGATCGCTGCCGCCGAGCGCGGGCCCGCGGATGTGCGCGCGCTCACCTGCCTGGCGCTGCACGCCATCGGCGAGACCGTGGCGGCGCGCGATCTGCTCGACCGGCTGTGGCGCAGCGCCGAGCAGTCGGAGGACATCATCCACTGGGAGGCGGGCGGCAGCGACTACTGGCGTTCGCCCGACTCGCAGACCACGGCGCTGGCGCTGACGGCGGTCTGCCGGCTCACGCCCGATGATCCGCGCCTGACCAGGGTCGCCCGCTGGCTGCTGGTCACCCGTCGGGGCGATCACTGGTACTCCACGCGCGACACCGCGTTCGTGCTTTACGCACTGGCCGAGTACCTGCCGCTGACCGGAGAGGCCACCCCGGACTTCACCGCCACCGTCGAGGCGGACGGCGAGCAGCTCCTGTCGCGGCACTTCACGCGCGCGGACGTTGTCCGACCCGAGGTGGTCGTGCGCGTGCCTACTGAGCACCTGACTCCCGGCTCCACAGTCGAGGTCGCGATCGACCGCGAGGGTGCGGGACGGCTGTACTACACGGTGGAGCTGGACCAGTACGTGCCCGAGGATCTCGACCGGCCGCTGGTGAGCGGGACGGGCATCACCATCCAGCGCAGCTACCGCCTCGTGACCACGCGCGCGGAAACAGGGGAGACGCTGCGCCGCGAGGCGGTGGGCGAGGCGCGGACGCAGTTCCGCAGCGGCGAGGTGATCGAGGTCACGCTGACCGTGCACAGCGAGCGCGCGCACGAGTACATGATGCTCGAGGACCCGCTGCCCGCGGGCTGCGAGATTCTCGACCGCGGCAGCGTGCCCATCTGGGAGTGGGACTGGTGGTGGGCCGACCAGATCCCGCGCGATGACCTGATGGCCTTCGCGCTGCGCGACCTGCCGGCGGGCACGCGCACGCTCAGCTACCGCATGAAGGCGCAGGTGCCGGGGGAGTACACCGCGATGCCGCCGACCGCGTGGAACATGTACGATCCGCGCGTACGTGTCACGGGCGCCGCGGACGAGGTGGTTATCCTGCCGTAGCCACGGGACGAGCGCTGATGCGCAGCAGGCTGTCGTGGACAATCGGCGCGGCGTTCGCGCTCGCGATCGTGGCGCTGGTGGCGATGCCGCCGGCCCAGGTGGTGGTGGGCAGCTACCGCACGCCCTTCGACGGGCGCAGCGAGCACCAGCGCCTGAACGCGTTGCGGGCCGCTCAGGCGCTCGATGGCGCGGTCATCGCGGCCGGCGCGACGCTCTCCTTCAACCGCACGGTGGGCCCGTGGACCGCCGACCGCGGCTACCTCAAGGCGCCGGTCAGCTTCGGCGGTGAGATCGAGCCGGCGTGGGGCGGCGGCGTCTGCCAGACCTCGACCACGCTCTTCAACGCGGCGCTGCTGGCGGGGCTGGAGATCGTCGAGCGCCATCGCCACCAGTGGGCGCCGCACTACGCGCCCCTGGGCCGCGACGCCGCGGTCGCGCAGTACGACATCGACCTGCGCATCCGCAACCCGCACCCGTGGCCGGTGCGCATCGAGGCGCAGCCGGCGGCCGACTCGCTGGGCATCGTGCTGCTGGGACGCCGCGCCGGGCCGCTGGCGGCGGTGCACACACAGGTGCGTGCCGTGGTACCGCCGGGCGAGGTGCTGCGCATCGACCCCGAGCTGCTGCCCGGCGAGTGCCACCGCGTCGTGCGCGGCCGGCCCGGCTACCGGGTGCTGGTTTACCGCCGGTCCCTCGACGCCGCCGGTGGTGGCCGCGAGCTGGTCTCGGAGGACCGCTACCCGCCCATGAACCGCCTGGTGGTGGCCGGCCCGTAGCGGGTCCGCGCGACGCGCACGGCGCATCCCCCTGGACGCTCGATGGCGCCTCAAGAAGGACATCGCCCCCTTCATGCCGCAATGAGCCGGTGACACGAACTCGTACCACCGGTATCCGGGTCCCCGCGGAGGAGAGCCCATGGCGTGTCGCGGCGTTGCACTACAACTGATCTGGATCCTGGGAGCATCGGCCATGAGCGCGTCACAGAGCCCCGCCGCCGAGGGCTGGGTCCATCCCGCGGGACTGATCGACCGTGCCACGCTCGACGAGGTCCGCCACAAGCGTGACACACAGCCGTGGGCGCAGGCGGTCATCGACGGGCTCGATCGCGGGGTGCAGCCGTGGCTGGCGCAGTCCTCCGAGCGCCTCGAGGAGCTGCTGCCCAGGGGAAAGGTCCAGGTCTACTGGCTGCTGATCTGTCCCGAGTGCCGCGGTCGCATGACCTTCGATCCGTTCAACGACCAGACCGCGACCTGCGAGGTCTGCGGCCGGACCTTCGCGCTCTCGGAGCCGTCGATCGCGACGCCGCCGGATGCGGCCTACGCGGGCACGCTCTACGACGGCTGGGGCTGCCACTACCTGCTGGCCATCTCCCGCACCACCCAGGAGCTGGCGTTGCTGCACGCCCTGGGCGCCGACGACAGCTACGCGCGGCGCGCCGCGGACATTCTGCGCATCTTTGCCCGGCACATCGGCCCGCTGCCCGTGCTGGGTGACAGTCATCGAGTCATCTGGACCTACGCCTACGAAGGCGACATAAGCGTGCTGCGGCCGCTGATCGTGGCCTATGAGCTGCTGCGCGACGTGGACGGCCTGTTCACCGACGAGGATCACCGCGCGATCCGCGAGGACCTGATCCGGCACTGGACCGACTCGGTCCTGCGCTTTCAGGAGGATGCCACCCAGCGTCACAACAACACCTACCGCTGGCTGACCACGGTCGTGCTGGCGGGCTGTGCGCTCGAGGATGCCGACTACGTGGACTGGGCCTTCGGCGTGCGTAAGTACTCGCCGGCGCAGCGCCCGAACCATCACAGCCTGGCGTGGCTGGCCGAAAACAACTACCTGGACGACGGCGCCTTCTGGGGGCTGTGCAGCGCCTACCACCTCTACGCCCTCGGCCCGCACTGCGAGGCGATGGTGCTGGGTCGCAGGCTGTCTCAGCAGATGCCCGACCTCTTCCCGCCCGAACTATTCGACGAGATGGACCCGGCCCACCCGCGCGGGCAGGTCGCGCGCAACGCCATCAAGTGGTTCACCGCTCAGTGCTTCCCCGACCTCACCATGGCTCCCTTCGGCGACATGGGCGGGCGCGTCAGCCTGGCCACGTACCCCCTCACCGCCGAGATCGGCTACCGCTACCTGGGCATCGAGGAGGTGGGCAGCTACCGTTCGTTCCGCGAGGGCAAGCGCGGACTCACCGGCCTGCTCTACGGCGCCGACACCATCGAGGAGCGACCATGGCCCTGCGAGAGCGTGCACCTGTCCAGCGGCTTCGTGGCCCTCAAGCGCGAGACGAACGCCGGCAACCGGCTCTACGCGGGGCTGAATGCGCTCATCCCCGGCAGCGGTCACGCGCACGCCGACCGGCTGAACCTGATCACCTACGCGCGCGACCGGATGCTCTCGGGCGAGAAGCGCACGCGCTACGATGACCCCGAGCAGCGCGTCTACAGCGGCGCCTCCTACGCGCACAACACGGTCACCGTGGACGAGACCTCGCAGGTGCACGGCAACTACCTCGAAGGCGGGCGCATCCCGCACATCGAGACCTTCGTGGACTTCCCGGTGGTGCAGGTGGCCGAGGCGCACGGCGACCGGGTCTACGAGCAGACGCGCGCCTACCGCCGCCTGCTGTGCCAGTTCGACGACTACCTCGTGGACATCTTCCGCGTCGAGGGCGGGACGACGCATGACTGGTTCTTCCACGGCGTCGGCGAGAGTCCGGTCCTGACCATCCCGCTGGAGGAGCGCCCGTCCTTCGAGCCTGCTGCCTACGTCGTCCGCGGCGCACCCGAGTACCGAACGGGCGTGACCGATGACACCTTCTCGGCTACCTGGCGCATCCCCGCCGCCCCCGACGCCGACCTGCCCGGGCGCCGGCGCGACGTGTTCTCGCGCGTGACCCTCGCCGGCTTCCCGGCGCAGAGCGTGAGCGTGCTCAGCACCTGGCCCAGCCCCGCTGCGCACAGCCTGATGGTGCGCCACACCGGGACCGATGACCCCTTTGTGGCGGTGCATGAGGCCTGGGTGGACGAGCCGGTGGTCACGGGCGTGCGCGCGTTGCCGGGGTCCAGTGACGCGGCGGTCGAGGTGACGCACGCGGACGGCTCCCGCCGCGTCGTGGTCTACGGCTCAGGAAGCGCCGGGGATGATGCCTCCCTGCGGGGGCGGGTGGGCGTACTTGACTTTGGCCCCGACGGCCGGCTGCGCGGCCTCGCGCTGGTGCGCGGCCGGGAGCTGCGCTGGGGCGGAGCACGCCTGCTGCGCAGCAGAGACGACGTGTGCGTATCCCTGAGCTTCGACGGCGGCGAGGTCACGGCCGTGTCCTCGCCGCCGATCGCCTGGCACACGGTCGGGGGCCGCCGCGTCCTCGCGTCCGGCAGCGAGGCGACGGTGCAGGTGCGCGTCCCCGCTGCGCTCTCCCCTACCGGCGCGGAGTGGGCAGCCACCATCGACCTCCCCGGACAGGACGGCCTCGGAGCCGCCGGCTAGCCCGACGTCAGGTGCAGCACGCGGATGTCGCCCGGTGCGAGTTCCAGCACCACCGGCGCCAGCGGATCGTGCGCCGCGCCGGTCTCGTACTCCACCAGCCGCGGGTCGCGCGGCAGGTTGCGCAGCGTCAGCGTCACCGTTTCGGCCGCGTTCCCCGGGTTCATGACGATGATCAGGCGCTCGTCGCCATGGACCAGCGTCGCGAGGCGCGTCGCGTCCAGCTCCGGCTCGGACACCACCAGCTCATCGCGCCGCTGGAAGTCGAGGAAGAAGCGCTCGTGCTCGGCCACCAGCGCCGACACCCAGCCGATGCCCCAGTAGCCCGCGCCGTCGAGCACCGGCATGTACCAGATCAAAAAGCCGTTGCCCTCGTCGTCGAGCATCGCGCGCATCAGCCGAATGCGCCATGCCTCGAGCGTGGGGTAGGCGCGCTCGGCCACGAAGCGCTTCTCCACGTACATGCACCCGGAGGTGAAGGGCATCTCGCCCAGCGTGTCCATGGTGCGCTGGATGGTCTCGCGGTCGCCGTTGTAGCCGGCGATGCCCCAGTCGATGGCTCCGCTCATCAGCGCCCAGTCCACGCCGTAGAGCCACCTGGTGCGGTCGGTCGCGTAGCCGCTGTAGACCGAGAACGGGACGTCCGGGTCGGCCTGGCGGATGGCGTCGCGGATGATCGCGGCCATGCGCGCGTTCTGCTCGCAGCGGAAATCGACCCAGCGGTCCTGGTGCTGCTCGAATATCTCCTCCCGTGAAGGCACGGCCTCGAGCCCGGCCCACTCGGCGAAGGCCGTCCGGCAGCGGTCACACAGGCAGATCGAGTCCTCGTAGGTGACGGGGAACTCGTGGTCCCAGTCGATCATGTCGTAGGAGTTCTCGGCCACACGCGCCGCGAACCACTCGTAGAGCGCCGGGATGAACTCATTCTCGGTGTCCAACACGATGGTCGGGCAGATCTGGTGATCATCGACCCGCCCGCTGCGGCAGACTGCCTTGTGGTCGGGATGGCGCTCCAGATACTCGCGGTCGATAGGCGACGGGTTATAGCCGTTGCGCGGGATGTGCCAGACGAAGCGCATTCCGTGCGGCTTCACCAGCTCCGCGGTCTCGCTCTGGTTGCTTCCCCACAGCCAGTTGATACCCGCGTCGAGGATCATCTCGGCGTTGGCGGCGGTCACGTCCGGGTTCTCGTAGGCGGAGCTGGCGTAGCAGACGATGATCGGCACCTGCTCGGGCGCCCGGCGCTTCATCGCGGGCAGGATGTGCACGGTGCTGGCGCGCTCTACCTCGACCACGTGTCCGCCCATGGCCTCATAGTGCGTGTACGCGACCAGTGTGTCCGCGTCGGGCGAGCCCACGTCCGCGACCAGGCAGGCGCGCCCGACGGTCTGCGGCGCCCGGATGTTCTCGCCGCGCGCGAGCATGCGCACCACATAGCGCGCGCCGGGCTTGACCTCGATGGTGGGCCCGCTCACCCACAGGCCCATCTGCTGGTCGACCTGCTCCTCTGTGCCATGCAGGTAGACCGCGCGCGTGGGCCGGCCGTCGCGCTCGGTGGTGACGATGTGCGGCTCGCCATCCCAGCGCTCACCCTCGAAGTCGCCGTCCGGAACGATGTTCTCGTCGGTGCCCTTCTCCACGATGGTGATGTCGTCATACCAGCACTCGCCGGAGATGCCCCGGTTCTGCCATTTGAGCGGCAGCACCCCCAGCAGCTCGGCGAAGGGCGGCGCGGTGACCTCGACCTCGAACTCGCGCCAGTCGAAGGTGCCGCCCAGTGACAGCGCCGAGACATACTGGGCCTGTGTGCTCTCCTCGTTCTTCCACAGCAGCTCCAGGGTGAAGCCGCCGGTGAGCGTGCCGATGGGCGTCATCCGGTAACGCGTGTAATCGCGGCCGTCGTGCTGCACGCGCGTCTCGTCCAGCATCTCGAGCTGCGAGCCGTCGAGCCCGTCGAGCGCCACGATGCGGATCGGGTCGGGCATGTCGAGACAGAAGACGTAGTCGGAGGGCGGCGCGCCCACGTAGTTCAGCAGCGGTTTGACGAACATCTGCGACTCGCGCGGCAGGTACAGGTCGGTCTCCAGCGGCCAGAAGCGCTCGCGCCGGTCGGCCACGGCGAGCACGCGGCGCAGGCAGATGGTGCGCGCGGGGAGCGCGACCGTCCCATCGACGCCGGGCGCGGGCAGCTCCTCCCAGTCGTGGGCGTCGAATCCGGGCAGCTCCCATCCCTGCTCGGGCGCGGCGGCCCAGCGCCAGCCACGGTCGAAGCCGAACTGCTGCTCGCCGCAGGTCAGGTTCCCGCCGATGCTCTCGGCCCCGCGCAGCCTGATCGCGAGCACATTCTCGCCCGGCTGCAGCGGCGTGCTCACCGGCGCGCGCTCCCCCGAGACGAGTGCGGCGAGCGGCTCACCGTTGTGCGTCATCTCGCCCTCCCCGCCGCGCAGTGTCAGCGAACCCGCCAGCTCGCCCCCCGGCGCCGACTGCACGAACCACGGTGAGCGGTAGAGCACGGTGCCATCCGCGAGGATGAGTTGGTAGCGCACATCGGGCGGCGCCTGGGTCACCAGCGACGGGTACTGCAAGCTCGCGGCTGTGGCCCCCGCGCTGACCGACATGCGGCGCACGATGTCGCGGTCGGTTCGTACGACCAGCTCGGCCGTGGCGTCGGCCGCGAGCCCGTCCAGCGCCAGCTCCAGCGCCGAAGCGCTGAGCGAGAGCCCGGCCAGGTCCGCCGGCCGCACCTGCGCGGTCTCCTCGCCGAAGATCATGCGCCCGAACTGCTCGGGCTGGTGAAAGCCACCGCTCAGCCCGCTCCAGGTGCTCGACTCGTTGTTGGGGTTCTGGTTGCGGCACAGGTTCAGGCCCCACTCCTCGCCCGCCGTCGGCGGATCGACGCCCAGGCCGGCCAGCGGGATGGCGATCTCGACGTACCAGGCCTCTTCATCGGCGCGGGCGGCGGCCTGCCAGTCGAGATCGAAGTCGCCGTCCATGCCGCGCGCGTCGTAGCGCGTCCCGAGCATGTTGACGGCGAGCTGGTAGTAGTCACCCGACGCCCCTGGCTGCAGGAAGATTTCGATGCTCTCGTCGCCGAACACATTGCCGTCATACTCGGTCACGTTCTGCCGGAGCAGATGGAGCTGCTGGGTCATCGGCGCGAGCGAACGCTCGAAGCAGGTGACGGCCAGGTAGAGCCGGTTGCCGTCGTGGCACATGAGCGCCTCGGTCTGCTGGGTGGCCGGTGCGCCGCCGCCGTTGAGCAGGAAGGGCGTCAGTACGGCCGCCCCTCGCCACGCCGGGTCGTCGAACGTGCCATCGATGTCGGGCGCGATATCAGTCTCCCCCACCAGTACCAGCGCGGGGCCGTCGGTCTGGCCGAACGCCACGCCGGCCACCAGCAGCAACGCGAGCGCGGCGGCGGTTCGCGTCAGAACTCGGCGCGTGTCCATGGTTGCCTCCATCTGTCTGTGCTTGCGGCAACTGCATCGTCTTCGTCGCCTTACTGCGCCAGCCTCACGATCAGCGCCCGCGCGTCGTGCGCCGGCACAGTGAGCTGCACCTGCGCCGCGTCGGCGAAGGTCTGCCCGGTGTAGTACTCGCTGACCGCTCCGGTGGCGCCGGCGATGGCCAGCGTGTGCGTCTCCTCCACGGAACTCGGGTTGACGATGATCGCCAGCAGCTCGCCGTCGCGCTCGAGCACGAAACGCGCGCGCTCGGGCACGCCCTGCACGCGCTCATCGGCGCGCCGGCCCTCGACGAAGAACGCCTCGTGATCGGCGACCAGCGACGCGGCCTCGGCGATGCGCGTGTAGTCCAGCCCGTCCATGGGCGTCCACTGATAGTGCATGACGCCGCGGCAGCCCGCCAGCAGGTGCTTCAGGTAGTCCACCTTCAGGTTCGGATTGCGCGGCGGCCGGTAGTAGGCCTCGCCGCCGAGCAGCGGCACGCCGTCCAGTGCCGTCACGGTGTCGGCGATCACCTGCTCGTTCCAGCCATAACCCGCCGACGCGACGTCACAGAAGTCGCGCATGATCGACCAGTCGATACAATACAACCCGCGCGCCCGCGGCGTCTGGTAGCCGCTGTAGGTGTACATCTCGCCATCGGGCACGGCCATGCGCAGGCCCTCGCGGTAGACGCCCGAAAGCTGCGCCCAGGTCTGGCAGCAGAACTCGGTCCACTGCTCCTTGTGCTGCTCCATCACGAGGGTCGGCGTCAGCTCGCCCGCGATGCCAAACTGCTCGGCGAAGGCGCCGAGGCAGCGCGGGCAGAAGCAGGCGGTCATGGGCCCGTACTCCATGTCCCACCACAGGCCCTGCGGCGGCACGGGCGCCTCGCGCAGGTAGCTGGCCAGCGCCTCGGTAGTGCGCTGCCGCCCCTCGTTGATGATCCACCGCGGGCAGGCGAAGGTGTAGCCCGAGCCGCGGTGGGCCTCATCGAAGTCCACGAAGCGGTTGCCCTCAGTGTCGATGCCGCGATGCCAGTGATAATGCGTGGACTCGGCCACGATCTTGAAGCCGCGCTCGGCCAGCAGTGGGTAGTAGACCTCGCGCGCATGGGTGCGCTCGATGTAGGCGTTGAAGCCCGCGGCCGCCATCGTGTCCAGCAGCGCCGTCATGTCCGGCCCGGCGTAGTTGCCTGCGCCGAAGCCGTGGCACATGAGCAGCTCGATCTCCCGCGGGCGCTTGCCCGGCAGCGGCGGGAGCACGGTCAGCGGCACATCGCGCGGCACCTCAACCACGGCTCCGCCCTCGCCCTCGACCCACAGGTACACGTGCTTCACGCCGGGAGGCAGATCTCCGGCACGCACCACCAGCCCCAGCGTGTGCAGCCGCTCGTTGTCGTACGACTCGTGTGCTCCCTCGCGATACGTGACCGGCTGCAGCAGCTCCCACGCCAGCTCATGGCGCGTCCACTGCTCGCCGTCGCGCTCGAAGGGCTCCGCCTGATAGCCCGCCCACGTGCCGGTCCATTCGTAGGGCTGCTTGTCCGCCCAATCGAGCAGCTCCAGGCCCGGCGGCGTCTCGATCACCAGCACGGCGCCCTGCAGCGGTCGCTCCAGCGGACTTGCCACCACCAGCGGCAGGTGCTGCGCGCCGCCGGCGACGATGTGGATGTCGTCCGGGTCGCCCAGGCTGGCGAAGTGCGTCGCCTCGGCCGCGATGACCCGTCGGAAGCACGTGCCCTGCGCGGGGTCGAGCTTCCCGCCCGCGTCCGCGGCGGGCCGCCAGCCGCTGTCGTCGAACTGCGGCTCCAGCCAGCCCTCGGCCGGCGCATCCGCCTGCCGCCAGCCCGCCGTGCCCGCGAGGTTGAGCCCGCCGACGGTCACACGTACCGCCACCGGTTCCTCAGCGACCACCCCGAGCACGTTCGGACCCGGCTCGAGATAGCCCACCAGCGGCTCTGCGCCGCCGCGCCCGAGCGACGCGCCGTTCAGGAAGACCTCGCACGGGCCGTCGGCGCTGATGGTCGCCGCGGCGACGGCGGCGGTCGCGAAGTGACACACCGGCGACTGGTAGTAGAGCGCGTCGGTGGCGGCATCCAGCGCCGCGTAGACCACCGACACTTCTCCCGGCGTGTCGATCTCAATGGGCAGCTCGGCGCGCTCGGTCGCCCCCGCCGCGACCGGCACGGCGCGCGTGTTGCTGGTCGTGCGCTCGCCCTGGGTCACCCGCCAGCGCAGCACCACCTCGCCGCCGGCGATTCCGGTCAGCGTCGGCTCGATGGCGTTGGCGCCCATCATCAGCGCCGGGATCGTGCCCGCCTCGACCACGACCCGCGGCGCCTCCGCGAGCAGCACCAGCCGGCCGAACTCGTCGGGCGCGTGGAAGCCGTGGGTGACCGGTGAGAACATGCTCACCTCGTTCTGAGCGATGTTGTTGCGGCATACGTTGAGCCACAGCGCCGACCCGGCGGCGGGCTCGATGCCCAGGCTACTCCACGGGATGGCGACTTCGGCGCTCCAGAAGCCCTCGTCGCCGGTGGCGCCCGCCGCCTGCCACGGCACATCCCAGCTCCCGTCCATCCCCCGGCCTTCGTAACGGGTGCCGAGCGCGTTGGTCACGAACTGCATGTAGTCCGTGGGCGCGTCGGGGGGGCCGAGGAAGATCTCGATGGAATCATCGTGAAAGACCCGACCGTCGTGCTCGGTCGCGCGCGCGATGAACTCGCCGGTGCGCTGCAGCGCCGGCCGTAGCACCTCGGCGCGGCAGCGCACCGCGAGGTAGAGGTCCCGCGCGTCCCACAGCGCGCGCAACTCGCTGGTCTCCTTCGGCAGGCCCTCGCCCTTGCGGGCGAAGAACTGCTGTGCCGCGGGCGTGGTCGCCCAGCAGGCATCATCGAGCCGGCCGTCGATCGCCGGAGCGGCCGTGGTGGGCGCGGCGGCCAGCGCGGTCGGCTCCCAGGCGCGCGAGCGCGTTACCGGTCCGATCCAGTAGTCGGTGGTGACGCCCGCCTCGTGGCCGTAGAAGTCCTGCCAGGCCGAGAAGAAGATCATCTTCACACGCGAGAAGTCGAGCGGCGCGTCCTGCGGCTGCGCGCGCACGAAGTCCCAGCTCATGGGCAGCCAGCGGCCGAGCTGATGGGCGGGGATATCGCGCCGCATCATCACCTGGTGATTGGCAGCGTCGAAGAGCTGCACCTGGATATGTGTGCTCGCGCCGGTGGTGTTCGCCAGCAACTCCCAGTGCAGCGTGTCGTAGCCGCGCCAGTCCTGCGGCTCGGCGAAGATGTGGCGGATGGCCGCGACGCCCGTGCCCGTGCAGGGCAGGCGCATGTGCAGCGCGCGGCGGCCGTCCCGGTTCTCGACCACAAGCGGCTTGATCGGCTCATCGACGGTGAAGGCCGCGGGGTCGTCCATGGTCAGCACGGTCACATCGGCGCAGGCAACGCCGGCGGGAATCGCGGCAAGCAGCAGCACGGCGAGAAAGCGCATGAAGTCACCTCGCAGAAACTCGTTGGGCTTCTCTCTCTCGGGGACTATGGGCGCAGCACCACCCAGCGGCAGTTGAGGGGCTCGACCTGCGCGGTGAGCGCCCTCCCGTCGAGGGCTATGCCGCCGTCGTGGTCCTGGCGGGCGATGCTCAGGCCCGCCGGGACGGTCGCGGTGGCGGCGAGGTCGCCGCCGGTGGTGTCGTTGCACAGCATCACCAGCAGCTCATCGCCCAGGCGCCAGGCCACGCGCGTGGTGCCCGCGATCTCCTCGCCGGCCAGCTCATCGGCGGCGTAGGTACCGTCCACGAAGAAGTCCTCGATGGGCGCAAGGGTGCGGCTGGCGTCGGCGTAGGCGGTGTAGTGGCGGCCGTCGGTCGGGCCCCACCACCATTGCGTGGTGCCGTCGGCGCCCCACGCGACGGACTTGATGATCTGCATGCGCGTGATGCGGCCGTCGGCGATGTAGTGTGAGGTGCGGCTGTGGCCGACGCTGAGCGTGTTCCACACCGGAATGTCCCTGAGGCCGTGCACCAGCTCGACGAAGCTGCGCGTGCCGGCGGTGAAGGTGGTCGCCAGATCGCCCACGCCGCGCGAGTAGAAGCTGGGCGTGGCCACGTCGATCACCGGGATGACCGTGGTCCAGTCGACGCGGTAGGCGCGCCGGGTGTGGTCGTTCTGCACCGCGCTGTAGACCGCGAGCCGCCAGTCCACGCCCCGCGCGCGCGCGTACGACTTCATGCGCGCGCACACGCGCGCGGTCTGTCCGGTCGCGAACTCCAGCCATTGCTCGGCGTAGCTGCTCTGGATCTTCAGCGGCGTCAGCTCGACATCATCCGCGATGCCCGCGAACTGCCGGAACGCCGCCAGGCAACGGTCGCAGAAGCACACGTTGAATGAGCCCGGCCCCTCCAGGTCCCACCAGGTACCCACGTAGCGCCCCTCGGCGACGTCCGCGAGGATCGGGTCCATCAGCCCCGCGATGGCGTCGTTGTCCTCGGCGATCATGATCTCCGGGCAAATCATGCGCTCGTCGCGCTCACCCTCGAAGTTGATGGCGGCGTGCTCGGGGTGCGCCTCCAGGTAGGCCTCATTCCACCAGAACCACCACAGCATGCGCCAGGAGGCCATGCCGCGCGCGTGGATCTCGTCCGACCACTTCGCGTCGCGCGCGGAGATCCACGCGTCCACCATGTTGATGCCGCAGAGCCGGTAGGTGTCGAGCAGGCGCGACCAGAACTCCTCGGTGGGGCTGATGGTCCAGCACGACATGCCCAGCGTCAGGTGCTGCAGCGGCGCGCCGCGCGGCTCGGGCAGGATGAACAGCTCACCGGCGTGCTCGGGCTCGACCTCATCGCCGGACTCCAGGTGGAACCAGAACGGATGGCTGCCCTCGGCCAGATCATCGGACGGGATCAGCCCGGCGATCCAGCCATGGTAGAACGGCGCGGTGGCGATGTCGCGCGGGGGCAGGCCGCGATCGGCGGCGAAGACCCAGCGGACGAAGCGCCGACCGTCGCGCTCGACAGGCTCGCGGCTCACCAGCGTCGGCTTGTAGTACAGCTCGTGCACCTCGCCGGTGGCCTGGATCACCTCGATGCCCTCGGGCACGGTGAGCACGAACGAGAAGTCCTCGTAGGTCTGCTCGGAGTGGTTGCCGGGCATGAAGATCAGGTGCTGGACGGTACCCTTGCAGACCATCAGGCGATTGCCGTCCTTCTCGGCCGGGAAGACCGCGCTGTTGAGGCCCATGCTGTGCACCACACCGGTGAAGATCGCGCACAGCACATCCGTCGCGCCGGGCGTCGAGCCCAGCGTAAGCCGCAGCTCATACTCGCCGGGGCCCCTGAGCGCGTAGGGCGCCTCCACCACCTGTGACGCACCCGCGGGCAGCTCGGCGGCGATCGGCAGCGCCTCCGCGGCGCCGCCGGGTGCGGCCACGGTCAGCTCGCCCGCGAGCCCGCGCGGCGCGTCGCCGGGGTTGGCCACAGTCAGGCGCAGGGTGCGCTCGCCGTCGCGCTCGTCCAGGCCGGTGTGCACATGCGCGACCTGCAGCGGTGGCGCGCCGAAGACGAGCACTCCGAAGCGCTCCGGCACGTGGAAGCCGTCGAAGGTCGGTGACCAGCAGGTGGCCTCGCGCACCGGCAGGCGCGAGCGACACAGGTTCATCCGCCAGGCCTGTCCGGGCTCGGGCGCGGGAGCCTCCAGATCGGTAAAGGGCACCGCAATCTCGACCGACCAGAAGTCCTCGCCGCGCCCCGCCGCCGCGGTCCACGCCGGCGCCACGGCGCGCTCTGCGGGCAGATCGTCCTGGCGCACGCCGGCGGCGTTGACGATCAGGTGCGCGTAGGTACCGTCGCCCTCCGGGTCGAGGAACAGCTCCACGCAGTCGTCCGTCCACACGCGGCCGCTGCCCGGCGCGGCATCCGCCTGCACCTGGCCCATCAGCGGCTCGTCGCAGCGCACACCCAGGTAGAGCGCCTCCGCGTCGTGCACCAGCCGCGCCGTGGTCTGCGCGGCGGCGAACGACTCTCCACGTATGGCGATGAAGCGGTCCATCACGCCCCCGGACTCCCAGCACGCGTCGTCGAGCACGCCGTCGATCTCCGGCGGCGCGCTCGCGGCGGGGCACACCGTCGCGCGCAGACCCTGCGACAGCTCGGCCGCGTCGGCGGCCGGCACCTGCGCGGCGGGGGGCAGGTAGTCGATCGGCCCGGCTCCCGCCTGAGCACCCGCCTGCGCGGCGGCGGCCAGATCGCCCTGGGCCAGGACCACGTTGTGTGCAAAGCGCACTTCGTCGCCGGGCGCGAAGTCGCGCATGGGGTGCAGGCGCATGGCCAGCGACAGCCGATCGTCGTCGCTGCGGCCGATGTAGTTCACGCGGTACATCTCCGGCCGGCTCACCGGCACCACGACCAGGCCGTGGCCGGTCACGGATGAGCTGAAGCCGTACCAGTCGGCCTTGAGTTCCAGCGCCAGGCTGTTGACCTCCAGGTCGGTAACCGGCAGCTCGCCGCCGGGGGTGGTCAGCCGGTCGAGGCCGGCCGCACACTGGAGGCCCACCGGCACGATCAGATGCGGCGTAGTCTCGGCCGCGGCCTGGAGCTGATAGCTGAGCTGGAGCACCGGGCTGCCGTCGCGGATGGTCACGGCCTTGCGCAGCGCGAAGCCGCCAAAGCTCGCACAGTCGAAGGTGAGGGTCACGCCGTCGGGCAGGTCGGTCTGCGCCACGCCCGTGGCCGGCATCCAGCTCTCATCGACCCAGTGCTGCTGCTCGCTGAAGTAGAGCCCCGCGCGCAGTGCGGTGGCGACCGGCTGCGGCACGCCCGCGGGCGTGAGGCCGGTCAGGTTGCCACACGACTTCTCGACGTCGAAGACCGCTGTGAACATGCCGTTGTCCACGGTGATCTCGGTGTCGGTGCGTATGACCTGCGCCGCCCATCCGTTGGCCGCGGCGGCCAGCAGGAGGGCCGCCGACAGCGCACGCGCCGGCTTCCCTGCGTATGACCTCATCTCGCCTCAGCTCCACGCTCGCCGTCCAGGTCGGCGGCCTGCGGCCGCCGCTGGGGCGTAACTTTCCATGCCGGGACCTCCCCGACCTTCGCGCGCGACCTGTCGCTCGGCGGTGTACATTGGTGACATATGACGTTTTGCTCGCGACACAAGGAGGAATCATGGCAGAAAAGGAGGAACACATCGCCGTCGGGAAGAGCACGGCGAAGGGCATCTGTGCGTGAGAGGGTCGCATCAATCTTGTCGAACAGAGAGGCGATAGTGATGCGCAGGTCGGGCTTTACCCTGATCGAGCTGCTGGTCGTCATCGCGATCATCGCGATCCTGGCGGCCATCCTGTTCCCGGTCTTCGCGCGGGCGCGGGAGAAGGCGCGCCAGACGAGCTGTCTGTCGAACCTCAAGCAACTTGGCCTTGCTCTCCAGATGTACGCACAGGACTACGACGAGTACCACCCGCGCTACTGCCGGGTTGAGGTCGCGGGCTGGGACGACGGGGTGAATGTGGGCGGGTACACCGTCTACAGCGGGCTCATCCCCTACGTGAAGAACACCCAGATCTTCGTGTGCCCCAGCGACCGGCCTCCGGGCCAGATCAACTGGAGCAGTTGGGGCTACAACATCACGACATATACCTCCTACGGCCTGAACTGGTACTACTACCTCTCGCCCCCCTACATGGACGAGACCTTCAACGGCGACGACCCGGCACGGGTCGCGGCCATGACCGAGTTCGACGCCAGCTATCACACCGCGTACTGGCCGTGGATGAACAACGATGGCCTGTTCCTGCATAACGGCGGCCAGAACGTGGTGTTCGGCGATGGCCACACCAAGTGGTACAGCCGGACGGACATCATCAGCGGCTTCAACTCCTACGGCTACAAGTCATAGCGCACGTCGCGAGGGAGTAGAACCTGCGGGCCCCGCGGGCTTGCCGCCGGGGGGCCCGTTCGTGTACCGTATGCATGTGACCCCTCGTCCCCGCAGCATTCGGGTTGGGCCCACCGGCGAAAGAGGAATCCATGCAGAAAAGGCGAAGCCAGAACAGCGGCGTGCTTTCAGCCCGCCGACGCTCCTTACGTGAGGGGCATCTGCATCCATCTCAGGCGACAGGAGAAGGTAACGCAATGCGCAGGTCAGGTTTCACGCTCATCGAACTGCTGGTCGTCATCGCAATCATCGCGATCCTGGCGGCCATCCTGTTCCCGGTCTTCGCCCGGGCGCGGGAGAAGGCACGGCAGACCAGTTGTCTGTCCAACCTCAAACAGCTCGGACTCGGTCTCGCGATGTACAGCCAGGACTACGACGAGTGCCACCCGGTCTACTGCCGGGTGGTGATCGCGCCCAGCTACACCAACGGCGTCGATACCGGTGGCCACACGATGTACGGCGCGCTCGTCCCCTACGTCAAGAACGCCCAGATCTTCCAGTGCCCGAGCCACCGGCCCGTGACCGGCATCAACTGGAACAACTGGGGGTACGCCATCACCACCAAGACGTCCTACGGCATCAACCTCTACTACCTGAACAACAGTTCCTACAAGTACGCCAGCGACACCCTCAGCAACGATGACCCGGCCCGCGTCGCCTGCATGACCGAGTGGGACGGCAGCTACCACTCCGTCTACTGGCCGTGGATGAACAGCGATGGCCTCTACCTGCACAACGGCGGCCAGAACGTCGCGTTCGCCGACGGCCACAGCAAGTGGTACAGCGAGACGGACATCGTTAGCGGCTTCGACCAGTACGGCTACAAGATGTAGCCGCAACCACGTCTGAGCCGACCCGACAGGCCCCCCGCAGTCGCGGGGGGCCTGTCCGTGTACCGGGACCGCGGATCATTCAGCGCGGGAGCAGCCGCAGGGCGTGGCGGCCGGCGGGCAGCCGCACGGTCACCGAGCCGGCGGTCCGTCGGACCGGCTCCAGCACCTCGTCGTCAAGCTCGACGCCGGTCGCGCCCCCGAAGGTCACCAGTGTCTCCTCCGCCGCCTGCACCTCACCGGACGCGCCCTGCATGGCGATGGTCACCGGCTGCGCGGAGCGGACCTTAACGCCATCGGCGGAGAAGCGCGTGCAGTCCACCACCAGCCAGCCGCCCTGCGCGCCGCGGCGCAGTGCGAACACAGTCGCGTCGGTCTCGGCGCCGAGCGCCGCGATGCGCCCACCGTCCGCGTTGAAGCCGATGGTGTCGGTCTCGCCCACCGTGAAGGTGACCGCTCCGCCGGAGGCGTCCGCCGTGACCGCAGGCATGGCGTCACCGCCGCGCACCGGATAGAGCAGCGTGGCGAACAGCCCGCGGTCGCGTGGCTGCGGCGTGCCGACGATGTGGAAGGCCGGCATGTCCTCGACCGACTGCATGGTGGCCACCCACGCCGCCTTCTGCTCATCGGTCAGGCGGTCCGCGGGGACATAGCGCAGGTAGCGGGCAATGCGCTCGACCGTGGGCGGGGACACGGTCACCTCGTCGGGGGCCGCGAAGTGGATGAGCAGGTCGGCGGCCTCGCCGCGCATGATGAACTCGCCCTCGCCGCGCGCGTCGATCTGCCGATGCCGGTCCGAGTGCAGCAGCAGCTCGTAGCGGCGCGGCTGATCGTCCTTGATGACGTCGTCGACGATCACGAAGTAGGACGGGCGCACGAAGACCACGTGGCGCAACGCGCGCCGCACGGGCGAGCGCGCGTCATAGGCCGGCTCGGGGTTGGCGCGCAGGTAGTCGAACAGGTCGCTGTGTACGAACTCGTCGATGGTCCCGTGGCTGTTGATGGCCTGGGCGTCATCGTCGATCATCACCAGGCTGTGCGCCGCCGAGCACATGCCCCAGCCGTAGTTGGGCGAGGTGCCCGAGTCATCGATGAAGCGCTCGCCGAAGGCGTTGAGGATGAAGTTGCCGTGGTCGGCCTGACTGTGGCCGTGGCTGGGGCGACGCGATTCGAGCGCGAAGTGCACGTCCTCGGTGCTCTCGAAGCCGGTGCGCAGCACGACCTTGCCCGCGCCCTCGCAGTAGAGCGCCCCGCCCAGGCGCGGCGAGGAATCGGGGTATTCGATGGGCACGTCCTTCCACCACAGCAGCGGGAAGGAGTTGTCCTCGGCCGAGAAGATGTTGCCCTGCACCGCCAGGCCGTGCGGGCCATGCACGTACTCGTAGTACCAGCGCGCGAGGCCGTCATCGAGCAGCCGCGCCAGCCCCACCATGTTCTGCGGGCAGCCCGCGGCGCCCTCGGTGCGCGCGGTGCTCTCATAGCTGGTCTGGCGATCATAGACGCCGAACTCGCCCTGCCCGTCGCGCTGGGGCTCGAGGCGGTAGAGCTGGTAGATGACGTTGCGACGCAGCTTCGGCGTGTCCGCCAGGTTCTCGCCGGTCAGCCGCTCCCAGGCGATGTAGAAGCCCAGCAGGTAGTTCAAGGACAGCGTGTTGTAGCACGACTCCGAGGCGTAGTAGAACGCGCCCTGGTCGTCGAAGCCGTTCTGAACCCAGGCGGGAAGCTGCTGCGCGCAGAACTGCGCCCACTCCTCGGCCCTGGGGTATTCGCCGATGAGCGCGATGGCGGTCACGCCGAAGGGGCCATAGGTGCGCGGAGCCATGCTGCTGTGGTAGTTCACTGCGCCGCGGCCGTCGTCGCCGTAGAGGAACCTGGACATCTCCTCGGCCTCGGAGGCGATCTTAGCCGCGACCGTGGCGGCGCGCTCGGGGCCCAGGCGGTCGAAGAGCAGGTCGTAGGCCACCGCCGCCCCCTGCAGCAGCACGCCGCGGTTGGGCTCGTAACCCACGTACCAGGTGGGCCAGGTGCACACCTTCATGAGCGCGTCCACGGCCAGCTCGCCGTAGCGCTCGTCCGCGCCGATGGTCCAGGCCACCGACAGGTCGATGAGGCCGCGCGCGGCGCTCCAGTTGCACTTCTGATCGACGACCTCCGACCACTCACGCGCGTCGAGGTCGATCGCATCCAGCAGGATGTCGCAGTGCGCGATGACCTGCTGATACATCCACTGCGCAGTGCCTGACGTGACCGCCTCGCGCAGGGCCGGGATGTCCTCCTCCGAGAAGAAGATGCGTGGATGGTTGGCCGGGTCGGGCTGCACGGTCTGGGCCGATGCCATCGAGGCACACATGGCTATCACGCACGCCATCAGGATGAGATGGGCCGACTTCATTGCCGAAAGGGACCTCCAGTCGGGTCGGTCGCGGCGGTAGGGACGCACACCTGGTGCTTCGCCCTCGAAGGCGCACCGGCCTTCATGCCACGCGAGAGGAGCGCGCCCGCGGGCGCAGGAGACGCTCGCGTCGCAAACGCGAGCACCGACGGCGCAGCGGCGCAGACGTCGTGCCGAGTGCAGCGAGGCGCGAGACTGCGCCGCCACCGGCGATGCGCGCGGAGGTCCGTCCGAAGGACGGGGCGTAGCGCGCGAGCCGGCCGCGGGCGCCGACCGGTCGCTACCGGTCCCGGCCTGCCGCTGAGCACACCGTTCGGCCGATTGCGCGCGAAGACACATGCGCCTCACCCACGCCGTCGCCGTCAAGCTGCGCAACGTGCCATCAGGAGGTGCGGGCACGCGCGTCGCGAAGCCACTCGCACACCACCGAACGCGAAGCCGTCGCTCGACCAGGAGGACGCCACAAAATGTGCGCGCGCACGCTGAGCCTGTCATGCATCGCCATCATCGCCATTGCCCTGATGCTGCCCTGCACATCTCCCGGTGACGACGCCCCGGTCGGCGAGAACCTGGTGTCGAACCCGTCGATCGAAGAGGGCGCGGACGACGCGCCGGCCGACTGGCGGTTCTGGGGTTGGGCGCCTGAGGGCATGCCCCGCACGTCCACCGGCGTCTGGGACAGCGAGGTCGCCCGCACCGGGGAGCGCTCGCTCAAGATCGTCAACCCCGCCGCGTCGGACGTGGGCACGTGGACCAACCGCGAGGGGGATGGCTTCATCCCGGTCGAGCCGGGCGAAGTGTACACCGCCAGCGCCTGGATGATGGTCGAGTCGGTGGAGCCCGGCCAGTTCACCAACTTCCGCGCGGGCTTCTGCCGCATCGACGCCGATGGCGAGATAAGCTACCTGCCGGCCGACACGCGCCGGGAGATCGCCCCCGCGGACGGCGGCTTCCCCGAGGCCGGGGTGTGGCGCCGCTTCGCGGTGGCCGCGCGCGCGCCGACGGACGCGACGCACATAGGCGTGGACATCGACCTGCACGGCCCGGGCACCGCGTGGATCGACGACGTGGCGGTGACGCGCGGCTACGACATCGCGGCGCTGGGCGGCGAGCCGCCGGCCGCGGAGATCACCATCGCGCAGGACCCCGACCTCGACCCGCCATCGGCCGACGCGCCGCTGTCGGTGACCTTCCGGGTCACCAACGGCCTGCAGGCGCGCCCGTTGACGCTCGAGTGCGAGGTGCTCGACTACTGGTTCCGCCCGTCGGTGTTCACGCAGGATCTGCAGCTCGACGTGGCCGAGATGCGCGAGGTGACGGTCGAGTTCGACGATGCCACGCGCGCGCGGCTGTTCGACATGCGCGAGAAGGCGGGGGCCAACGGCTTCCGGGTCACGGGCGTACTGCGCGCCGGCGATGACGAGGTGGCGCGCACGCGCAAGGGCTACCGCTTCGCCAACCGTGTGCGCGAATGGGAGCCGCTCCCGCCGCTGCCGCCGCGCGCCGAGCGCGTCGATGACCTGTTCGGCGAACAGACGCTGGTCGATGTCATCAACTGCGGCGACCCCGATGACCCGCACCCCTACTTCGAGGGCGGGCGTGGCATGGGCGCCAAGACCACCGGCGCGGTACCCAATGAGGCCTGGAAGGACATCTACCGCGAGCCCGCGCCGGCGTTCACCACCATCGAGACCATCCTCGGGAAGCGCTGCCGCGTCACCCACGGCTGGGGCTGGTTCGCCTACAAGTTCAACCGCCCCGGCCTCAAACCCGGCACGCCCTACCTGGTCGTGATGGAGTACCCCGAGGATACCGGCCGCACCTACAACATCTTCAACACCGGCATCTCGTGCAGCCTGGTCGGCGGCTACGGCTTCCACACCGGCCGGACGCTGGGCGACCACTGGACGCGTACGCTCAACTCCGAGTACGCCGACTACCCGCTCAGCGGCGAGATCCGGCGCTGGCACAGCCTGTTCCACCTGGGCGAGCAGACGTGGGCGCCCGGGGACCCATGGCGCACCTCGGCCACGCGCGCCGACTCCGAGGACGGCTTCTGGTTCATCGTGGGCGGCGTGGGGCCCAGCCAGGACGCGCTCGCGAGCGGCGCGGCGGTGAGCACCATCAAGCTCTACGAGATCAGCAACGTGCCCGCACTGTTCCCGCGCATTGAGGAGCCGCCGCTGGAGCTGGGACGACGCGAGATGTTCGTCACCGCCGAGAGCGACGGCGTCACCAAGTACCTGCAGGACGAAGAGTCGCTGGCGGACTGGGCACGTGTGCGGCTCCATGACGCGCGCTTCATGGGCTTGAGCGGCGTCTCGCCCAACCGAAACAACTATCTCGACCGGCTGCTGCAGAGCAACCGCGAGGAGGGGACGGGCCTGCGCATCTTCCCGCGCTGGATGATCGAGCGCGAGGTGCTGGGCAAGGTGGGCGTGCCGCCCGAGGGGGTCGCCAAGGGCCCCGATGGCGAGGACATCGCCGGGCAGCGGCTCACGCAGCTTCCCGACATCCTGCACCCGAACACGCTGCGCGAGGTGCTGCGCCTGATCACCGAGGAGCTGTCGGCGCAGGCCGCCGACCCCGCGCTGGCGGGGATGATGCTCTACAAGCACTACGGCAGCCCTATCCCGGTCAGCTTCAGCGACTACGCTCTGGGACGGTTCGAGGAGGAGACCGACACGCGCATCGAGGGCGCCGACTCCGCGGCGCGGCGCGCCTGGCTGCTGGCCAACCGCAAGGAGGAGTACTACCGCTGGTGGTACGCGCACAAGCGCGAGTTCCTGCTGGCCATCCGCGACCACCTGCGCGCGCTGCGACCGGACTTGAAGCTGTTCTACTTCCCGTGGCACAGCGACGACGACTTCCCGTTCTCCTGCGGTCGCCTGCGCTACGCCGGTGAGCCGATGATGGACAGGATCTACGTGCCGGGCACCAACATCCTGCTGGTGCCGAGCTTCACCGTGCCGCCCGAGCAGTGGACCGAAGAGCAGAAGCGCAACCCCTTCCTGGCGCGCTCCTACTACCGCGAGCGCATCGCGCCCGAGCTTGAGGGCCAGGTGACCATCGAGGACGTGCTCTACGGCCGCTACAAGGACATGCCCCAGTTCTGGGGCGCACCGCGCAGCGGGGAGCTCCCGCACCTGCTCTACCCCGACCAGATGGACCTTATCGCGATGTTCACCGAGCCGGGCGGGATCTACGCCAACCACGTGGGCTACAGCCCGCGGCTGTTCCGCGAGGACGACGGCATCGTCTACTGGGCACCGGTGCGCTACACCTTCACGGCCGACAACCCTCAGTTCCTCGACCTGTTCCGCACCGGCGAGGGCTCGGCCATCGCGGTGCACATGCCCTACAATGAGGAGACCACGCATCTGAACGTCCCCTCGATCCACGGAGCGCTGGGCGTCGAGCACGGCGGCCCGTTCTGCATGATGGAAGAGGTCCTGTCGATGGCGCACTCGGACCCCGTGTACATCATGGAGAGCATGTGGGAGCCGCTCAAGCGCGGCTTCCCGCACCACGCGCGCGCCTTCGCTCAGGCCTATCGGGCGCTGCCGGCGCTGCCCACGACCGTGCTTGAGGGTGCCGTTACGCCCGCCGACGAGGCCATCGTGGTGCGCTCGTGTGAGACCGACTACGGGCAGTACCTGGCCGTCATCAACACCGCCTTCGACCTGCGGCAGCGGCAGGTCGCGCTGACCATCACACCCGCAGTGCAGGCGGTCGAGCGCGTGGTCAATCTCGGCACCGGCGAGGCCGTGCCCTTCGCCGACGTGGGCGACGGCCGCATCCGCATCGACCTGCCGGCGCCGCCCATGTCGCTGACCAGCCTGCGCGTGATCGACCGCGTCCCGCGCGCGGTCGTGCGCGACATCCGCATCGAGCCGGAGGTGTTCTCGCCCAACGGTGACGGCGCGCAGGATACCGTCACGGTCACCGGCCGCACGGTTATGCAGATCGCCGAAGGCCGGTGGTCGGCGGAGATCATCGATGGCGACGGCCGCGTGGTGCGCCGCTTCGAGGGCGATGCGCCCCGGGTGCAGTTCGCCTGGGACGGGCTGACCGACGACGGCGAGCGCTGCGCCGATGGCGACTACGACATCCGCTTCGTGGCCGACGCGTTCCCGGAGATCGAGCAGCGCCGCGGGATGACCGTGGACACCAGGCCACCGGAGACGCGGGTCGTGCTGGAGCAGGACCGGATGGACGTGCCGGTCAACAACGTCGAGCTGAGCGGGCGCCTCAGTGCGATGGTCGCGGGCGAGTCGCTGCACCTGCTCCGGGAGGGCATGCCCGACCGCACCGTGCCGCTGGGCGCGGACGGCTCATTCACCGTGGGGGTCGAGGGCCTGAACCTGGGGGACAACACGTTGTCGCTCGTGGTCCGCGACCGCGCGGGCAACGCCACCGAGCCCGCGTCGGTGCAGGTGCGCTTCGCCCTCGACATGACCGGCCCCATCGGCTTCGACTTCGGCGCCGGACCGATCATGGAGGGCTTCAGCGCCATCCGCAACGACACGCGCTACTCGCCCGAGCGCGGCTACGGCTGGATCAAGTACGATAACGTGTGGAAGGGCGACCGCGGGGTGGGCGACCACCTGATCCGCGACTACTGCAGCGGCGGCGAGGATCGCGAGTGGGCCGTCGCCCTGCCCGACGGCTCCTACACCGTGACCGTGGTCATGGTCGATACCC
The DNA here is from genome assembly GCA_029820295.1 of Candidatus Zipacnadia bacterium. GTDB lineage: Bacteria > Armatimonadota > Zipacnadia > Zipacnadales > UBA5352 > JALGVA01. The sequence goes on from JALGVA010000002.1 coordinate 111,057, forward strand.
TCTTCGACCAGTTCACACCCGACATCTACCTCGAAGGTGAGCAGGTTTTCGAGAGCACGTCGATCCGGGCGAACGAGCCCATCCGACCCAGCTTCCAGACGCAGGTGAGCGACGGCCTGCTCAACTGTGAGTTCATCAACCCGGGCGGTCTGCCCTACTTCGCGCTCAACGGTATCATCATCGAGCGCAACTGATGCGGCCACGTCGGCAACGGGGGCAGATCGGGCATCGCGAGCAGCACGACTCAAGGGCAGGCCACCGGCACCATGCAGGAGATGGCGTCACAGGACACCACCGCGGGCGAGCCCCGCACGTCTCTGACCTTCGGGCAGGCGGCATGGGCCTTCGGGCTGGCGCTGCTGCTGCTGGTGGCCGCGAACCTGTTCGTGCTGCGCTACGACCTGGAGGGCGGGCGCTCCTACGGCATCCGCGACGTGCCGCCGGCGCTGCCCTGGTTCCTGCTGCTGGTGCTGCTGCTGGCGAGCGCCGCCGCGCGCCGCATCGCGCCGCGCCTGGCGCTGGAGCGCCGACAGGCGCTGCTGATCTTCGGCTTGCTGGCGCTGGCGATCCCGATCTCTGGCTTCATGGGCGTGCGCTCGTTGCTGCCCCACCTGTCCTTGCTGCAGTATTACCAGGGCCCCGACAACGAGTTCGCGCGCATCGCCGCGCACATCCCGGACCACCTGATCCCCAAAGACCCCGACGTGATCATCCCCGCCTATGAGGGCAGCGAGAGCGGCACCGTGATGTGGGCGCCCTGGCTGGGGCCGATCGGCCTGTGGGGCGGGTTCATGCTGGCGCTGGGGCTGGGCACGCTGTGCTGGATCACGCTGCTGCGCAACTACTGGAACCGCAGCGAGCACCTGAGCTACCCCATGCTGGAGCTGCCGCGGCAGTTCGTCGGGGCGGGTGTCTACGGGCACAGCGACCGCGGCTTCCTGCGGGACCCGCTGATGTGGCTGGGCTTCGCGCTGGCGGTGATCTTTCACGCCGGCGACATCCTCAAGTACTTCAACCCATCGATCCCGGCCATCCCCGGGCGCACCGACCTCGCGCCGCTGCTGACTGAGGGCCCGTTGCGCCATGCCCTGCCGCTGCGCTTCTACATCAGCCCGCTGACCATGGGTGCGGCCTATCTGGTGCCCCAGAATGTGCTGTTCTCGGTCTGGGCGGTCTACCTGCTCTACAAGGTCGTGGCCGTGATCGGCGGCACCATGGGAGTGCAGGCGGGCGACGCCTTCCCGTTCTACCAGGAGCAGGCTACCGGCGGCTACATCGCCTACGGGCTGCTGCTGATCTGGGCCGCGCGCAAGCACATCGCCAGGCTGTGGCGCATGGCGGTGCACGCCCGACGGGATGGCGAGACCTACCCGCTCACGCCGCGGCTGGCCATCTTCGGGGTGATCGGCGTGGGGCTGTTCGTCCTGGGCTGGTGCCACGTGAACGGCTTCACGCTCAAGCTGGCCGCGCCCTACTTCGTGATCCTGCTGCTCTACGTGACGGTGCAGGCGCGCATCCGCGCCGAGACCGGCGTGCCGCTGGCCTGGGACTACCCCTTCGGCACGCAGAAGACCATCTTCCAGCGGGTTCTCGGCGCCGAGGGCATCATGGCCGTGGGCGGCGAGCGCGGGCTGGTGATGCTCTCGTTCTACTCGTGGCTGGCGCGCTACAACTACCTCGGGCACACCGCGGCCTTCCAGATCGACGACGTCACGCTGTGGGAGGAGCAGCGGGTGCTGTGGCGGCGCGCACTGTGGTTCGTGGTGGCGGCGCTGGTGCTCGGGATTGCGCTGGGGTTCGCCATACACCTGAAGGCCTATTATGACTGGGGCGCGTCGCTGCTGCAGGGCGGCGCCCTCTACGGCGGGGCCAACACACAGGTGGCGCGGGGGGAGTACATCAACCTCAGCGCCGAGCTACTTGCCCCGGGCGTGCGCGACGCCACGCGCACCAAGTACATCATCCTGGGCTTCGTGCTGGTGCCCGTGCTGGCGCTGGTGCGCAAGAGCTTCCTGCGCTTCCCGGTGCATCCGCTGGGCTTCCTGCTGGCCACCTGCTACGGCCCCACCCCGTACTACTGGTCCGACTTCTTCCTGGCCTGGATCGCGAAGACCCTCGTCCTGGTGCTCGGCGGTGCGGGCAGCTACCGCCGGCTGGTGCCACTGTTCCTGGGGATGGTGCTGGGCAGCGCCATGGCCTACGACGTCGTGTGGATGATCGTGCGCGCGCTGCTGCCCGAGGGCGTGGTGCGCGGCTACGTCTGACGGCCGCACGATCCGCACCTGCGCGCCGATGCCTGCCGGCAACCGTCGGGGGCGTAGCCGACCGTCCGCGCGACCGCGCATCATCTCGGCCACGTCGGGGCGGAGCATGACTCGACGCGCCATCGTCATCGGAATCATCTGCGTCCTGCTCATCGCGGTCGCCACCCCGTACACCGACCTGGTGGTGCAGGGCACCTGGCTGGGCCTGACCAGCTTCCCCATCAGCGCGTTCTTCGTGCTGATCGTGCTGGCGGGCGCGCTCAATGTCCTGCCCCGAGCGTTCGGCATCGGCCTGAGCACCGCCGAGCTGCTGGTCATCTACGCCATGGCGCTGGTGGCCGCGGGGATCCCCAGCTTCGGCCTCACCGGTCTGCTCATCCCCTACATGGCCGGGCCGCTCTACTTCGCCACCGAGGAGAACCGCTGGGCAGATACGCTCTGGCCGCTGCTGCCCGACTGGCTGCACCCGCCCGCCGGGCCGACGGTGACGGGGCTCTACGAGGGCCTGCGTCCGGGTGTGCCCATCCCGTGGGGAGACTGGCTGGGGCCGCTGGCGGCGTGGACCGTGCTGGCGGCGGGCGTCTACGCCGCGCTCTTTTGCCTTACCGCGCTTCTGCGCCGGCGCTGGATTGACGATGAGAAGCTGGTCTTCCCGCTCATCCAGCTCCCCATCGAGGTCGCGCAGTACGAGGCCGCGCACGCGGTACTGCCCGGGCTGCTGACCAACCGGATCATGTGGCTGTTCTTCGCGCTCCCGTTCACCATCCACACGATCAACGGACTGCACTCGTATATCCCGGCCATGCCGGCCATCAACGTGCACGAGATCTCGCTCAACGCGGCCATCACCGCGCGGCCGTGGACGGCGCTCAAGCCGTTGTGGCTGCGCGTGCTGTTCAGCATCATCGGCCTCGCTTTCATCCTGCCCGCGGAGCTGTCGCTGAGCCTGTGGCTGTTCTACTTCTTCTTCCTGGGGCAGCAGGTGGCGGGGGAGGCGCTGGGGCTGCCCATGCCGTCGGTGCAGGCCTACCCGGTGCGCGCCTTCGTGGCCCATCAGATGATCGGCGGCATCCTGTGCTTTCTGGTGCTCGGGCTGGCGGCGGCGCGTGGCGGCCTCGCCGACATCTGGGCCCATGCGCGCCGACCGCTCACCGGCGAGCCGCCGCCGAGGTCATCGGACCGGCGCGAACCGTTGCCCTACGCAGTCGCGCTGTGGGGCGCGGTCGGGGCGCTGGGGCTGATCGTGGCATGGGGCGCGGCTGCCGGGGCCAGCGCGCTGGTGACGCTCGTCCTCTTCGTCCTGTTCTTCGCGGTGCACATCGTGGCCACGCGCCTGGTGTGCGAGGGAGGCATGCTGTACGTCCAACACCCCTATCGGCCGCTGAACCTGATCCTCGCGGCGGTGGGCACGCGCGCACTGGCGCCGCGCACCATCGCCATCAGCACGCTCTTCGACCATCTGTGGATGCTCGACAACCGCAGCCCGCTGATGCCGTCGCTGATGCAGAGCATGCGCCTCGCCGACGCCGGCGGCATCGATCGCCGGCGGTTGTTCGGGGCGCTGACGCTCTCGGTCGCGCTCGCGGTCGTGGTCTCGTACGTGGCCTATCTGCGGCTGATGTACGTGCACGGGGGGACGGCGCTCAATACGTGGTTCACCAGTTACTACACGCGCAACCTCTACTGCACGTGGACCAACCACCTCGTGACCAGTGGCGAACCGGCGCAGCCGTGGGCGTTCGCGACCATGGGCGTGGGCGCCGCCACCATGTGGGCGCTGGTGACGCTGCACCGCCTGTACATCTGGTGGCCGCTGCACCCCATCGGCTACCTGATGGGTGCGTCATGGCCGATGCTCAACTACTGGTTCCCGATCCTCGTCGGCTGGGTGCTCAAGAGCGCGGTGGTGCGCTTCGGTGGCCATCGCGTCTACCGGCAGGTGCTGCCGGGCTTCCTGGGCCTGATCTTCGGCGAGTTCCTCAGCGCGGGCCTGTGGACGGTGGTGGACCTGATCGCGGGCGTGCGCGGGCACCAGATCTTCTCGTTCTGATCTGCGAACGAGGCCAGACGTCGTTGCCGTGAGCCTGAGGATGCTTCGCATCCTCCTGGAGGGGCCGCGGCGAGCGCCGCCGGCGCGGCTGCGATCACTTCGTCTGTCAG
>JALGVA010000022.1 GCA_029820295.1 Candidatus Zipacnadia bacterium
GACCGATGTGGCCCTTGCCCCAGACGCCGCCGCGGGTCATGCCGCAGACGCCTGCGTGCGACCTGCTGCGCGCCCAGGCCGAGTGCGGGCTGCGCTGCGCGGTCGCGCTGTCCCTCGGGGAGTGAGCGCGGCTACGGCTCTCCCGCGCCCAGGTACTCCTCGATGGCGGCGATGAACTGCGCGGCGTTCTCGACTACACCCCGGGCCGCAGGCTCGGAGACGCTCAGTCCCGCGCCGTAGTCGGCGGACTGCCGCAGGTCAAAGGCTCGTCGGAGATAGCCGTGGAGTTCGCGGGGCAACCTCTCGGTCTTCGCGAATTCACGGCCGAACGCCGACACCACGCCCGAATGGCTGCTGAACGACAGGCTGAGGCTCAGGAGGGCCGCTTCTGCGGCATAGAACATGGCGTAGTAGGCGCGCGACGCCGCGATGTCAAAAGCATCCTCACGCGTCAGCAAGTCGGTGGCCACGCGCACGTTCCTTCGCGCGTCTCGCAGCAACTGGCGGGCCTCGTCGCTCATACGACCGCCACGCCCTCTCTACGCAGGTTGAGCAGCAGGGGGGTGCGTCGCGTGCGCCACTCACGAGCCCGGACCGGGACAGCCGCGAACACGAGATCGCAGTCAAGTGACAACCGATCGAGGATCGGGGCCATCTCCTGCAGCGCGTCCGATGCGAACTCGAAGTCGTCCAGCACCACCGCGACGTCCACGTCCGAGTCGGGCTCGGCATCGCCGCGGGCACGCGAGCCGAACAGGTACAGGCCCTTCAGCCGCTCCCCGTACAGCGCCTCCAACTCGCGTTTGAGCTGCTTCAGCGCCTCGTCAAGCTCCATCGCGCCCTCACCACCTTGCCGTAGCCCTTGCCGTTGCTGGTAGCTGGTAGCTGGCGACTACTTCAGCGCCCACACCCGGAAGTTGTCGTACCAGCCGTCGGTGTTGAGCATCTGGCGCAGACCGATGTGGCCCTCGCCCCAGACGTCGCCGCGGGTGACGCCGTCGTCCACCCAATCGATGGAGATGCGGCCGTTGACCGCGAACTGAATGTGCGCGCCGCGCTTGACCAGCGTGATGCGGCTGGTCGCGCCCGCCTCCAGCGGAATCGGATCATACCCCTCGGCGCAGCGCCAGAAGCCATAGTTCTTGCGCAGCGCGCAGTTGGGCTCGCGCGCGCAGGTGTTGCGGAAGTAGCTGATGTGGTAGCAGTTGATGTCACCCATGGTGTAGCCCGTGAAGGTGCCATCACGCGGCGCCAGCGCCGGGTCGAAGATGCTCTCACCGTCGCGCCCCTGCGCGCAGAAGAACACGATGCACAGGCCGGCGACCTGGTTGGGCGTGAACTCCCACTCGGCGATGAAGTCGCGCGGGTGCGGGGTCATGTTCCACAGCACGACATGGTTGGCGCCCTCGGTGCCGGGGTCGGGCTCCTGCAGGCGCAGCCGTCCGCCCTCCTGGGTCAGGATCCCCGGGCCCTCCAGCACCCACCGATCCTGCCACGGCTCGTCGAAGCTGTCCTCGATGATCAGCTCGCCCTTCAGCGGCTCGATATCCAGCGTGGTGTCGAAGAACACCCGCCCCTCATCGTACATGCACTCGCCGTCGCGGTAGTCGCCCGCGGCCCTGATCTCCGCCCCGGTCATGGCTCGGTCGTAGACGCGCAGGTCATCCACTGATCCGAAGGTCGAGCCGATGCTGAGCATCTCGCCCCAGGGCGCGTCGCCCGGCGCCACGATGTTCCACTTGCCCAGCGTGTCGCTCTGCGCGATGCCGAAGAGCCAGAAGCACAGGTCGCTCTCCGCCCGGTGCCAGGTGACGGCGAGGTGGTACCATTTGCCCGGGATCAGGTGCCCGTAGACCTCGCGCGCGCCGCCGCGATGTCGCTCATCCCACGGGTTCCCGGCCGCGATCTGGCTTTCGTTGGCGCGCTGGACCACGTCCACGTCCGGGCCGGGAGCGCCGGCGGTGGTCACCGGTGACCACCGGAGCACCTCGCCCTCGACCTCGGGCCTGGACCGCTCGGGGCGGAACCAGAACATGAGCGTGCCCTCGTCCGGGCTCGCGGCCGCGAGCGGGATCAGGGCCGCAGGGCGACCCTCCTCGGTCGCGCGGATCGCCTGCCCGTCGCGCCCATCCACGAACTCGCCCGCGACCAGCTCCCCCGCACCGCCGCCCTCAAGCGCGCAGGAGCCATCGAAGGTAGCGTGCAGGACCAGCGTCGGAGTCTGGGCGTTGGCCGTCATGCAGATCACCACCAGGGCCGTCATGAGTGCGCCGCGCAACCACATACGCCGGGCACCTCCTCGCCGGACTGTGCTCGCCGCTATCTTCGCGCATGTCCGGTGCGAGGCCTTCTCCGCGGCAGGTGCGTAATGCCTTGCCGTGGAAGCGTAGAAGCAGATGGCACGCCGGTCACGGAGGCACGCGATGGACGACTTCCTGAAGCAGGCGGGCGAGGCGCTGAGCGGGCTGGCCGGCGAGGCCGGTCGGCAGACTGAGATCCTGAAGTTGCAGGCGACGCTGGGCTCGCTCGATGACGACCTCGACCGCGTATTCATCGAGGCGGGCAAGCGCGCCCGCGAGCTGCTCACCATGCGCCGGATCCACGACGAGGAGCTGAAGGTGATCCTCGAACGCGCACGGGTGATCGAGGAGCAGATGATGGAGGTGCGTCAGCAGATCCAGGATCTGCGCTCGCGCAAGCCGAAGACGGACACCGCCGCCACCGAGCCGCCGCGTCCCACCGACGAGTCCGCGCGCACCTGCCCCGAGTGCGGGACGGCCCTCCCGGCGACCTCGAAGTTCTGCCCCAACTGCGGCGTGCGGGTGGAGTAACGGCGGGGCATGGGGGATCGGGCGTGGGGCATCGGGAACGGCTGAACGGTCGTGAACCCTGGCGGCCCGCCGGACCCGTCCCTGCGTGTCGCGCCTTCGCCGCCGAGGATGCGCTACTCCGTGCGGCCGACACGCAGACCGCACGCGGTCTGACTGTCGGCGGATGCCGTCCCGTGGGGGCGCGGTCGGCCCCGTGGCGCCGCGCTACTGGATCGGCCACTCCTCGATACGCGCGTCGATCTCCGCCATGATCTCGATCGTGCGCGCCAGCGCGACCACGATGCGCTGGTAGTGCGTCAGGTCGTCGGGGGTGAGCTCGCGCCCGCGCCGGTCCTTGAGCCACTTGTCCGGCACCTGGTAGCCGCCCACCTGGAACTCCCACACCTCCGGCGGCACCCCGTCGAAGTACTGCGCCGCCGGGGCCCCGGCCTTGCGCTTCGTGCGGTTGATGTAGACGCGCCCGCGCTCTGCCGGCTCATCCTCCCCCGGAGGGACCTCGCCGGGCGGGACATACTTCGGGTGGCCCTTCTCGACCAGGTTGTCGCCCGCCACCGGATAGCTGGTCATGAGCGTATCCAGCTCCGGCGACTCCATCAGGTGCAGCGCCACCAGCTCCCCGCCGAGGGCCACGAGGTCGCGGAACAGGTCCGCGTCCGAGGTCAGCGGCACGCGCGGGAAGTCGGTCAATTCGAGCGCTTCAGCGTAGCGTGATCTGTAAGTCGGGCTGTGCAAAATGGCATACACGTAGTGGAACACGTCCTCAGGACAGGGCGGGCTGGGGAGCCGCATCCTCTCCTCAAGTAGACGCAGGAACCTCGGGCTGAGGTTCGGCAGCCGCTCAGACTCAGGGAGCAGGCCGCCCTGCAGGACGTCCGTGAACACATAGAGCGGGAACACTTGAGTGTTTCTGTCATGCGAGGTGCTCTTATACTCCGGGATATTTCTCGTCACGAATGCGTTCGAGTAGGGGCGTCTCGTTCCTCGCCGGGTCGTTAGCAGAGCGAGGTTCTCTCTACCCCTGAGTTGGTCCATTATCCTGCGGCGCAGAATCGTCGCAACGTGACGGGAGTAGACCGTATACCGGACATCAAATGGCCTGTAGAGGCATGCGGTCACCAACTGCGAGCAATCGACACTTGAGAGGGCTGCCCTTGCCTTTTCGAAATCCCACTGCTGAGTGGTGCATAGGCGGTACTTCGCTCGCAGGGCCTCCTCCGTCTGCCCGGGGGCGAGCAGTTCCGCTATGCGCTCACCGAAGTCGTCCTGCGAGAAGGCTATGGCGAATGCATCCTGCTGTGTGACAAAGCCAGTGCCCCAGAACCTGTGCTGGTCCCCGGCGGGATCCCCGCTGCCGAACACCTCCGGTAGCGGCATGTAAGCCTCCCACTCGGCTTGCAGTTCCGCGTCGCGCAGCGCCCACGGGCGGCCCGTCAGCCCCGTGTCGATGACGTCCCACGCGGTGTTGCTCACTGAGTGTTCCGTCAGGAACCGCTCCTTGCCTTCTCGGCTTCCCCACAGCTCAGCATGGTGGACCGTGCATCCATCCGAATGTCCCTCAGTCCGGACCCACACACTGATGCACACGCCCACATCCTTGATGTCGAAGACGCTGTCGTCCGGGCCTCCGTCTGGACTCGACTCGCGGGCCTTCCCGTGCAAGTCGAGCAAGTAGATCTCGTCCATTGTGCGCGTGAGGTGCGCCCGCATGTCCCTGAACAGCGGGCCCTGGAGGAAAGAGTTGGCCGTGATCATCGCAACGACGCCCACGCCAGTCTTCTCGACATGCCACTCTGCATACCTAAGGAACTTCGCAAAGTCGTTCGACAGCGCTTGAAGCTGGGTCTCTTCGCGGCGCACCGTGGTCTTCCAAGCGTCCATCAACCAGTCAATGTGGTCGTTCTGGTTCTGCGAACTGCTCGAATACGGCGGGTTGCCGAGCACGACCATGATGGGCATATCGCGCTTGACCTCGGCGGCGGCGTTGGCCTCCTCGGCGATGGTCTGCATGAGGCCGAACTGCATCTGCGAGAAGCTCTCGGCCTCCTCGAGGGTGTTGGTGAGGTAAACGCCGAGGCGCTCGTCGGAGTCGAAGTCGTAGGCCCAGCGTTCGCGCTGCGCCTCGGTCATGTCCTGGGCGGCAAGCTGCATGCCGAGCTTCAGGTGCGCGACCGCGTAGGGCGCCATGAGCAGCTCGAAGCCGAACAGGCGCGGCAGGAGCTGCTCGCGCACGAAGCCGGGCCACATGCCGGCGTTGTTGGACTGCACGAACTGCCGGCGGATGTGGTCGATGACGTGGTAGAGGAAGGTGCCGGTGCCACAGGCGGGGTCGAGGATGAGCACCCTGGGCGAGGTGCGCTGCTCGCGGGTGCCGTCGGGCTGCTCGACCTCGTACGTGACGGTGGCGCGGTCGGCGAGGCCGTCGGGGAGGTCGAAGTGCTCGCGCAGGATCCAGTCCACCGAGCGGACGATGTAGGAGACCACGGGCTCGGGGGTGTAGTAGACGCCGCGCATCTCGCGCAGCTTCGGGTCATAGGCGGCCAGGAAGGTCTCGTAGAAGTGCACGATGGGGTCATCGCGGCGGGTCTGCGCGCCGAAGTCGGCGAGGATGGCGCCGATATCGGCGTGGGCGAGCAGGCGGGTGAGGTCATCGACGAAGCCCGCGTAGGGTTCATCGTCGAGGTCGGGGCCGGTGATGGTGTGGAAGAGCTTGCGCAGGAAGGGGTTGGTCTTCGGGATCTCGGCGGCGGCGCCGATACGCTCGAAGGGCCGCGGGCCGCGGTGGTTGACGCGGGCGGCGAAGAGGCCGTAGGCAAGGGTCTGGGCGTACATGTCGGCGAACTCGCCGGGCTCGATCTGCGGCAGCAGGGTCTGGCGGAAGGCCTCGAACAGGCCGTGAAGGGTGTCGGTGTGCTGCTCGCGGTCGAAGGCCTGCACGATGATATCGCGGATCATTCGGGTGAGCCTGGCCATGCGCCGGGCCAGCTCGGCGGGGCTGCGGATGGGCTCGGGCGCCGCCGAGAGGAAGGCGGTGAGCAAGTCCTCGACGCGCGTCGCGCCACCGGTCTCGGCGACGAGCTTGCCCTGCGCGTCCACATGCGCGAGGCGGGCGCGGCCACGCTCCTCGCCCTCGACGTACCAGCGAAACTCCAGATAGTCGGTGAGCACCAGGTTGTCGAGGTTGTCACGGTAGCGGGTAAGCTGCTCGGACTGCTCGACCTCATCGAGGTGGGTGCCGATGTCCTTGCATTCGACATAACCGATGGTGACCGCGCCGGGGCCGGAGCCGTCGGCGACGCTCATGTCGGGCGCGCCGCAGTCGCGGCGGTGCCGGGGCTCGTTGGTGGCAACGGCACCGGGACGCAGCGCCTCAAGCAGCGCCTTCAGGTGCGGGCGGTAGCTGTGCTCGGTGGCCTGGCTGCGCGCGGTCTCCCTGACGGCGCGCAGGTAGTCGGTGACGGCGGTCATCGGCGCGTCCCCCTGTGGACGATGTCCGGGCGAGGGCGCCTGGACTCCAGGACGTGGGAGATGGTTCGACGGCGGGGGCGGGCGCGCCTGCGTACATGACAGGCCCGGCGCACGTGACGCCGGGCCCCGCGTGCTGGCGGTCGTGTCAGATCGCGCCGGGTGCTACGCGGTGCTACAGCGTGGGCGCGATGCGGTCGAGCAGCCGTGACAGGGCCACGGCCATCTCCCAGCGCGGCATGGCCTCCTGCATGTGCACGAAGCCGTCGGGCTGCGTGACCATGATGCCATCGCCGATGGCGATCTCGGCGGGTGTCAGGTCTTGAGGCAGCACGCCGTAGCCGCGCATGAGCCTGACCGCGAACTGCGCGAACTCGATGCGCTTGATGGGCGCGTCGAGGTCCATCAGCTCGGGGACGGGCCGGCGGTCGATCATGTAGGTCTTGACCATGCGCTCCCACGCCTCCATCCCCCAGTGGTCGCGCACGCCCCGGCCGTAGGTGACCAGGAAGGGCTCGTAGTCCCGTGGCAGCTCGAGGCCCTGTATCCGGCAGACGTCGATCAGGCGGCTGAAGGCGCAGAACATCTCCGCGCGTTCCACGTAGTCATCGGGCCGGAAGGTGCCGTCCTCGTGGCCCATGATAACGCCGAGGCCGTAGACGCGCTCGAGGTCGTGCATATAGGGCGCCATCGGCGGCACGGTCTGAGTGATGTAGTCCTGGGCCCATGCGCCGGCGGCCACGCCAAGCATGGCCCCAAGTGCGATCAGGATCGCGAGCTTGCGCATGCCTCATCCTCCTCGCGACGGTGGGCGCCCAGGCGCGCCCGCTGCACATCGGTTGCTTCATCATGCCATATTGTGCCGGCGGGGTCAATGCCCAGCAGGATTCCCTGCTCCACTGTGGGGCTGCGGCGGCCCCCGACCTGCCCGCGGATTCGCGCGGAAATCGCCCTTACGGAGCCGCAGGGCATTGAGGATAACATGAGAGCGAATTGAGTAAGTCCAGAGGCTTGAAATGAGGCGTTTGTGTAGAATACAGTCACCGCCGGCTACGAGTGCAGGAGGACAAGACAATGTCCCGGCACGAGTGGCCACTGAGTCGTCCCTCGAAGTCGCGATGTCTGGGCCGGCGCCGCCGGGCGCGACGGCGGTCAGGCACTGCCTCAATGCTCATCATCGTGGCTCTGCCGACTCTGTTCGGTGTGGCCGCCCTCGCCATCGACCTCAGCCTGATGGGCTCGGCCGCACAGCGTGTCCACCATGTCACGGATGCCGCGGCGCTTGCGGGCGCCCGTTACCAGTGCGAGGCACCGGGTGCGACGGCCGCGGTCGATGCGGTGGTCGCCCTCAATAACGCCGGCTCACCGTGGTCGGTGGGCTGCGAGGCCCGGCACTACGGCCCCGGCGAGGAGATCCCCGGATACGGGACGCTGGGGCCGCACGAGTACGCCACCGCGACCACCGGCAATACCCGGTTCGACTACTGCTTCGCGCGCGCGCTGGGCCTTCAGCACATCGAGATCACGCGCACGGCGGTGGCGGCCGCTACGGTCCTGCATAACCGCATGGGCAACCGCTTCATCTTCGCCGGAGCGACCTCCCCGTGGTTCTATGGCGTGGTCATCGAGGGCGCGGGCAATGTCATCGATGGCTCCGTCCACTCCAACACCGGCGTCTACGTCAACGGCGCCGACATGACGGTGAGCGGCAACATAGCCTACCGCAACCTGTACAGCCGCGACGGCCCCAACTTCACACTGGGGGGCACCGTGGGCGTGGGCGAGGTCGAGCCCTATCCGGTTGACCTCGTCTGGGAGGACTTCGACACCGGCGCCTGGGACCATGAGGTGTCGGCGGTCAGCCTCGGCACACCAGGTGGGAGCCTCCAGCCCGGTCGCTGGCGCGTGCATGGCGACATGACCGTCACCGGGAATGGCGCCACCTGCCACGATGCCCTGTTTGTAGTCGATGGTGACGTGTGCGTCAATGCGTCCGATGTGCGCTTCGACCGCGTGACCTTCGTGGCTCGGGGCAGCATCCTGCTCAACGGCTCGCGTAGCCAGTTCACTCCCTATCAGTTCGACACCATCGCCTTCTCGACCGCCGACACCGCCGTCGGCTCCTCGGACTGGGCCATCAAGATGTACGCGGCGAGCTGTCAGGCCGAGGGCATTCTCTACGCCCCCAACGGGCATCTCTACTTCGACGGCTCCGACGAGTTCGCGTACCAGGTAGGACTGATCGCCGAGACCATCAGGCTGATCGGTTCCCGGACCGAGCACACCGGTCCGGAGTCAGCGCGCAGCGGCGAGTACCATACGGACGTTCGCCTGGTCAGGTAGCCGGTGCAGCCGTGGGGAGAGATCGATCATGGACCGTTCCGTGCTCAGGAGGCCTGGCCGGCCGTGCGTCTCGCGGCGCGGCACCGCGACCGTCGAGCTGGCGCTGGTGCTGCCCACGCTGATCGTGCTGGTCTTCGGCGCGATCGAGGTCGGACTGCTGGTGCGCGCCACGCTGGCGGTCAACCACGTGGCCAACGAGGCCGCGCGCTCCGCCGCCATCGGCACGACGCCCGCGCAGATCAACGCCAGCCTGCCCGCCATATCGCCGGGCATCAACGCGCAGCTCATCACCGCCACATACACCTTCCGCACCTGGGACTCGGGGACCCAGAGCTGGGGCCAGTGGCTGACGCTGGGCAGCAGCGGCAGCGAGAACAGTGCCCCGAGCGGCAGCCAGATCATGGTGGAGCTGCACTACCCGTACCGCATGGTGTTCGGGCGGCTGTTCGCAGTGATGCTGCACGCCTCGGAAGAGGGCACAATCACGCTGTCCACGTCAATGGTGACCATTCGTGAATAGCGCGCCACGCGAGGAGCGACGTGACCGATGATGGGCATCGGGCCTGGCCGGGAACAACGCGTGGCGCACGTGCCGCCGACCCTCTGGCGCCCGGGGCGGCAGGGCGTCGCGACGATCGAAGTCGTGCTGATGCTTGCAGTCATTGTGGTATCTGCGGTAGTATGCTTCCAGTCGCTGGGACGCGTGGCCACCGAATCCGCGGACGTCGCCAGCGGAGCCGTGGACGACGGCACGCTGGTGGCGTTCGAGATGAGCAGCTCGGACGACGACGACGGCCGGGACTCGACTGTGGAGCAATGCGACGACGGCCCGGACGACGGCAGCCGGCGCATCAGTTGGCGCGACCGGTTCCGGCGATGGTTGCGCATTTGGTGGAGCAGGTAGCCTGCACCAAGGAGGGCCGACATGGCGCGGGAGTCTGCGGGGAGGCCGTCTGTCTTGCTGCGCGATCTGTGGCGGGATGAGACGGCCACCACGGCGCTGGAATACGCGCTCGCGCTGGCGCTGGTAGCACTGTCGGCGTTCGTCATCTACCAGGCGTTCGGCCTGTCCACCGCCGACTCGGCCGCGCACAGCGGTCAGCAACTTGACGACCTGCAGCAGGGCGGCAACGTCATCGGGGGCCAGGACGGGCCGCCGGCCCCCACCTCGAGCCCCGGCGGAACCCGCTGAAGCGCGCCGCGGGCACTACTTCAGTTCGCGCTTGAGGACCTTCCCCGCCGGGTTGCGCGGCAGCTCGTCACGGAACTCGATCACCTGGGGCACCTGGTAGCTGGCCAGCCGCGACACGCAATGCCGCTTGATCTCGCGCTCATCGACGCGGCCCCCGGTCTCCGGCACGATGACGGCCTTGACCAGCTCGCCCAGGTAGGCCCGAATCCCGGTCGCTTCCACGCCCACCACGGCCACCTCACGCACGCCCGGGATCTCCTCGATGACCGCCTCGACCTCAGTCGCCACCACGTTCTCGCCGCCGACGATGATGACGTCCTTCTCGCGGCCGTGTATGTAGAGGTAACCGTCCTCATCGATGTGCGCGAGATCACCGGTGCGGAACCAGTGGCCGCGGAAGTCCTCGGCCAGTCGCGCAGGCATGCGCCAGTAGCCTGAGATCACATTGTCGCGGTGGATGCACAGCTCGCCGGTCTCGCCCGCGGGCAGCGGCATGCCCGTCTCATCGGCGACGATCGCCCTGATCTCCGGCAGCGGTTTGCCCACCGAGTCGGCGTGGCTGAGCGCATCCTCGCTGGGCAGCACGTGCGTCACGGACGTGGTCTCGGTGAGGCCGAAGAAGTTGCGCAGCTCCACATGCGGCAGCAGCTCGCGCAGGCGGCGGATGGTGTCGGGGTGCATGGGCGAGCCCGCATAGGCGATCAGGCGCAGTGAGGAGGTGTCACGCCGGGCCAGGTGGTCGCCCATCGCCAGCATGGCGAACAGGGTCGGCGGGCCGAGGAAGGTGGTCACACGCGCGCTCTCGATGAGGTCGAGCAGCTCCCTCTGTTCCGGGCGCGGCGCGATGGCGAGCGTGCTGCCCAGGTAGGCCGCCGAGGGCAGCAGGCTGTAGAGGGCCGTGCAGTGGAACATCGGGAGCGCGAGCATGTGCACGTCCTCGTGGCGGAAGCCGTGGGCCACCAGGCAGTTCTTCACGTTGAAGAGCAGGTCACGGTGGCGCATCATGGCGCCCTTGGGCGGGCCGGTGGTGCCGGAGGTGTAGGCGATGATCGCCAGGTCCTCGGGTTCGGGGTGGTGGTCCTCGAAGTGCACCCAGCCGTCTCCTTCGGCGAGGGCGTCCAGCCGCGCGCTACGCTCGGCGACCGGCTCGGCGACGATGATGCGCTCTATGTCGTCGGCCTCGCGCAGACCGGCCTCGACCTGCTGCTGTACGCGGCCGTGGGTGATGAGCAGGTGCGCCCCGGTGTCACACAGGACGTGCGCCATCTCCGCTTCGCCCAGGCGGCAGTTGACCGCCGCCACCACCCCACCGGCGCGGATCACCGCCCAGTAGGCCAGGAAGTACTCGGCGCAGTTGGGCATGGCGATGGCGACGGTGTCACCCTCGATGAGGCCGAAGCCGTCGCGCAGGGAGGCCGCCAGCGCGGCGGTCATGCGGTCGGATTCGCGGTAGCTGTACGCGCGTCCCTCGCAGACGGCGGCGGGCTTGTTGGGGAAGCGCGCAACGGTAGTGCGCCAGTACTCAAGGATGCTGTTCATCTCAGGGCCGGACAACTCGGTAGCCTCCCGGGTGACGTGATCGCCGGCGGCGGGCCGTACACGACGGCACACGCGAGCGTGCCCGCCGGCGCGTCTGTCAGAGAGATTCCTACCCGTCGGGCCTGCCGATTACTCGCCGCCGACCCGGTAGATGTGCACGGCATAGGGCTCGAAGACGTCGCCGACCTCGCCCGCCGCCGTCGCCTCCACCCGACGGCGCTCGAACAGCACCTCCACGTCCGACTCCGGGGTGGCGCCGATGTCGAAGACCATCGCCGCCGTCGTGTCTTCGGCGTTAACCGCAATCACGTAGCGCGCGCCATCATGCTCCCACGCGGCCATGCGCACCGGGCATTCATACTCGAGCGTCACCGGCTCCGGGTCCGCTTCGAGCAGTATCGGCGCCAGCCAGGTCAGCTCGCGGTTGGTCTCCTGGACCGCCTCCCACAGCTCCGGTGCGTCACGCTGCAGGCGCCACGACGGCCAGTCGCCCCGGGCCGGCAGGCTCCAGGAGTGGTAGACCAGGCCATCGGCGCCCGCGCTCAGCGCCAGGTAGACCATCGCGCGAAACTCCGCCGGGGTGGGCGGGCGGCTGTCTTCGGGCTTGGCGAGCCGCAGGTCGTCGGACCAGCCGTAGCCCGCGGTCTGGATCACCGCCCAGACCGGCTTGCGGTCATCCACCGCATCACGGGCCATCTGCACGGACTCCGCGACCGAGATCAGCGGCCACCGCGGCACCGGCTCCGACCACGCCAGCACGATGTCCGCGACCTGCGCGAACTCCTCCATGGTGGCGTTGGGGCGTAGCGCCAGCATCACCGGATGGTGTGCGTCCATCTGCGCGATGGCTGGATAGGGGCCGGAGGTCGAGTGCACGTACGACTGCGCGAGCGTCTGCGTGGTCACCGACTGCGTGTCGGGCAAGTGGATGCCGCACCAGCCCAGCAGCGTCTGCCGGCCACGGTAGCTGTCCGTGATGTTGCGCCAGAACAGGCCGTCGAGCGCCGGCGACCAGATGGCCACGTGCAGGCCCGCATCCCGGGCGCTGTCGAAGTAGCGGTAGCTGACCGAGCGCGAGGGCGTGATCACGAAGCCGAAGCCCGCCCCAGCAACCCCGGGCAGATCGTCCTCATCCACCACGCGGTAGACGCCCAGCGGGAACTGGACCTGCCCGTTGACCCACAGCCGGTGCTCGGCGTCATAGGCGACCTCGGCCTCGGCGAATGGTTCGCGCACGAGGGGCAGGCTCAAGGTGTGCTCGTCGCGGCCCACGACCGCGGTGACGTTGACCAGGTAGTTCTCGGTGAGCATGCCCTCGGTGGACAGGGTCAGGCGCCACGGGCCGGCGATGCCCTCGTCGCTGAGGAACTCGGGATCGCGCGCCTCCTCGCCGGTGCCCATGAGACGCGCCCTCAGCTCCGCGCGACGCGCGATTCCCTCGACCGCGTTGATGCGCCCCTCGACCACCACCTGTTCCGAGGGCACCGTGGACAGCACCGCCGAGCGGAAGGCGGGCTCGACAATCCGCGCCTGCACCAGCCCGGGGACCTCGCGCTCCCAAGCCTGATGCACCTCATCGGGTTCATCGCCCAGCACCATCACCTGCAGGTGATGCGGCTTGCGGAAGTCGAAGGCGTAGCGGCGTTCGAGCGTCTGTGCCTCACCGGGCCCGAGCGTGGCCTCGGCCGACTCGCGCCGGCGGTCGCCTTCAGGCTCGCGCGCGTCGATCTCCAGCCGCACCGGCATCTCGCGCCCGGTGACGTTCCGCAGCCGGCAGCGCACGGTACGCTCGCGAGGCAGCTCGAGCAGCGTCCCGGCCTCCTCAAGCTCGACCTCCAGCTCGCTGCCCACCACGCGCACCGCCGCCCCGTCATAGAACACCTCTCCTCCGCCAAGCGCGCGCAGCAGCACCACCAGGTCGCGCGCCCCGGGGGGCACGGTCAGGTGCGTGGCGTAGTGCAGCCAGTCCCGGCTCTCGCCCAGCGGGTGGGATTCGCTGAGCAGCTCCTGGGTGACGAATTCGCGCTCGGTGAAGCTCTCGGCGTAGGTCACCAGCGTGACCTGCGCCTGCGGATGCTCGACGGTGCGGAAGAAGCATGAGAAGATGAGTTCTCGGCCCTGCAGATCGCTCACGTCGATGGGCCGGCAGTAGGCCGTGAAGTCGGCGGGGAAGACCGGCGCCTTGAGCTTGAGGCAACGCTCGCCCACGCGCGCGCGCCCGACCACCTCACCGGTGGCCATCTCGTCGCCGGTGAAGTCGTGGAATGACCAGCTCTCAGGCACGTTCTCGGCGGTCGGGCCCTCGAAGCTGCCGTTGCGCAGCAGGTTCTGGGCTCCCGCGGGAACGATGCACAGCGCCACCGCGAGCAGCGCGATGCAGAGCATCGGTTTGCACCTAGCCAAGGGCAATCGCCTCCACTTCCAGCCTCGCGCCCAGCGGCAGCGCCGCGACCTGGATGGTCGAGCGCGCGGGCGGGGCGTCGTCGAAATACTCCGCGTAGATCGCGTTGAACTCCTGGAATTGCGCCATGTCCGCGAGGAAGACCGTGGTCTTCACCACGCGGCTCAGGCCACTGCCGCAATCCTCCAGCAGCGCGCCCAGGTTGTTCATCACCTGGCGCACCTCGTCGGCGAACGCACCCTCGACCAGTTTGCCGGTCTCGGGCGAGAGCCCTACCACGCCCGAGCAGAAGATGAACTCGCCCGCGCGCACGGCCTGCGAGTACGGGCCGACTGCGGGAGGAATGCGATCGCTTGAGAGTGCCTGCTTGTCCATGGTGTCACCGTCCGTGATGGTTCCTGCGTCTACGCGCTCTTGCACGAGTTCCTCCAGCTCTTGGAGCAGCTCGCCGGCTTCTGTGACGCGTTGGGACGCGGTTTCCAGCGCCTCGGCGATCTCCTGCAGCATCTGCTGCAGCGCCCGGGCACCGAGGTCCCACCGCCCGCCCTCGTGTGCGGGCAGGTCGGCGTCCGACGCCGCCGCCCGGGCCAAGATGGCGCGGCGGACCGCTGCGGCGTCAACGCCATGCTTGCGCAACTCCCGATACGCCGCACCGCCGTCGTCGTGCGCGAGCGCGAGCAGGAGATGCTCGGTGCCGATGTGCGCCTGATTCATCTCCCGCGCCTGCTGATAGGCCAACCGCAGGATCCGCTCGGCCTCAGGCGTGAACGAGAGTTCGTTGGTGGGCTCATCCTCGGAGCCCATCTCCATGCTGTGCCGGAGTTCGGCATGGATACGAGACGGATCGACGTCCAATGAGCGCAGGATCTCGACCGCCCCGCCTTCGCCCATGCGGATCAGCCCCAGCAGCAGATGCTCGGTGCCGATAAGGCGCACATGCATCTGCGTCGCTTCATCATGGGCGATGAGGATGCTCCGGCGGGCCCGGAATGTGAATCGCTGCCACAGCTCCATGTCAAACCCTCCCGCCTAGTCGACCCGGCCCCGCGCCCAATGCACGCGGCGCACGATGCCGCCCTTGGGCAGCTCGGCGATGCCCAGCAACTGCGCGCCCATCGCGGTCAGCGCCTCACTCATGTCACCGACCGTCACCACGGCCACCAGGCGCGCCATCTCGACCGCACGCGCGACCAGCCCGCGGCACACGTCCTCGTCCCGCCGCGATGACTGACCGTAGGGCAGGTCGAGCACGGCGCCGTCGAAGCGCCCGTGCAGATCGCGCCCGTCGGCGCAGATCAGGTCGGCCCTCAACCGATGATGACACAAGTTGCCCGCCGCTTGTTCCACTACCCGTGGGTTGAGGTCACAGCCAATCGCGTGCACACCCATGTCCGCAGCCTCCACCAGCACCGTCCCGACGCCGCAGCACGGGTCGATGAGCGTGTCGCCGGGCGCGGCCACCAGGTTCACCATCGCCCGGGCGATGCGCGGCGGCAGCGCGCTGGAGTACTGGTGCGGGCGCTGCTCGTGGCCGCGCCAGTCGCGGCCTGCACGCGAGACCAGCTCGCCCAGCAGCCAGCGGCCCGGCTCGGCATGCACGATCAGCTCGATGGCCGGGCGCGTCAGGTCCGGATGGCCGGTGATCGCGTTGGCGACCAGCCGCTCGATCTCCTGCGACCCGGGCTCGTCAACGCCGGGCAGCTTGCGCACGCGCACCCGGAAACGCTCCATGCGCAGGGAGAGCTTCCGCGCGCCGGCCAGCATTCCTTCGAGGTCCGCGCCCATCGCCAGGAGCCGGGAGCACTCGCCGGCGTAGGCCGCGCGCGCCACATCCACGCCCACCCGCGCCCAGGCAATGCGCGCGGTGCCCTCGGTGCGGTAGTCGCCGCCATGCAGGCGCGGCGGCGGCTCGACGTCGCCGGTGAGCGCGCGGAACTCCAGCCCCGCCAGCTCATGCTGGTCGGTCGGCGGCGTCAGCCGGTACAAGTAGGGGAGAGGCACGCCCTCCGCGATCACTCGCCCGCTCCCATCAGGCGGCACTCGCCTACGATCTCCCATGGCGCCGGGCCGCTCTGCTCGGCGAGGTAGTCGTCCAGCGACAGGCCCGCCGCGCGCATGGCGTCCCCGAAGCCGCCCGGGCCCTTGCCCGCGGACGCCGCGATCACCGGCGCCAGCTCAGGCCCGCCGCGCCCGAGCGCCGTCTGCACCGCCGCCCAGCGCGGCGAGGCGAGGGTCACCTGCGCCTTCGTGCGCGAGGTCAGCGCGCCGCGCAGCTTCTTCAGCCGCCGGCCGACCGCGCTCGGGTCGGGCACCGCCACGCGTTCCAGCTCGGTGTGCGGCTTGGGCGAGAGCACGCCGATCGACACGGTGAAGCGCACGCTGCTGAACTCGCGCTCCAGCGCCTCAACGTAGTCGGCGATCTTCAGGGCCGCCGCGTCGGTCTCGTCCGGGATGCCCACCAGGAAGTAGAGCTTTACTTCGGTCACGCCGGCATCGGCGGCGAGGAAGATCGCGGTACGCACCGCGTCGAAGCTCACGCGCTTGCCGATGGCGGCGGCCAGCTCGGCGTCGGCGGTCTCGGGGGCGAGGGTGATGGTGCGCTGGCCGCTGCCCGCCAGCGCCGCCATCAGCTCCGGCGTCACACCCTCGGCGCGCAGCGACGATGTGGACACTCGCCCGCCCATCGCCACGATTTCGGCCGCGATCTCCTGTATCTGCGGATGATCGGCCACGGCCGCGCCCACCAGCCCGACGCGCTCGGTGAACTCCAGGCCCAGACGCGCGCTGTTGAGGACGCTCTCAGCGCTGCGCGAGCGCACCGGGTGGTAGATCTCGCGCGCCAAACAGAACCGGCAGCCACGCGGGCAGCCGCGCCCGGTCTCGATAAGGAAGGTATCCGGGAACTCCGAGCGCGGCGTGAGGACCGCGGTGGTCGTCGGGACAGTGTCGAGGTCGTCGAGCGCCACGCGCTCGACGCTCTGCGGCTCCTCCGATGGCACGAGGAAGCCCGGCACCTCGGCCAGTCGCCCGGGCGCGTCTTCGGGATCGAGCAGCGCCTGGACCATCGCCTCGAAGACCGGCTCGACCTCGCCCACGAAGAGCGCGTCGGCGAAGGGCGCGAGCGGCAGCGGGTTTGAGGTCACTGCCGGCCCACCGATGATCACCAACGGCTCGTCCAGGCCGCGCTCATCTGCGAAGGGCTCAACGCCGCCATCGTGCAGGGCCGCGGGGATGTTCAGCCAGTCCAGCTCGAAGGACGAGGTGATCGCGATGACATCGAAGGCGCCCAGCGCGGTATCGTGTTCGAGCGAGCGCAGCGTGCCATCATGCGCCCGGCCCTCCTCCGGGATGGCCGGGTAGAAGGCCCGCTCAACCAGCACCTCGGGGCGCGCGGACAGCAGGCGGTAGAGGCCCTGAAGCGCGAGGTTGGCCATGCCCAACTCGTAGGCGTTGGGGAAGAGCAGGGCGATGCGCAGCAGCCCCGAGTCCGCCGGCGCACCGAACAGGTGCGTCTCGTCCGCCAGAATCTCGCGTCGCCAGACCGGCACAGATCACCTCAGCGCAGAGCGTCTCGTCCGTCCGCACTATATCAGAGGGCGCAACCGCGCGACAACCTTGACGGGTTGCCGGGAGGCGCTACAATGCTCCGGAGAGATCCCGAGGGCGACGGCCGGCAGACGGACGACAGCCGGCGTGACG
This sequence comes from Candidatus Zipacnadia bacterium, assembly GCA_029820295.1. Lineage (GTDB taxonomy): Bacteria > Armatimonadota > Zipacnadia > Zipacnadales > UBA5352 > JALGVA01. The sequence continues at coordinate 17,468 of JALGVA010000022.1, forward strand.
GAGAGGAGTGCCCACGATGGACGCGACGGGCACCGTGCTGGGAGCGCTGGCCCTGGTGCCGATGGTGGCAGGGGGAGAGACGCTCTTCGAAGACCAACTGGTGGTGCCGGTGCCGGAGACGTGGCACGGTCCGCGGAGCATGCCCGGTGACATCATCGAGCTGACCGACGGGCGGCTCATGCTGGCCTACAATCGCCAGGGCTACTGGGCCGGCGACATGCCCACGGGGCTCTATGCGCGTATTTCCGAGGATCGGGGCCAGGCATGGGGCGACGAGTTCGCGCTGCTGCTGGACCCGCCGGGCGGCCGCATCCACTATGCGCACCCGAGCTTCCTGCGCCTGCCCGACGGCGACCTGCTGATGAGCTACATCTGTGACACCGACGTGGACCCGGGCTACGGGCACACCTACTACCGTCGCTCTTCTGACGACGGTGAGACCTGGGGCGAGGCGTTCATCCTCACGCCCCACAGCGAGCGCACGCTGGTGCACAATGACAAGCTGGTGCTGCTGTCCGACGGGCGCATCATTGCCCCGGCGGAGTTCTCGCCCGGCGCCGAGCGCGGCAGCCACAGCAGCTACGTGGCGACCGCGTTCTACTCCGACGAGAACGGCTACGACTGGCGCATGAGCCGCAACGTGGTCAGGGCCGAGTATGAGGTGCAGGAGCCGCATGTCGTCGAGCTGCGCGACGGGCGGCTGATGATGATGTTCCGCACCTACAGCGGCTTCTGCGGCCGGGCCTGGTCGGAGGATCGCGGCGAGACGTGGTCGGAGCCCGAGGCGATGACTGAGCTGCCCATGACCCCGCGGACCTCGGCGATCACGGTCGACCGCATCCCCTCAACGGGCGATCTGCTGGTGCTGCGCTGCCGCGGCTGGGGGGAGGACGAGCGTGGCCGCACGCCCTTCGTCTCGGCGATCTCGACCGACGAGGGCCGCACCTGGGGGCATGAGCGCATTATCGCCGGCGAGAAGGACAACGACTACGGCTACCAGAGCGTGGACTTCATCGATGACCTGGTCATCATCAGCTACCATCAGCGCGACGGCCTGCACGTCGCGCGCATCGCGATTGAGTGGTTCTACGCGGGGGATGAGGGCTGACCCCCGCGACTGCGTGCGTCTGCGAACGGCCTCCTCACCCCCTGAGACCGCGTCGTGTGCGGTCGCCAGGGAGCGCCTCAATGCGCCTGCTGGATCTAGTCAGACCCCCGCGCCGTTCTTGCGCTTGACCGCACGGGCGCGATAGTGTATGCTGGCGATACTCCGGTCGCCATCTGGCGCCGGAGTGTGCTATTGTCGGGCCGGGGCCGGCCGATGGAGGCGGGCGATGATGCGTCGCAGGGCCCTGCTGGTCGGCGCGCTGGTTGCGCTGGTCGTGCCCATCAGGTTCGCGGCCGCGCAGAGCTGGGACGAGCTGCGCGCGGTCTACGACTACGATGCGGCGGCGCCGCTGGACGCGAACGTGTCCTCGGTCGAGGAGGCCGGGCCGCTCACCTACGAGCGCCTGAGCTTCGCCGGGAATGACGGCGAGCGCGTGCCGGTGCTGCTCATGCGGCCCACCGGGGCCGAGCGCCCGCCGTGCGCGCTGTTCCTGCATGGGCTGGGCGGCGACAAGGACCAGGCGAGGCTGGTGGCGGCGCTGCTCGCGCCTCATGGCATCGCGGTGCTGGCCATCGATGCGAGGCTGCACGGCGACCGCGCGCCGGACGAGGGACCGGACGAGGCGACACTTGCCGGGAACTTCTTCGCGACGGGCGGTCCGCTGGTGCGCACCGTGATTGACAATCGGCGCGCCATTGACTACATTGCCGGCAGGGACGACCTGGACGCGCAGCGCATCGTGGTCGTAGGCGCGAGTATGGGGGCCATCCTGGGTTCGGTACTGAGCGCGGTGGACGAGCGCGTCGACGCAGCGGCGCTGATCGTGGGCGGCGGCGACTGGGCGACGCTTCTCGCGACCTCCGAGCACCCCCTGGCTGTGCGCCTGCGCGAGGCCGGCGGCAAGGGCGCGCTGGCAGCGCGCGTTGATCCGGTGAACTTCGTCGGGCACATCAGCCCGCGGCCGGTGCTCATGGTCAACGGGACGACCGACGCGATCATCCCCGCGGCCTGTGCCGAGGCGCTACACGCGGCCGCCGGTGAGCCGAAGGAGATCATCTGGTACGAGGGCGGGCACGTGGGCATGCCGCCGCAGACGCTGATGGCGATCGGCGCATGGATCGTCGAGCAGGCGGGCGTGGCGGTCCCGGCGGGGCAGGGCTAGGCGCCCGTTGGCGATGAAGGGTCGAGGATAGCGATGCTCATAGCATTCATGGTCATCTCGGCGGCGGCCGCGCTGGGGACCATCATCTCGGTGGTGCTGCAGACCTCCAAGGCCGACAGCTTCTCGGCGGCCATGGGCGGCACCGACGCCAGCCAGTTCCGCAAGGGCACGCGCGAGGAGCTGCTGGCGCGGCTGACCAAGTACTTCGCCATCGCGTGGATCGCCTCCGTGGCGATTAGCGCGATCATGTGGTACCACGCGCACTGAGCGGCTCTGGGCCGCGAATCGGCCGCTTGACTCGCTCTGGCGATTGGGGTATAGTTCCGTGTCGCCGGGAGGACGGCGGCGATGGCGTCTGCGTTCATTGGAATCCGCGTTGGTTATGGCGGCGTGCGGGGCGCCGATTGGCACGCCTCAGAGGTTGGTGGGATACCGGGTCCGCCGGGCTGGCGGGTTCGAAGGCGCGCGCGGGCGCGCACAGGCGCGACTCGCATGTGGAGGTGGGGCTGATGCAGCGTTGGCGCTCGACCGTTCGGCCGATGCAGGGCATGGCGGAGCACGAGGTGATTGCCCTCGCCAAGCAGGGCAGTGACGACGCCATTGAATACCTGTTGCGCAAGTACCAGGGCCTGGTTGAAGCCAAGGCCAAGAGCTACTTCCTGATGGGCGCGGACCGGGAGGATGTCATTCAGGAGGGCATGATCGGCCTGTTCAAGGCCATTCGTGACTTCTCCCTTCGCCGCCTCGGCGGGTTTCGCAAGTTCGCCGCGTTGTGCGTGACCAGGCAGATCATCAGCGCCGTGAAGTGCGCAAGTCGGCAGAAGCACTCGGCGCTGAACGCGTACGTCTCCATGGACGCACCTCCCGCTGAGGGCGACGACGAGGCGATGTTGCAGGAGGTGCTCGCCGCCGAGCCGTCCAGCAGCCCCGAGGAAGTGGTGATCGGGCGCGAGCTGCAGCGGCGGCTCAACGGCGAGATGAGGGAGTCACTGTCGGAGTTGGAGCGCGAGGTGCTGCGCCGGTACCTGCGCGGCCACTCCTACCGCGATATCGCCATCGGGCTGGGCACGAACGTGAAGCAGGTGGACAACGCCCTGCAGCGCGCGAAGAGGAAGCTGGCAGAGCATGTGGCGACTGCGCCCGGTGTCGGGGCGTAGTGCTGGACAGCCGTGGGGCCATGATGTATCATTGAGCGCCCGCCGGGGCCTGTCCCGGTGGGCGCTGCTCAGAGCCGGCGTAGCTCAGTGGTAGAGCAGCTCACTTGTAATGAGCAGGTCGTCCGTTCGAATCGGATCGCCGGCTCCACCGCGGCCATGCCGGCGCGGAGGCGTGTGACGAGACAACCGCATATTCGGGTGGAGGGATGCCCGAGTCTGGTCAATGGGAGCAGACTGTAAATCTGCCGGCGAATGCCTACGGGGGTTCGAATCCTCCTCCCTCCACCACCAAGTCGTGTGCCCACGTAGCTCAGTAGGTAGAGCGTGTCCTTGGTAAGGACAAGGTCACCGGTTCAAATCCGGTCGTGGGCTCCACAGGACATCCGCAGCGGCCCGGTGACATTCCGGGCGTGGGACATACACCGGACCAGCCGGCAGCGCAGCCGGCGACTACTGCCCGGATCGCTGGGCAGCTCGCGTACCCAGGAGGATGCAGGACAATGGCAAGGGAGCACTTCGAGCGCACCAAGCCGCACGTGAACGTGGGCACCATCGGTCACGTTGACCACGGCAAGACCACTCTGACGTCGGCGATCACCCGCTGTCTGTCCACCGGCGTCGATGGTAGCTCGGCGACGCCGCTGGACTTCGACCAGATCGACGCGGCGCCGGAGGAGCGGGAGCGTGGCATCACCATCGCCACCTACCATGCGGAGTATGAGACCAAGGCGCGGCACTACGCGCACGTGGACTGCCCCGGTCACCGCGACTACATCAAGAACATGATCACCGGCGCGGCGCAGATGGACGGCGCCATCCTGGTGGTCGCGGCCACCGACGGGCCGATGCCGCAGACCAACGAGCACGTGCTGCTCGCCCGTCAGGTGGACGTCCCGGCGATCGTGGTCTTCCTCAACAAGGTGGACATCGCCGACCCCGAGCTGCTCGAGCTGGTGGAGCTTGAGGTGCGCGAGCTGCTCGACTCTTACGAGTTCCCCGGCGACGACACGCCGATCATCGCGGGCTCGGCGCTGCAGGCCATGGAGTGCGGCTGCGGCGGCCGCGAGTGCGAGGCGTGCGGCCCGATCATGGAACTGATGGACGCCGTGGACAGCTTCATCCCGACGCCGGAGCGCCCGATCGACCAGCCCTTCCTGATGCCGGTCGAGGACGTCTTCACCATCTCCGGCCGCGGCACCGTGGCCACCGGCCGCGTGGAGCGCGGCAAGGTCAACACCGGCGACCAGGTCGAGATCGTCGGCCTGCGCGAGACCCGCACCACGGTCGTCACCGGGGTGGAGATGTTCCGCAAGACGCTTGACGAGGGCATCGCGGGCGACAACATCGGCGTGCTGCTGCGCGGCATCGAGCGCGACGAGGTGGAGCGCGGCCAGGTCATCGCCGCCCCCAAGAGCATCACGCCGCACACCAAGTTCAACTGCCAGGTCTACGTGCTGACGCAGGCGGAGGGCGGCCGCCACAAGCCGTTCTTCACCGGCTATCGGCCGCAGTTCTACTTCCGCACCACCGACGTGACCGGCGACGTGACGCTGCCCGAGGGCGTCGAGATGGTCATGCCCGGCGACGACGTCAACATGACCGTCGAGCTGATCCAGCCCATCGCCATGGAGCAGGGCGTGCGCTTCGCGATCCGCGAGGGCGGCCTGACCGTGGGCGCCGGTGTGGTCACCGAGGTCATCGAGTAACAGGGCGGATGTGACAGCATGCCTGCGACTAAGATCATCCTGCGCTGCAGCGAGTGTAGCGAGTACAACTACTACACCGAGAAGAACCGGCAGAGCAACGCGGATCGGCTGACGCTGCGCAAGTACTGTCGGCACTGCCGGCGCCACACACCGCACGAGGAAACGCGCCTGCGCAAGTAGCACGGCGCCCGTCCGGCCTGTCGTGGGCAGGGGCATAGCTCAATTTGGCAGAGCACCGGTCTCCAAAACCGGCGGTTGTGGGTTCGAGTCCCGCTGCCCCTGCCAGTCACCGCCCGGCACGGACCTCGCCCGGACACGCACAAGAGGCCGCGCACAGCACGACGCGGACGCGCACCGAGGGCGCCCGTCGTGCACCTCCTGGGGCGCCGCCGTCGGCCGGCCATCGCGGCCGCCGCGCGGGGCCACCGAGGAGAGGACACCGATGGTGGAACGCCTGACCCGCCCGTTCAAGAAGATCGGCAGCTTCGTCAAGGACGTGTGGATGGAGCTGCAGCGCGTGGTGTGGCCCAGCCACGAGGAGACCTACGCCTTCACCGGCGTGGTCATCGTGGCCGTCGCCATCGTGGCGGCCTGGGTCGCGCTGCTCGACGTCGTCTTCACGACCATCGTGGGGGCACTGCGCCTCTACGAGTAGAGCGCACCCGACCAGATGGCCCGGTGAGGCAACGCTACATGGCCAAGCAGTGGTACGTGGTTCACACGCTCACAGGCAAGGAGAACAAGGTCAAGGCCAGCATCGAGAAGATGGCCGAGGCCAAGGACCTGTCACATCTGCTGGGCCGCATCCTGGTGCCCACCGAGACCGAGATCCGCTCGGCGGGCGGCCAGCGGCGCGAGGTCAAGCGTAAGCTCTACCCCGGCTACGTGCTCATCGAGGTGGACGCCACCGACGAGATGCGCCAGCTCATCACCCAGACCAACGGCGTCACCCACTTCGTGGGCTCGTCAGATGAGCCGGTGCCGCTGCGTCCCGACGAGGTGCGCCAGATCCTCGAGGTGGTGGGCGAGGAGAGCCAGCGGCCCAAGACCGTGTGGACCATCGACCAGAGCGTGCGCGTGACCGAGGGTCCGTTCGGCGAGTTCACCGGCAAGATCATTGAGGTCAATCCCGAGCGCGAGACGCTCAAGGTGCTCATCTCGATCTTCGGCCGCGAGACGCCGGTGGAGCTGGACTTCACGCAGGTAGAGAAGCTGTAACGGCCGCGCCGGCCAGGCCGGCGGCGGCGTGAGGAGCGCGACCCATGGCGAAGAAGATCCTGACGACCATCAAGCTGCAGTGCCCCGCGGGCAAGGCCACGCCCGCGCCGCCGGTGGGGCCGGCGCTGGGTCAGCACGGGCTGAACATCATGGACTTCTGCAAGACCTTCAATGCCCGCACGGCGCAGCAGATGGGCGACATCATCCCCGTCGAGATCACGGTCTATGCCGACCGCAGCTTCGACTTCATCACCAAGAGCCCGCCGGCATCGAGCCTGATCAAGAAGGCCGCCGGGCTCGAGACGGCCAGCGGGCAGGCCGGCAAGATGTTCGTCGGCGAGGTCACCTGGGACCAGGTGCGCGCCATCGCCGAGGTCAAGATGGAGGACCTGAACGCGCGCGATCTCGACGCGGCCGCGCGCATCGTCGCGGGCACCGCGCGCAGCATGGGCGTCAAAGTGGTCGAGGAGGCCACCGACACCGAGTACGTCGCGCCCGAGGACACCGTGGTCGAGAGCGCGAAGGCGCCGGTCGCGGAGTTCGGCGAGGAGCCGGCCGAGGAGACCGCCGAGGAGACCGCCGAAGCCGAGTAACCCCCCGGGGCGGCGGACCTCAGGATCCGTCACACATAGAGGTGAGACGCATGGCCAGAACGGGCAGCAGGCGCTACGAAGAGGCGCGGGAGAAGGTTGAGCCCGAGCAATACTATACGCTCGACGAGGCCCTGGAACTGATCAAGGAGACGGCCACCGCCGATTTCGACGAGACGGTGGACTGCGCCATCAAGCTCGGCGTGACGCCGGGCAAGGGCGATCAGAACGTGCGCGGCACTGTAGTGCTGCCGCACGGCACGGGCAAGGTGCCGCGCGTGGCGGTGTTCGCCGAGGGCGAGGCGGTGCGCGAGGCGGAGGCCGCGGGCGCCGACCGCGTGGGCGCCGAGGACCTGGTGCAGGCCATCCAGGAGGGCTGGAGCGACTTCGACATCCTGGTAGCGCAGCCGCAGATGATGCGCGTGGTGGGCCCGCTGGGCAAGCAGCTCGGGCCACGCATGCCCTCGAAGAAGGCAGGCAACATCACCGATGACGTGGCCGCCGCGGTGAAGTCGCTCAAGAGCGGCCGCGTGGAGTTCAAGATGGACCGCGGCGCGGTGCTGCACGTGCCGCTCGGGCGCGTGTCGTTCAGCACCGAGCAGCTTCGCGACAACTTCAACACCCTGATCTCGGCGGTGCAGGCGGCGCGTCCGGCATCCGCCACCGGCCGGTTCATCCGCAGCATCACGCTGTCGGCGACCATGGGCCCGGGGATCAAGATCGACCTGTCCGACATCACAAGGCGGCGCGCCGTCGCCTGACGCGTGCGCCCGACAACCTGACGCAGTCCAGGCTCAAGACAGCCGGTGCCCCGTGCGACAAGGGGCGTAATGGAGCCCTGCGCTCCGCCTGCCGAGGCCAGGACGCACCCGACCACGAAGCGGGTCTTCGTGAGTGCACGGGAGCGCCTGCCCTGGGCGCTCCCCTTTTGCATTCAGGCGCCGCTGCGTGGGAGGAGGTGAAGTGCGATTCCCGCAAAGGCGAAGCAAGAGGCCGTCCGGGAGATGCGCGAACGCCTGCAGGCCGCGAGCAGCGTCTACCTGACGTCGTTCCAGGGCCTGACGGTGTCCGAGGCCAACGAGCTGCGCGGCCGGCTCATCGAGGCCGGCGGCTCGATGCAGGTGGTGAAGAACCGCCTGCTGATGATCGCCCTGCAGGGCACCGACTACGAGTCGCTGACCGACCAGCTCACGGGGCCCAACGCCGTCACGTACTGCGGCGAGGACATGATCGCGCCGCTCAAGGTGCTGGCGGAGTTCGCCGCCGACCACGGTCAGCCGCCGGTGAAGGCCGCGGTGGTGGAGGGCAACCTGCTGTCGGCGCAGCAGATCGAGCGGCTATCGAAGGTGCCGGCGCGCGAGCAGCTCATCGCCGAGGTCGTCGGCTCGTTCGCCGGGCCGGTCAACGACCTGGTGTACACGCTCAACGCGCTGGTGTCGGATCTGGTGTACACGCTGCAGGCCATCGTCGATGAGCGGGGCGAGGCCGAGGCCGCCTGACGCGCCGCCCCGCACGCACAAGGTCGTCCATGCGAAAGGAAGATATCAGGTGACAGTTGACGAGATCATTGAAGCGGTAGACAAGCTCACGGTCCTGGAGCTGGTCGAACTCAAGGACAAGCTGCAGGAGAAGTACGGCGTGTCGGCGGCGGCTCCCGTGGCCGTGGCCGCGGCCGGTGGCGAGGCCGCCGCGGCGGCCGAGGAGGAGCAGACGGAGTTCGACGTGGTCATCGCCGACGCCGGCGCGGAGAAGATCAAGGTCATCAAGGCCGTGCGCGAGGTCTCGACGTCGCTGGGTCTCAAGGAGGCCAAGGAGCTGGTGGAGTCCGCCCCCGATGCCGTGGTGGCCGAGCAGGTCGCCAAGGAGGAGGCCGAGGCCATGAAGGCGAAATTGGAGGAGGCCGGCGCGAAGGTGGAGCTGAGGTAGGGGCCTTCGCGTGCCTCCGCGGCCGCGGAGGCGGGCCGGTGTCGGCGGCCCTGCGCATGGCGCAGAAAGCACGACGGCGCAGGAGGTGCTCCGCGTGCCGCGCGGAACTCACTGCGCGAACTCTGGACCAGTGGAAGCGAGGTAGACATCGAAGCGATGGCATACGCCGACCGGGAAGAGGTCTTTGACCGACTCGAGCGCCTGTCCGAGTACGAGACGGTGTCCTCTTTCGCCCTCGCCTACTACGAACTCATCGCCGACTACCTGGCAGGCGACAGCCGGGGCGCGCACGGGCTGCGCCTTCGTTTCCTGGAGTTCCTGGAGGCCGTTGCGCGCTACCATCGCGCACTCGATGTGCTTGCGTCCGAGGACCGGGTGACGCTGGGCAACGTGCGCTCGGCGTCGGAGAAGCGCGACATCGCTCTGAGCGTGCTGCTCGAGCAACTCGCGGCCGATGAGGTCGGCGACGACCCGGAGATCGGTCGCCTGCTGCTGTGCGCTGAGTGCTACTACCAGCTCGCGCTGGTGGACCGCGTGGTTGATCGCCTCGAGGCCGCCGTGGCGGCCGGGGCGGACCACCCGCTGGTGCAGTTCGCACTCGGCTACAACCGCTACGAGCTGGCCACGCAGGCCTTCACGCGCTACAGCGCCGAGACCGGGCGGCGCGAGATCGAGGATGAGGATCGCTTCCGCCTGGCCTGCCTGAGCGCGGTGAGCGCCTTCCAGGACGGGCTGAGCGCGGATGTGTTCGACGGGCACATCCACTGGTGGATTGGCAACGTGCTCAAGGCCGCCGGCTTCGAGGATGCCGCGCGTGCCAGCTTTGACAAGGCCGCGGAGATCCTCTCCGAGCCCGACGCCGCGGACCTCCACGACGTCGCAGATGTTGGAATCGAGTGGAGCGCCTCTGTGTCCTTCGGGGCCGCGGAGGAGACCGGCCCGATCACTGAGGAGGAAGTGCAGCAGGCCGGCTTGCTGCTGCGACGGAGTTTCAGTGCGTCCGATCTGATGAACCGGTGACCGTCCGCGCCCCCAGGGCATGGGAGGCGCTTCGGGTGAAGCCGCCGAGCAGGCGGCGTGCGCATCGTGCGTACCAACGCACTATCAGGTGAAGGAGGCTGCACCATGCATTCGAAGTGGGGCATCATCGCGGTGCTCGCGGGCCTGGCGGCGGCGGTGCTGATCACGATGTCGATCAGCGGCTGCCCGGGCCCGCCGGAGCAGGAGCCGGTGATCATCGAGGAGGTACCGCCGGAGGACATCGCGCCGCCGGTCGAGGGGGAGGCCGTCACGAACGAGCCCACTGAGGCCGAAGAGGGCGCCGAGATCGCACCGCCCGAGGGCGCCGAGGGCGTCGAGGGCGTCGAGGGCGCCGAGGGCGCCGAGGGCGCCGAAGGCGTCGAGGGTGCCGAGGGCGCGGACGCTCCTCCCCCGGACGAGCCGCCAGTTCCGCCCCCGGGCGACTAGCTCGGCGGCGGGCACGCAAGCAGCAGGTGAGTGGCCCCCGGCATCACCGGGGGCCGCTTCATGTACGTGCCGCAGCCGTCAGCGCTGGCCCTCGGCGCTGATGACCATGTCGTCGCGGTGGATGACCTCGGCTGCGCCCGGGCGCCCGAGCAGCTCGGCAATGCGCGACGAGTGCTCGCCCTTGATGGCGTCGGTCTCGGCCGCCGCGTAGTTGATCAGCCCACGGGCGATCTCGCGCCCGTCCGGGTCCACCACGGTCACCAGATCGCCCGCCTGGAAGTGCCCGCGCACCTCGACGATGCCGCTGGGCAGCAGGCTCGAGCCGTCCTCGCGCAGCAGCGCGCGCCGCGCGCCCTCGTCCACCACCAGCGTGCCGCGCGGGTTCTCGTGCACCGCCAGCCAGGCCTTGCGGGAGGGCATGCGCGGGCGGGCGACCATGCACGTGCCCACCTCCTCACCCGCCAGCACGCGCGGCAGCACGCCCGGGCAGTTGCCGTCGGCGATGACTACGCGGATGCCGCAGTCGGTGGCGCGGCGCGCGGCCTCGATCTTGCGCGCCATCCCACCCAGCGACTCGGGTCCGCCCGCGCCCGTCGCGAACCGGCTCACGTCCTCATCGGGGCTCACCCGGCGGATGAGCTGCGCCGAGTCATCCGAGCGCGGGTCGGCGGTGAACAGCCCGGCCTGGTCGGAGAGGATCACCAGCAGCTCCGCCGGGACCACCGCGGCTGCCACCATCGCCGCCAGCATGTCGTTCTCGCCGAAGGTAACGCTCTCCACCGAGACCGAGTCGTTCTCGTTGAGCACCGGCACCACACCCCAGCCCAGCAGGTCCTCGAGGGTGTCGCGCAGGCGGAGGCAGCGGCCGCGATCGACGACGTCGTCGAGGGTGAGCAGCACCTGCGCGGGCTTGAGGTCCACCCGCGCCAGCGCCTCGGCCCAGTAGCGCATGAGCACCGGCTGGCCGGCGGCGGCCGCCGACGGCCGCTCGCTCGCGCGCAGCGTGCGCCCGGGCGGGAAGAGCAACCGGCGGCCGATGCCCACGGCCCCGGAGGTGACCAGGACCACCTGCACGCCCTGGTCCATGACTTCGTGAATCTCACGCGCCAGGCGTTCGAGGAACTCGGGCCGTGGCCGGCCCTCGCCGTCTATCACGAGACGCGTTCCGACCTTCACCACCACGCGCCCGGGTGTGCTGCGTGTCGCGTCGGCGTCCACGTGCTCTCTCCTCAGGTGCGGATCTGCCCGTCGCCACGGCACACGTACTTGTAGATGGTCAGCTCCGCGGCGCCCACCGGGCCACGCGCATGGATCTTGTCGGTGGACACGCCGATCTCCGCCCCGAGGCCGAAGACGCCGCCGTCGGTCAGCCGGGTGGAGGCGTTGTGGTAGACCGCGGCCGAGTCGACCTCGCGCAGGAAGCGCTCGGCCACCTCCTGGTCCTCGGTGATCACCGCCTCGGTCAGCCCCGACGTGTGTGCGGCGATCTGCTCGAGGGCCTCGTCGAGGGAGTCCACGACCATGATCGACAGGATCAGGTCGAGGTACTCGGTGTTGAAGTCCTCGTCGGTGGCGGCGTTGATGCCGCCCACGATCTGCCGGGTGCGCGGGCAGCCGCGCACCTCCACGCCCGCGGCCTGCAGGTCGGCGACGATCGCGCGCAGCACCTCGGGCGCGTCGGCATGCACGTAGAGGTTCTCGACCGCATTGCACACGCCCGGCCGCTGCACCTTGGCGTTGTGCACCAGCTTGACCGCCAGGTCGAGGTCCGCGTGCTCATCGACGTAGATCTGCGTCATGCCACGGTAGTGCTTGAGCACCGGCACCTGGGCGTTCTCGGTGACGGCGCGAATCAGCCCCTCACCGCCACGCGGGATGATCAGGTCGATGTGCTCGGGCAGCCGGCACATCACCTGCACGGCCTCGCGGTCGGTGACCGGGATCATGGTCACGGCGCCGTCGGGCAGGCCGGCCGCGACGGCGGCCTCGCTCAGCACCCGCGCCAGCTCCAGATTCGAGTTGATCGCCTCCGAGCCGCCGCGCAGTACGCAGGCGTTGCCCGACTTGATGCACAGCCCGGCGGCGTCTGCGGTCACGTTGGGGCGCGACTCGTAGATGATGCCGATGACGCCGATCGGGCAGGCCACGCGTTGGATGAGCAGCCCGTTGTCGATGGTCCATTCCTTGAGCACGTCGCCCACAGGGTCGGGCAGCTCGGCTATCTCCTCCAGCGCCTGCGCGATCTCCTCCACGCGCTCATCGTCGAGCAGCAGGCGGTCGAGCATGGCAGAACTCAGACCGGCCCGCTCGCCGGCAGCCATGTCCTTCGCGTTCGCGGCGATGATGCTCGACGCATTCTCGCGCAGCGCCTGCGCCATGGCGCGCAACGCCGCGGCGCGCTGCTCCGCGCCGATGGTGCCCAGCTTGCGGCTCGCCGCGCGCGCGCTCTGCGCGGCCCTCACGACCTCGTCTCGCACGGACATCTCTCTTGCCTCCAGCATTGATATTCGCGACGGGCGTCTGAGGAGTGCTGCGAACTCGCGGCGGCCGGTCACGGCCGCGTGCGCATCGCTCGGGCGATGGCCGGGGCGAGCAGCCCACCCACGCCGGCCGCCACGAGCGCCAGCGCCACCGGGTCCATCAGGCCCACGATAGCGGCGATCACCGCCGCCAGCAGCCCGGCGTTCAGTGCGACCACGCTCACCAGAAACCCCGCACGCCCGTGCTCGGGCACGTGGCGCGCCATTTGACCGGCAATCAGGTAGCCCGCCACCGGGAGCGCGACCACGATGAGCGCCACGCCCCACGGGATGGGCAGGCGGCAGCCCGCCAGCAGCAGCGCGATCATCCCCACCTGGATGCCCGCCATGATGCCGCACAGGCGGGCGTTGAACAGCACCATGCCCGGGGCCGGGGCCGGCTCAGCCTCCGCCCACAGCGAGCGCGCGCCGCATCTCGGGCAGCGCCGCAGCGTGCGGCCATCCGGCAGGCTCGCCCCGCACACCGGGCAGTGGCGCCGGTCCACATCTCCGACCGGGGGCATCTCCCACCACCGTCCTCGTTGTGCCTCCCCGCCCCTATTCAACCACACACCGGTCCGCTCCTTCAAGCATGGATGCGCCGGAGCGGGCGAACGGGCGGTTGTCACCGTGGCGGGAGGGGCGAGGGCGGGGTCGGTCGGGCGTGGGCGCTCAGTTGCGCGGCCAGGTTGGTGCGATACGGCGGATGGTGTATATGCGCTTGCGCTGAGTCTCGTAGTAGGTGCGCGCCTGCAGCTCGGCCAGCAGACCCAGCGTAATGAAGTTGCCGCCGACCAGCATGAGCAGCACCGCAAGGAGCAGTGCCGGCCGAGTGCCGATATCCATGCCGTAGGCGAGCTTCTCGATGGTGAGCACGACCGCGATTACGAAGCCGATGAAGCTCACCGCCAGCCCCCACTTGCCGAAGACCTGGATCGGCCGGGTGGCGTAGGACAGCAGGAACTTCACGGTCAGCAGGTCGAGGAAGACGGGCAGGATGCGCGACAGCCCGTACTTGCTCTCTCCCCAGCGCCGCGGCCGGTGCGACACTTCCACCTCGGCGATGCTGCCTCCCGCCCAGTGCGCCAGCGCGGGGATGAAGCGGTGCATCTCGCCGTAAAGGTGTACGTCGCGCAGGATCTCGCGGCGGTAGGCCTTGAGCGAGCAGCCGTAGTCGTGCAGGCGCACACCGGTGAACCAGGAGATGAGCGCGTTGGCGATGTGCGAGGGCAGGACGCGGGTGAGCCACCGATCCTTGCGATCCTTCCGCCACCCGCTGACCACATCGTAGCCCTCGTCGAGCTTGTCGAGCAGCCTGGGGATGTCGGCGGGATCGTTCTGCAGATCGGCGTCCATGCCCACGATGATGTCGCCGCGTGCGTGGTCGAACCCGGCGGACATGGCCGCGGTCTGGCCGTAGTTGCGGCGCAGGTGGATCGCGATGAAGCGCGGGTCGCTGCGGGCCACGGCATCGAGCGCGGCGCCGCTGCCGTCGGAACTGCCGTCATCAACGAGCAGAACCTCCCATACGACGTCGAGGTCGTTGAGCGCGCCCACCAGCGCCTCGTAGAGGTGAGGGATTGTCTGTTCTTCGTTGTAGACGGGGATCACGACCGAGATGTCAGGGCGGTTGTGGTCCATCCCCATGGTTCACTGCGGCCTCCTCGACACGCTCTGTCGGCCCCGACGCGGAGGCCCGGGCCGGCCGTGCCCGACCCCGGCGGTCCATCGCGCGATTCCGCGGCCGGCGCTGGCTTCTTCGCGCTCCGGACGATAATGCCTGCAGGATTCGGCGTGGCTGACGGCAAAATGCTGTCTGGGTCCAGCATCCTCGGCGCTTGCCTCGCAAGGCGGATGGCCGGGACATGGCGGTGTGAGATGGCGGTCGCGGAGAGAACCGGCCACGGGTATGAGCGGTCGGGCGATGTGGCGGACGAGAGATGGGACACATCGGGCTGGCTGTCGTGGGCCAACTGGCGCATGACCGTCGGGCTGATGCTCGCGCTCCTGGCCCTGCGTGTGGGCTACCTCATCTGGCTGTGCCCCTGGGACCTGGTCGAGGATGAGGCGCACTACTGGGACTGGTCGCGCCATCTGAGCCTGTCGTACTACTCCAAAGGCCCGGGCGTCGCCTGGGCGATCTGGCTGAGCACGTCAGTGCTCGGCACGAGTGAGTGGGCGATCCGGCTGCCGGCCGCGCTCGCCTCGGCCGCGGCCGTGCTGGCGCTGGCGCGCCTCACCATCGACGTGACCGGCGGCGACGAGCGCGCGGGCTTCCTCGCAGCGGCGGCGTTCTGCCTCGTACCGATCTTCCAGGTCGACGCTCAGGTGATGACCATCGACGGCCCGTTCCTGGCCTGCTGGATACTGGCCATGTGGGCCGCCTGGCGCGCCTTCGGGCGCCACCGGGCCGGGAGGGGCGCGCTGGGCCTGTGGGCGCTCACCGGCCTGATCCTGGGCGTTGGCTTTCTCTTCAAGTACACCATTGTGCTGCTGCCACCGAGCCTCCTGCTCTACGCCGTCCTGCGCCGCCGCGAGCTGCCCTGGGACCGGCGCCTGACCGTCGGCGCTGTGGTGTGCGCGCTGGTCTTCGCGGTGGTCATCAGCCCCGTGTTGATCTGGAACTGGCAGAACGGCTGGCCGATGGTGTCGCATGGCCTCGGCCATCTGGGCGCTCCCGGGGGTGACAGGCCCACCCAGTGGACGCGCCCGTTCGCAGGATTCAACCTCCACGAGTTCGCCGCCTCCGAGATCGGCGTGATCGGGCCGCCCGTCTTCGTGCTGGTCGTGCTGGCGACGCTGTGGGCATCCCGGCGGCGCAGGCGGCGCAGGCCCGGGGCGCCCCGCCTCTACCTGCTCACCTGTGGGCTGCCCATCATCGGCTTCTTCACCGTCATCTCGCTGGTCTCGCGGGTCGAGGCCAACTGGCCGATCGCGGGCTTCACCAGCCTGCTCGTGCTGGTCGCGTGGGGCACACGCCAGGCGGTGGCCGAGTGGCGCCGCCAGCGTGCCGACTGGGAGCATAAGGCCTCGGCCATGCTCATCCGCCTGCCGCGCCCGCGCAACACCTGGCGAACCGCCTGGCGCTGGGCCATCGGCTTCGGCGTCTTCACTCAGCTCATCGTCTTCTTCCCCAATCACGCGGCGAAGCTCCCCCTCGTCGGCCAATACGTGCCGTTGAGCATCGTGATGGGCGCCGAGCAGCTCGCGACCCGTGCCGAGACGGCGGTCGCGCTGGTGCGCGAGCGCACCGGCGAGCAGCCGTTCATCATGGCGGCGTCGGCGGGCAAGACCAGCCGGCTCGCCTACTACATGCACGGGCGGCCCACCGTCTACGATGCCGGCGGCCACATCGGCATCCGACCGTCGGCCTACAACTACTTCCCCGACACCGACCTGCGCGCCCCGGCCCTCCTCGGACGCCCCGCGGTGATGGTCAATCTGCCGCTGGAGACATGGCGTGAGGGCTTCCGCTTCGGCGAGACGTGGTCGCTCGGGGGCGTGCCGCCGATCCACATCGGCCTCGACTACGGAGGCATGCGCCCCTACCACACCAGCAGCATCTACCGGGAGTGAGTGCTCGTGAATGTCATCATGATCGTCGCCGACAGCCTGCGCGCCGACCACCTGGGCTGCTACGGCAACGAGTGGATCCGCACCCCCGCGCTCGACGCGTTCGCGAGGCAGGCGTGCGTCATTGACGGCGCACGGGCCGATTCGCTCGCCACCGTGCCCTGCCGTACCTCGATGATGCTCGGGCGCATCAACTTCCCGTTCCGTCCATGGCAGCCGCTGGAGGGCGATGACCGCCCGGTCGCCGAATGGCTGTGGGAGCGCGGCGGCACCTCGTGCTTCGTGACCGACGTCTACCACCTGCACAAGCCCGGCTTCAACTTCGACCGCGGCTTCGACGAGCGCGTGTTCATCCGCGGGCAGGAGTATGACCCGTGGCTGGCTGAGGACGATGTGGACTCGGCGGCGGTCGACGAACTCGTCGAGCGGCACTTCAAGCCCAGCCCCCACGTCGATGCCGCGATGTGGCCCGAGCGCTTCCGCCAGTACTGCCGCAACATCTCGGTACGCGAGCGCGAGGAGGATTACTTCTGCGCACAGGTGGCTCTGCGGGCGATCCAGTGGCTGGAGCGCCACGCGGGCGGCGACCGGCTCTTCCTGTGGGTGGACATGTTCGACCCGCACGAGCCCTGGGACCCGCCGCCGGAGCTGAAGCAGCCCTACGATCCGGGCTACGCCGACATCGACATCATCGACCCGGTGCCATCACCCGTCGAGGGCTACCTCTCGCCCGCCGAGATGGCGAACATCCGCGCGCTCTATGCCGGCGAGGTCACGCTGGTCGATCGCTGGGTCGGCAGGCTGCTGGACGCAGCGCGGGAGCTGGACTACTTCGAGAACACGATGATCATCTTCACCAGCGACCACGGCGAGCCGCTCGACGACCACGGAATTGTGCGCAAGTGCCGCCCGTGGCTCTACGAAGAGCTGGTGAGCGTGCCGTTGATCGTGCACCTGCCCGACGGCGCGGGCGCGGGGGAGAGGCGGCGGGCGCTGGTGCGGCTCAGCGACATGGCGCCGACCATCTGCGACGCGATGGGCGTAGAGCCGATGCCCGGCACCCACGGCGCCAGCCTGCTGCCGCTGGTGCGCGGCGAGGTGGACTCGCTGCGCGACTACGCGCTCACGGGCATTCACAACGCGGCGGCGTCAATCCGTGACGGGCGGTGGAGCTACCTGCGCTGCCGCGACCGCGAGCCCGAACTCTACGACCGCGACGCCGACCCGACCGAGCAGCACAACGTGATCGCCGACTACCCGAACGAGGCCGCGCGCCTCGACCACGAGATGCACCGGCAGATCGCCGAGTTGACGTGGGAGTGAGGGGCGGTAAGGAGCCTGCGTGTCGGCGCCGTAGCGGATGCAGTTGAGTTCGCGCATGCCGCGGAAGTGACGGTGGTTGGTGACGATGCAGGACCCGCATGCCCGCCGGCAGATCCCGTAGAGGAAGGCATCGGCGGGCTGCAGCGCGTGACTCTCGATGGCCTCGATCGCCACGCCGGCATCCTCGGCCGTGACGCTCAGCACTTCCCACGGCGCATCCGGCTTCGCGCCGCCCACATCAACGCCATCCGCGCCCCGTCTCGACAAACGCCCGCCCAAGAGTGTATCATGGCTCCGATGCGCCGCCGTGCGCCGTTCCCAATTGCCGTTGCCGATTGCCGTTCCCGATTGCCGATTGCCGACTCCCGATTCCCGGTCGTGCGCAGGTGATGTCGATGGCCCTTGAGCCCCTGGTCGGTCTCGAAGTCCACGTGCAGCTCGACACCGATTCAAAGATGTTCTGCGCGTGCTCGACGCAGTTCGGCGCGGATCCCAACTCCAACGTCTGCCCGACCTGCCTGGGGCTGCCCGGCTCGCTGCCGGTGCCCAACCGCACGGCGATCGAGTACGTGATCCGCACGGCCGCGGCGCTCAACTGCACGGTCGCGGAGCGCTGCCGCTTTGCGCGCAAGAACTACTTCTACCCGGACCTGCCCAAGAACTTCCAGATCTCGCAATACGACGAGCCGCTCAGCTACGACGGCCACATCGACCTGGACGTCGATGGCGAGCAGGTGCGCATCCGCATCCGCAGGGCCCATCTCGAGGAGGACACCGGCAAGAACATCCACCTGCCCAGCGGCTCGTCGCTGGTCGAGTACAACCGCTGCGGCATCCCGCTCATGGAGGTGGTGACCGAGCCGGACTTCACCACCGCCGAGCAGTGCCGCGAGTACCTGACGCAACTGCGCCTGATCCTGCGCGCCATCGGCGTCTCCACCGCGAACATGGAGGAGGGGGCGATGCGCGCCGAGCCGACCGTGAACCTGCGCGACCCCGAAACCGGCGAGGCAACGCCGAAGGTCGAGATCAAGAACCTCAACTCCATCCGCGCGGTCTTCGAGGCGGTGCAGTACGAGATCGAGCGCCAGCGCCGCGCGGTCGCCGAGGGCCGCGAGAACGAGCTGTTCCAGCAGACGCGCCGCTGGGACGAGAGCAACGGGGTCACCGCGCTCATGCGGCGCAAGGAGACCTCCGATGACTACATGTACTTCCCCGAGCCCGACCTGGTGCCGCTCGAGCCTGAGCGCGAGTGGGTCGAGAGCATCTACGCGAGCTGCCCGGAACTGCCCGCGGCGCGCTGCGCGCGCTTCTGCGAACAGTACGAGCTGCCCGAGTACGACGCGCGCGTGCTGACCGAGAGCCGCGAGCTGGCCGATTACTTCGAGGAGGCCTGCGAGGTCTTCGCCGGCCCCGCCAAGACCGTGAGCAACTGGGTCATGGGCGATCTGACCAGCCTGCTCAATGAGGCGGGCATCGAGATCAGCGCCAGTCCGGTCACCTGCGAGGGGCTCGCCGAACTGCTCACGCTGATCGAAGAGGACGTGATCAGCGGCAAGATCGCCAAGGACGTCCTTACGAAGATGTTCGAGACGGGGCGGCGCGCGCGCGAGATCATCGAGGAGGAGGGCCTCGAGCAGATCTCCGACACGGGCGAGCTGGAGGCGATCATCGAGCAGGTCATCGCCGACAACCCCGGCCCCGCCGATGACTTCCGCGCCGGCAAGGAGAAGGCGATCGGCTTCCTGATCGGCCAGGTCATGAAGGCCACGAAGGGCCAGGCCAACCCGGGCATGGTCAACGAGATCATGCGGGAGAAGCTGGGGTAGGGACGGAGCGGCGGCTCCGGGTGAGGGAGGTCACCGTCCATGCACGCAGACTTCGGCGACTGGTGGCAGGGGGCTGCCGCAGACCTCGCGTCGGCGGAGACACTCCGTGAGGGCAGGCACTTCAACAACGCCGTCTTCCTGGCGCGGCAGGCTGTCGAGAAATCGCTCAATGCGTTCTACCTCGTCGTCAAGCAGATAGAGCCGCCGATGGACCACGGCCTGCGGACCATGGCCCGCGAGCTGTTCGATGACGTGCCCCGGGAAGTGTGGCGGAATCTAGCGAGCCTCGATGGCGATTACACCACCACACGGTACCCGTCCGCCATGTACGCCCGCCCCGAAGAGGCCTACACCCAGGCCGACGCGGACCTCGCCATCGATGGTGCCCGGGAGGTGATCACGTGGCTGTCCAAGTCACTACCAGACGAGAGCTGATTGAGACTGTGCGGCGGTGGATGGGTCGGGCAGGCGTTGATGAGGCCGTTCTCTTCGGCTCACGCGCGCGCGGCGACCACCTGCTGACCAGTGACGTGGACCTCATCGCCATCTCGGCGCGGTTCGCCGGTACCCGTCCGCACCGGCGGTTGGCCGACCTGCACGATCACTGGGATCCGGAGCTGCCATTCCTCCAAGTCCTGGTGTACACGCCCGACGAGTTCAGTAAGGCGTGCAAGGGCCCCGGAATCGAGCGGATCGCCGACAGGACCGGCATCCGCATCACCATCGATGATGACGGCGGCGAGGACGCCTGAGGGCATGCTCTCCGACCGCGAACGCTCGTGGATCGCCGACGCGCGCACCGAGCTGGTGGCCGCCAACGTGCTGGCCGACAATGCCATCCCGCACCTGGCGATCTTCCACGCCCGCCAGGCCCTCGAGAAGCTGCTCAAGGCCGGCTACCCCATCCTCCGCTCCCGGCCCATGCCCCACGAGCACTCCCTGCAGGCGATGGTGCACGACGTCTTCGGCAGGATACCCGAGGAGATCTGGCAAATCATCAAGCGGCTCAACCCGTTCTACATGTCCACGCGCTACGTCGATGCCGCCGGCGGGCCGCCCTCGGAGCGCTTCGGGCTCGACGATGCGACCGAGGCCGTCACCATGGCGCAGGAGGCCTTTGAGTGGATCGAGGCGCAGTACCACGCGAAGAACTGATAGAGGAGATCAAGCGCTTCATGCGCCGTGTCGGCGTGGAGCACGCCATCTTCTTCGGCTCGCGCGAACGCGGCGACGAGCGCCCGCACTCGGACCTGAACCTGGTCCTGCTTGATGACCGCTTTGAGGGCCAGGCGCTGGGCCGCCTGCTGCAGGAGCTGCAGAGCAAGTGGAAGTCGGATGTGCACCTCGAGCTGCTGCCGTGCTCGCCCGAGCAGTTCTCCGAGATGCAGGAGTGGAACGCACTGGCGCGCGAGGCCGCCCGGCGAGGGCTGAGCATTCACATCGACCTGAGCGAAGAGGAGCAGCCCGCATGAGCGATGCCGTGAATTTCGACGCGCTGGATGTCGCCGCGCAGGCCGAGGTGGTCGTGGTGGGAGGCGGGCCCGGTGGGCTGTGCGCGGCCGTGGCCGCCGCCGAGGAGGGCGCCGACACGCTGCTCGTCGAGCGCTACGGCTTCCTGGGCGGCATGGCCACCGCCGGCCTGGTGAACCCGTTCATGACCTGGCACGCGGGCGGCCGCCCCATCATACGCGGGCTGTTCGAGCGCATCCTCGACCGCCTCGATGCCGAGGGCGGCTGGAGCGGCCCGCGCCAGGGCAGCGCCTTCGACGCCGAGTTGCTCAAGCTCGTGGCCGACGACCTGTGCCGCGAGGCGGGTGTGCGCCTGCGCCTGCACACCTTGCTGGCGGCGGTGGACGCGACCGACGGGCGCGTGCGGCGCATTGCCACCGCCGGCAAGTCCGGCCTGCAGGCCGTCGCGGGCGAGATCTTCGTCGACGGCACCGGCGACGGCGACCTGGCGGCCTGGGCGGGCGCGGATGTGCGCCTGGGGCGCGACGAAGACGGCCTGTCGCAGCCGATGACGCTGTGTTTCCGCATGCTGGGCGTCAACCTCGACGCGATCCCGCCCCGTGCCGAGGTCAGTGCGCTCTACGATGCGGCCAGGGAGCGCGGGGAGATCGACAACCCGCGCGAGAACGTGCTGTTCTTCTTCACCACGCACGACCATGAGGTGCACTTCAACACCACGCGCATCGTCAAGCGCGACGCCACGGACGCCGAGGAGATGACTGAGGCCGAGCTGGAGGCGCGGCGCCAGGTGCGGCAGATGGTGCGCTTCCTGATCGCCGAAGTCCCCGGCTTCGAGGGCGCGTGGCTGCAGGAGATGGCGCCGCAGATCGGTGTGCGCGAGAGTCGGCGCGTCATGGGCGACTACGTGCTGACCACCGAGGACGTGCTGGCGGCGCGCAAGTTCGACGACGGCATCGCGCGCGGGTCGTACGCGGTGGACATTCACAACCCCGCGGGCACCGGCACGGTCATCAAGCGCCTGCCACCGGGCGAGGCCTACGACATCCCCTACCGCTGCCTGACGCCGGCGGGCTTCGACAACCTGCTGATCGCGGCGCGCTGCGTTTCGTGCGATCACGGCGCGCACAGTTCGCTGCGGGTGATGCCCATCGTGATGGCGATCGGCGAGGCCGCGGGCGTCGCCGCGCAGATGGCCCTGGCGGCGGGCGATGTGCGCGGGATCGACGTTGCCGCGCTGCGCGCGCGACTCGTCGAGCGCGGCGCGAGTATCTACGGGCTGTCGCGCGACGAGTAGCGCGTGCCAGGGACGGGGAGGGGGAACCATGGTCGGTGCGGCGGGTGGCGCGTTCATCACTGTGGCCATGCTGGCCGCCGGCTCGCTCATCTGCGGGTTCGCGGTCTGGCAGCTCTTCGGGCTGTGGGTTCAGGACCGGATCATCAGCAGCCTGGAGTTCGTCATCATCCTGTGCCTCTTCCTGGCGCTGATGGGGGTGGCGATCAGCGCCGCTGGGGTGGTCGGCTTCTTCCTGCTTGGACTGCTGGGCCTGGTCGGGCTGATGATCCCGCTGATCCCGATCGCCATGCAGCGCCAAGGCCTGAAACGGATGCTGGCGAAGGACATCGCGAAGTACTATGCGGCGCTCGAGCGGCAGCCAGATGTGCCCTACCCGCACCGCAAGCTGGGAGAGATCTACGAGCAGCGGGAGGACTGGGACCGGGCCATCGAGCATTATCAGGCCTACGTGGAGATCCACCCCGGCAGCGCCGCTGACGTGCAGCGGTCGCTTGAGCGCTGCCTGGCGGCGAAGCGCCGGCGCGACATGGGTATCCGGCGCTGCCCGGTGTGCGGCGCCGACAACCCGAACGAGCTGGCGCGCTGCCAGGAGTGCGGCGTCTACGTCAAGGGGACGCAGGAGATCCTGGACACCCTCACCACGCCGGAGATGATGCGGCTGTGGAAGTGGCTGATCGTGGTCTTCCTGGTGCCGGGGCTGATCATCGGCCTGTTCCCGGCCACCATCCCGCCGGTCATCAGCCTGCTGCTGCTGATGTGCAGCGTGATCGCGACGCTGATCTTCATTTCCGGGCGCATGCGCGAGTGAGGAGGCGTGGCCCCCGCGCGATCGGTCAGGGAGGCGGACAGGGTGCCTGAGGCCGCACCGGAGGCGGTCGCGAACCAGGGCGGCTGGGAGCTGGCGCCGCTGTTCGCGCTGGTGGTGCTGCTGTCGGCGTGGGCGGTCTGGCGGCTGGTCGCCATGTGCCTGTTCGACCGCCTGATCGTTCTGGGCGAGCTGGCGGCGGTGCTCGCGGTGTTTGCGGCGCTGGTGACCGGCGCCATCGCCACCGGCGACGGCGTGGCCGCGGTGCTGCTGATCGTCAACGGCCTGCTGGCGCTGGCGGTGCTCGTGCTCCCCGCGGCCTCGGAGGCGGTGATCCGCCGCAGGATGCTCCGCGAGGACATCGCGCGCCTCGAGGCATGGATGCGCGAGCAGCCCGACGTCGCCCAGCCGCACCGCAAGCTGGCCGAGATCTACGAGGCGCAGGAGGACTGGGAGCGCGCCATCGAGCATTACCACGCGTATCTTGAACTGCACGAGCACAGCGCCGAGGTGGCGCTGCGCCTCGAGCACTGCCTGGACGTGAAGCGCCGGCACGATCTGGGCCTGCGCCGCTGCCCGCTGTGCGGGACGGATAACCCGGCCGAGATGGCGCGCTGCGGGTGGTGCGGGCGCTACCTGGAGGCGCGACGCGAACTCATGGACGCGCTGACCACGCCGCCGATGCTGCGCATCTGGCGGTGGGCGATGGTGCTGCTGCTGGCGGGCGGAAGCGTTGGCCTCGTGCTGGCGCCCGCGCAGCCGGTGACCGGACTGACGCTGCTGGCGCTGGCCGGCTTCGCCATGCTCATCTTCGTCTATGGCCGGATGCACGGCCCCGGGAGGTAAGAATGCCCGCCGAGATGTCGCCGCGAGAGCGCGTGCTGACCGCGATGCGCCGCCGGGTGCCCGACCGCGTGCCCAGGGAGTGGAGTTTCACGCCGGCGGTGCAGGAGGAGTTCGTGCGGCAGACCGGCGCGACCAACCCCGCCGACTTCTTCGGCTTCGAGCGCCGCGGTGTGGGCCTGCGCGGCGCGCCACAACTGCCGGACTTCTCGCCGTGGTTCCCGGAGGGCTGGCCGGAGGGCACCACCTTCAACGAGTACGGCTCCGGGCACCCGCCCGCGGGCTTCTATCACTTCACCGGCCGCATCTACCCGCTGGAGCGCGCGCGCAGCATCGAGGACCTGGAGGCCTTCCCCTGGCCCGACTACACGCCCGCCTGGCGCCACGAGCATCTCGAGCGGCAGGTCACCGACCTGCACGCCGACGAGTGGTTCGTCTCCGGCGGCGTCGGGCACATCTGGGAGACGGCCTGGCAGATGACGCGCATGGAGAAGCTCATGCAGGACATGATCTTCGACCCGCCCATGGCCGCGTACGTCTTCGACCAGATCACCGAAGACCGCGCCTTCGCCGCGCGGCGCTTCGCCGAGTCCGGCTGCGACATGCTGCACTGCGGCGACGATGTGGGCATGCAGGACCGGCTGATGATGAGCCCGGAGATGTGGCGCGAGTGGCTCAAGCCGCGCTGGCGCCACGTCATCAAGTCGGCCAAGGACATCAACCCCGACATCCTGGCGTTCTACCACAGCGACGGCGACGTGCGGCAGGTGATCGCCGACCTGATCGAGATCGGCTTCGACGTGCTCAACCCGATTCAGCCCGAGTGCATGGACCCGGCGGCGCTCAAGCGCGAGTACGGCGACCGGCTGGCGTTCTGGGGCTGCATCGGCACGCAGACGACGATGCCCTTCGGCAGCACCGACGACGTACGCGCGGCGGTGAAGTGGACAATCGACAACGTCGGCTACGATGGCGGGCTGCTGATCGCGCCCACGCACGTGCTCGAACCGGACGTGCCGTGGGAGAACATCATGGCGCTTCACGAGGCGGTGGAGAAGTATGGCGCATACTAACACCGGCAGATTGCTGGCAGTGGCGGCCGGGCTTGCGGCGTTAAGTCTCGCCGGCGGCTGCATCTTCATCGACGCGCAGTTCGGGCTCGACCCCGACGGCACGCAGCACGGACGCATCGAGGCCGGCGTCATGCAGGCGGTGCTGCAGCAGGGCGAGGGCGACTTCACGGCCGATGTCAGCGAGGAACTGGCGCCAGGCCGGTGGCAGGACCTGGGCGAAGAGCTGCGCGATGGGTGGCAGGTGAAGACGATGGTCGGCGAGGCCCCGCCCGGTGAGGCGCTCTTCACCGACGAGGCCGAGGCCGCGCCCGAGTTCGGCATGACCGGGCGGCTGCTGAGCACGGAGTACACCTTCTCGATGGAGCTGCCTGAGGAGAGCATGCAACCGCAAGTCGGCCCCGTCGAGATCCAGCCGGAGGCCGAGGCCCCGGCCGAAGGCGGCGAGGGCGAGGTACAGTTCGAGGGCATGGATGAGGCCATGTCGGGGATGATGGCCATGATGATGTCCTCGGGGGACGCGGGCCTGCGCTTCTCGGCCGATCTGCCAGGTGAGATCGTCTCAACCAACGGCGAAGTCGCGGCCCCCGGCCGTGCGGCATGGGCCATCGACTTCATGAACCCGGACCCGGAACTGCGCGTCCTTGAAGCTGAGTCCCGGCTGCTCAACTGGCCCAGTATCGGGCGCCTGGCGGGCGAGATGACTGCGATGGGCCGCTGGGACCTCGCGCCGGCGTTGATCGCCGGCGTGCGCCGCGGCGTGCTACCCGATCCGGCCACCGCCGACCCCATGGCCGCACAGCTCGACGCCGTCATGTACGTGCAGGTGCTGGAGATCATGGTGGCTCTCGACCAGGCCGTGGGCGAGCAGATCGCGAATCAGGTCATGACTACGCTGGGGCTCAACGCCGATGACATCGCCCCGGCCTTCGTGGAGGAAGTCGCGCTGCGGCTGGAGGGCATGGACCTCGCCGCCGAGGTCGATGCGAAGGTGATCGAGCAGCTTCTGGGCACGCTCGGCGGCCGGTAATCGTACGAACAGAATGGAACCTGACGGCTCCTCAGGTGACTGTACATCGGGGAGGCGTGCGCAAAGGGACGCTCCTGGGAGCGAAGAGATGCGGACACCACCGGGAATCGGCTTCACCCCGGGGCGGATGGACACGTGGCGCATGCTCGTGCATCTGCCCAACTTCATCAAGCTCTACATGCGGCTGTGGCGCGACAAGCGCGTGGGCGTGCTGGCGCGGGCGGTGCTCGTGCTGGGCGCGCTCTACTTCGTCATGCCGATCGACGCGCTCAATGACCTGATGATCCCGCTGGGATGGGCGGACGATACCGCCGTGCTGGTGGCGGCGCTGTGGGGCTTCGTGAAGCTCTGCCCGCGTCGGGTGGTGCAGGAACACGTCGAGATCATCGATGAAGGGGGCTGAACATGACCGCCGCAGGCACCCAGCCGCAGTGGGTGGGCGATGAGCCCGCGCTGCGTCCCTTCAACGTGCGTCGCGACCTCGAGGCGGTGCTGGACTTCCAGTACGAGGTCTACGAGGGCAACTTCCCCGGATTCTGCGTCGATCGGGGCTTCCGCGAGGAGTACGGACGCGATCTGCGTCGCGCCGCGCGCGATCCGCGCGAGACCCTGATGGTGCTCGAGCAGGACGACGAGCTGTGCGGTTTCATCTGGGCCGCGCTCATGTCGACGCTGGTTGACGCGCGAGTTGGGTATATTAAGAACGTGTACATCGCCCCGCACCTGCGCGGCAGCGGCCATGCGCAGCGGCTGATGGCCGCCGTGGAGCAGTGGCTGGTCGACCAGGGCGCCGACAAGATCATGCTGGACGCGAGCACATGCAATCCGCGCGCCCTCGCGTTCTACGAGAAGCTGGGCTACGAGGTAGAGCGCGTGCGCATGGTCAAGCGCGTGGGGCCCGACGGGGGCGCGAAGCGGCCGGTGCGGGCGCGGATGAGGACGCGGGGGACGGAGTGACGGCATGCTGCAGGAACTGCGCACCATCGATCGACTCATTGCCGACGGGGACCTGATGGCGGCTCAGTCCGCCTGCCGGTCCCTGCTGCAGCAGTACCCGACCAGCGCCGAGGCCCACGAGAAGATGGGCGACATCATGTACCGGCGCGAACTGTGGGAGGACGCGGTCGCCTGGTACGACCTCGCCAGCCAGCTCGCTGAGACGCCGGTCCTGCTGGGCAAGCTCACCGAGGCGCGCAAGCGCATGCGCCGCGCGCACACCGGACCCGAGCCCGAGCTGGTGGATGATACCGGTTCGGGGCGCCGGCTGATCTGGCTGGGGATAGGCGTGGCGGTGATGGCGCTGGTGGTCGTGGGCATCCTCGCCAACCTGTTCGGCGGGCCGACCGAGGAGCGCGAGGTCCGGACTGCACCGGTGGTCAGCCAGGTGTCCGAGGGCGCGCCGATGCGCACGCCCGCGCTCACCCCGCCCAGCCCGGTCCGCAGCGCGCGCGCGGCGCCCGCTG
>JALGVA010000023.1 GCA_029820295.1 Candidatus Zipacnadia bacterium
GCGCGCCACGGCCTGAGCGTGAGCATGCTCAGTGACTTCGCGCGCCGCGGCGACGCCGGCTACGAGATGCTCGACAGGATGGTCGCCGAGCACCCGGACGTGGGATGGGCGCTGGTCTTCCACGAATGCAGCTTCGGCGAGGGCGTGCGCTACCCGCCCGAGTTCCTCGGCCGCGAGCCGCCGGAGCTGAGCGAGGAGCAGCGCACCAGGCTCCAGGAGTGGATCGACCGCGGCGTCGCCTACAGCCGCTACATCCGCGAGCGCTACCCGCACATCAAGCTGATCGTGGGCAACTCCAGCCTGAGCTTTGCCGCGGGCCTGATGCGCGCGGGCTATCCGGCCGAGTACGTGGATGCCTGGGGGGATGAGGACCTCGGCCAGGCGATCCCGCCCGAGGCGCCACCGTCGGCCTTCAAGTCGATCTACTGGCAGCGCGAGTACGCCGACCTCTACGGCTACGATGTGCCCCAAACCGCGTGCTACGAGTGGCGCGGGCGCGGCACCCAGCCGGGGAACCTGAACGAGCTGACGCAGGCGCAGCTCTACTCGCGCGACGTCCTGCAGGGGCTGGCCTTCGAGATGCCGCACATCAACCCGGGACTGCTGCACGATGTCGGCGACTCGTACTACTTCAGCCGCTGGGGCGGCAGCGGCTTCTGCCACCGGTATCCGCTGCTCAACCCCAAGATCAGCTACGTGGCGATGGCCACGCTCACCCGCGAGCTGGACGGCGCCACCTTCCGCCGCCGGCTCGACACCGGCTCGCCCACACTCTACGCCCTGGAGTTCGCCCGTGATACCGGCCTCGTCTACGCCCTGTGGCTGCCGCGCGGTGAGCGCGACGTGGACGTTGCCTTCGCGCGGAACACGCAGTTCACGCGCACGGACATCATGGGCAACGCGCAGCAGGTCAACACCCGCGACGGTCGCGCGCACATGATCGTCTCGGCCTCGCCGGTCTATCTGCGCACGGACGTGGCCATCGAGTCCTTGCGCCCCGGAGCCACGCGCTGCGAGCCCGCGCCCGAGGGCCTGCAGGTGGTCGATTCCCTGACCGACCTGTCCCGCTGGCGGCAGGTGACGGCGCCCGACGAGCAGCTCGACACCATCCACTTCGACTTCCCGCGCACCCTCGGCGACATCGACCTGCGCGTGGCCCCGGAGCCTCGGATGGGCGAAGCGCTGGAGCTGACCCTCAACCCGCAGCCCGAGGTCCCGTGGCCGGTCTCGCGCTACGTGGTACTGGAGGCCACCGGCGACCTGCCCGCGCCCGGCGAGCCGACCGCCATCGGGCTCTGGGTGCGGGGCAACTCCTGCTGGGGACGGGTGTTCTGGGAGTTCGAGGACGCCACGGGCGAGCGCTTCTTCTCGGTGGGCGCGTCCGAGGGCGGCTGGAGCGTGGGTGACTGGGAGTGCGCGACCTTCGTCAACTTTGACGGCTGGAACTACCTCTCGGTCGAGCTGCCCTTCCGCCACGCCAGCGGTTATCCCGGCCCGCCGCGGCGCAACTGGCTGTGCGGCGGCGGCGATACCGTGGTGGACTACCCCATCCGCTTCACGCGCCTGGTCGTGGAGATGCGCGACACGGTGCTGCACCTGACCGAGCCGCTCCCGGTCCCCGATCGCACCATCGCGCTGCGCGACCTGTCGGTGAGCTACGGGACGCGCATGGGCGAGCAGCCCGAGATGTGAAGCGCCCCGGGCGTTGTCGTTTGCCGTTGCCGGTAGCTGACCGCTGGGAGCCGATAGCCGGCTCCCCAGGGGAGCCGCTCGCATGACCCACAGAGAGCGCCTCGAGATCGCCTGGTCGTTCCGCGAGGCCGACCGCGTGCCCATCGAGTTCCCGGTCAGCGCGCTGGTGCGCGATGACCCGCGTTGCGCCCGGCTGGTGCGGCTGGCCGATGAGTACGCCGACAACTTCGCGGGCGTGGCCGGCTACGACTGGGGCTTCCTCGGCCAGCCCGCCACGCGTACCGAGCGGCTGCTCGAGGACACCGGCGACTGCCAGCGCATCGAGTGGACCATGCACACGCCCGTCGGTGAGTTCGTCGCGGTCATCCGCCGCCCGCGCTTCGACACGGGCATCGAGGACTACCACTGGGAGAAGCGCTACATCGAGCAGCCGGCGGACCTCGAGCGGGTGCTGAGCAAGCCGCTGGAGCTGCGCGCGCCCCTCAAGGATGCCTTCGACCGCGGGATGGCGGCCATCGGCGAGAGCGCCATGCCGGTCATCGCCCTGTACCACCCGCTGGGCACGCTCGTGCGCAGCGCCAACATGGAGGCGGTCTACTCGTGGTTCCGGGCGGAGCCGGAGCTGATGCACCGCTTCCTGCGCGTGTCCAACGACT
Source organism: Candidatus Zipacnadia bacterium (assembly GCA_029820295.1). Taxonomy (GTDB): domain Bacteria; phylum Armatimonadota; class Zipacnadia; order Zipacnadales; family UBA5352; genus JALGVA01. Next base: position 2,349 of record JALGVA010000023.1, read on the forward strand.
ACGTGGTCGCCGCCGTGCACGCGATGGCCGATGCGGGCATCTGCGGCAACTTCATCAGCTACGCCCACGAAATGCTCATCCCACCGTGGATGGGCCACGCGCTCTTCGAGGAGTTCGTCTTCCCTTACGACAGCCAGGTCTACGGCGCCATCCACGAGCGCGGTGGGCGCTTCCGCGCGCACTGCCACGGGAACTGCATGGATTTCCTCGAACGCTTCGCCGATATGGGCATCGACTCGGTCGAGCCGCTGGAGCCGCCGCCCTACGCCGACTGCGACCTCGCCGAGGCCAAGCGCCTGGTCGGCGATCGCATGTTGCTGTCGGGCAACATCCCGTCGCAGGCGTTCGTGTTCTGGGAGCCCGAGCAGGTGGAGGAGGCGGTCCGTGAGGCCATCGAGGCAGCCGCGCCTGGTGGCGGCTACACGCTGCGCCTCACCGGCGGCGGAGGCGGCCGGGGCTCGGAGCGCACCGCCGAACAGGGCGACCGCAACATCCGCTGCGCCGAGGCCTACTTCGACGCGGCGTTGAAGTATGGGTGGTACTGAAGAGACGAGAAGCTTCTGGAGCATGCAGACCTGAACCCGGCAAACGGAGACGCGTCAATGCGCAGAGTCCTGCTCAGCATCGCACTCCTCGTGTTCCTGACGAGCACGGGTTTTTCCGAGGTCAACCAGCAGATGATCGACCGCGTCGCCGCCGGTGAAGTCACCGAAGCGAAGGCGTCGTGGTGGGGCTTCGACGAGCGGGACTCGACCGAGGCGCTGCAGGCCGCGATCAACTCGGGCGCGCCGAAGCTCATCGTGGAGAACATGGGCACGCCGTGGATCGTGCGTCCGATCGCTCTCGCGAGCAACCAGGAGATCGTCTTCGAGGAGGGCTGCGAGCTCCTCGCGAAGCGCGGGGAGTTCAAAGGGACCACCGATACCCTGCTGTCCGCGCGCAACGTCAAGAACCTCGTGCTGCGAGGGAACGGCACGGTCCTGCGCATGTGGCGAGAGGACTACGCCGATCCCGCGCTTTATGAGAAGGCGGAATGGCGCCACTGCCTGTCAATCTGTGGCTGTACGAACGTCAGCGTTTCCGGCCTGGTGCTGCAGGACAGCGGCGGCGACGGCATCTATATCGGCGTGGGCTCGGGCGGGAGCACGAACCACGATATCGCCATCAGGGACGTGGTCTGTGAGCGAAACTACCGCCAGGGCATCTCGGTTATCAGCGCCAACGGCCTGCTGATCGAGGACACCGTGATGCGCGACACCGCCGGCACGCCGCCCGAAGCCGGCATCGACTTCGAGCCGAACGCGCCCACCGAGCAACTGGCGAACATCGTCATGCGCAACTGCCTGACCGAGAACAACGCGGGCAGCGGCTACAAGTTCGCACTGCCCTACCTCAACGCGCAGTCGGAGCCGATCTCCGTGCGCATCGAGGACTCCCGATCGGTGAACGACCAGGACTGCGCGGTGCAGGTGGCAACCAGCGGTACCACCGCCTCGGCCTGCCGCGGCCTGATCGAGTTCGAAAACTGTGAGTTCGAGGGCGCGCTGCAGGGCGGTGTCTGGGTCGCCAAGCCCGCCGAACAGGGCCTGCTGCGCCTGATCGACTGCTCCGTGAGCGACTGCGCGTTGGAGGAGCCTGGCCGATCGCCGGTGACGATCAGCAGCCGCAGCGGCTACTTCGAGCCGGTCGGGGGACTGGAGCTGCGCGGGCTCGTGGTGCGCGATCCGCTCGAACGCACGCCTGTGGGCGAATCCGGCGGTATGCCCGTCAGCAACGTCAGCGGCACTGTCATCGTCGTCAATGCGGACGGACAGCGCTCGGAGATTGCGCTTACGCAGGAGCAGTTGGCGCGCTGGATGCCGGCGGCCTCGCTCAAGCAACTCCCGCTGATCGACGTCGAGGGCATGGCGTTTGCGCCCGCGGACGCTCAGGCGCCCGCAACCGAACCGGTCAGTTGGCCGATCATTCGCGGCCGAGGCACGTACAAGCTCTGGGCTGCGCAGGGAGACACCGTGAACCTGCTGGTGCGCCAGATGCAGGTCGGCAACTACGGCGGTAGGCCAATGCCCGCAATAGTCACCGGCCCGGGTGGCGAAGAGGTGTACAGAGGCGAGGTGGACTTCCAGGCGGAGGCCGAGATGAGTTTCGTCGCGCCTGAGGAGGGCACGTACACACTCGAGGGCAATGCCGGCGGAAATCGTTTCGGCGTGGTTGCATGCTCTCACCCGATCGGTATCATCGGCGAGCACGGCACCATCCACCTGATACGATCCGCCTGCGCCCTGCAGGTGTATGTGCCCGCGGGAGTGACGGAGTTCGCGGTGCGGGTCTCAGGCGAGGGGCGTGGTGAGGGCATACGCGCGACGCTGCTGGATCCCGCGGGTGAGGTCTTCGGCGAGCGCGACAACCAGGTGGGCACCCATCAGTTCGAGGTGACGCTGGACCAGCCGTCAGAGGGGCAGGTGTGGACGCTTCGGCTCGATGCACCGTCGGCGGTCGCGTGGGAGGATCACTACGTTGACATACGCGGCGTGCCGCCGATCCTTACGCCGGTTGGTGTTGCGCCTCTAAAACCCGTGAACCAGTGATTTGCATGATCTCAGAGTCCGAGAGGACCACATGATGCGCTTGGTCGCGTGTACTGTCGCACTCTTATCCGTTGCAGGGCTCGCTGCAGCCGAAGTCAACGAGGAGATGATTGATCGCGTCGCTGGCGGTGAACTCACCGAGGCGAAGGCGTCGTGGTGGGGCTTCGACGAGCGGGACTCGACCGAGGCGCTGCAGGCCGCGATCAACTCGGGCGCGCCGAAGCCGGCGACCTGGCGGTCGAGGGCGTCGAAGTCGTAGCCGCCGGGAGCGCGCCAGAACTGCTCGAGGCGCAGGTCGACCATGGCGATGCGCAGCCCCACGTCCTCGAAGGAGAGTACCTCGGCCGAGACGAGGCCCTGCCAGAGGTCGGAGCGGCCGGACGAGACCTCGTCGGCCGGCACGAGCGCGCCGTCGGGGCGGGTGACGCGCAGGTCATCGACCGCGGCGCCGCCGTCATAGACGCTGATCTTCAGCGGTCCGGGGGCCAGCGGCTCAGGGTCGTCGCGCTCGGCGATGAACGCGCCATCGCGACCGGCGCCACCGGGCCGGCGCGCAGCAGCACGCCGGTGAGCTGATCCATGAGGCCATCTCCCCTTCGCCGAGCCAGCGCTCAGTCCACCGCCAGCAGCTCGACGTCGTCGAACCATGCGGCGCCGGGGGTGTCCATCAGGTTCAGGTAGAGCCCGAGTCCCTCACCGTTGGGGTGGATGTCCTCGATGGTGAACTCGCGCCACAGACCCTCGGTGTTGAGCACGTTCTGCGCCATGGTGCCCTCCCCCGCGCCGGTGACCCAGATGGCGACGCGCCCGCCGAAGTCATCGGAGGTGCGTACCCACACGCGCAGGCGATAGGTCTTCGCCGGATCGACCGGGCCCATGGTGCGGTGCCAGCGGCCCCACACGCGCGTGCGCATGGTCTCCTCGATCTCGGGCGGGCCGGGCGCGGTGCAGGTGATCCGCGCGCACAGCCGGCCGGTGTGCGGCTGCGTGGTGTCCATCTCCAGCTCGAACTCCCCGGCCATGACGCTCTTCTGCCACACGCCCGACTGCTCCTCGAAGCCGCCGTCGGTCACCAGGTTCGCCTGGTCATCGGCGCGGGCGGCGGCGGTGCCCAGCCAGACCGGGCGCCAGATGCCGCCGGCGCCCGCGTTGTCCTCGACACGCACCGCCAGCACGTTACCCGCGCCGGGGCGCACCGCGTCGGTGATGTCCACCTCGAAGGCCTTCTGCCACGAGTCGGCATCGCCCTCGAAGGGGTAGGGGCGATCGAGCACGCGCCGGCCGTTGACCCAGACCGTGCAGGCCTCATCGACCGCGCCGAAGATCAGCCGCACGCGCTGCCCGGCAAGGTCGTGAGGTGCGGCGAAGCTCGTGCGGTACCACGCGAAGCCATCGTAGTCCACGCCGTGCTCGGCACGCCACGCCCGGCCGATGGGGAGCTGCTCCCATGGCCCGCTGACCTCGGTCTCGGCCCAGTCGGCGTCGGCGAAGCCGGGCGCGAACCAGCCCTGCTCTTCGCCGACCGCGTCGGGGTCCCACGCGAAGCGCCACGGGCCGGGCAGCGGCTCGCCGGGCTGGGCCATGAGCCGCAGCAGCTCCCGGTCCCAGGTGCGTACCTCGGCCCACGCCAGGAAGCCCATGTTGCACACCAGGTCGCCCTCGATGGCGGCGCGGTAGTCGTCGAGCGCGGCGATGGCCTCGCGGAAAGGCGCGATGGCGCCGGTCTCGCGGTAGGCCTCGTAGGTGCGCTGCACGTCGAGGGTCATGCGCGCGTTACGCAGGCCCTTGTGCAGCCACTGCACGCGGGCGAGCGCGGTGTCGTCGCCGGCCGCGGCGTGCTCGGCGGCCGCCAGCAGCGCCTCGCCACGGTCCATCGCCTCGGGGGTGAAGATCTGGTCGGCCTCGCGGTAGAAGTACGACCAGTGCAGGCCCTCGATCGGCTCGGTAACCGCATCGGAGACTTCGCGCCAGTGCTCGAAGTAGGCGCGTACCTGCTCCGCCGCCGGGCCGAAGGCCGCGTAGAACTCATCGAGGACCTGGTCGGGTGTCAGGTCCGGTCGGGCGGTGAGGCGGGCGAGCATGTACAGGTTCGGCGCCTGCGTCGCGTACTGACCGGTGAGCGAGTCGAAATCGGTGGCGATCATGCCTTGGTGCGCGCAGTGGCTGAACTCCTCGCCGAGGTAGTGCGCGACGTAGATCGGCATGTTGTGGCCTTCGAGCATGTAGTTGGGGCGCAGCATCAGGCGCACGCCGGTCGCCGCCCAGCCGTCCCACTGCTCGCGCATCTCCGCGCGCCGCTCCTCAGTCCACGGGAACATGACCGCGGGCACAATGCCGATGTAGATGTGATCGTTGAGCATGGTCTCACGCGGGGGCAGGCGGTAGTTGGCGTAGGCGTAGCCCATGACGATGGCGTCGGGGTCGTGCTTGCGCGCCTCGGCCTGCACCGCCAGGAAGTAGCGGGCGTAGCGATCCGACAGGCTCCCGAGGTAGCGGTACCAGTCGCCCTCGCCGGCTTCGAAGGCCGCGCGGGCCCGTTCCAGGCGCTCATCCCACGGGACCTCGAGGTCGGGGTCGGGGACGTCCCACGACAGGCAGCGCTCGCAGGTGCACTTGCCGGGGGTGTCGTTCTCGCTGGCGTCGATGTTCGGGTCCTCAGGAGTGCGCGTCGCCAGCCAGTTCTCGACGATGGCGCGATGGAATGCCGGCTCGGAGACATCCATCGCGATCAGCCGGTCGGCGCCGCCGTGGTAGGTCGGGTCGGAACGGCGCGTGCCGTCAGGCAGCAGGTTGAAGTACTCGGGATGCTCCTCGCCGAAGCGCTCCCACCAGTCCGTGAAGGCGTGCGCCATGTCGAAGTTCTGGCCCAGCGCGAAGCGATGCCGACGCAGCCACGCGCCCTGCGCCGAGATGAAGCGGCTGCGGTTCTCGGACGCGGCCCAGCCATCGGCGCCGGCGACCGTCTGCCCGCCATCGCGCCAGCGCGCGTGGACGAAGGCGGGCTGGCCGGTGATGTCGAGGTCATCGAAGGCGATGTCGGCGCGCTCGGGGATGACCTCGCCCAGCGGTCCGGGCCACAGCCAGCGCACACCGAGCTGCCGGTCCAGCAGATGGTACACCGCGAACATCGTTCCCACGCGTGTGCGGTTGTTGTGCAGGATCCACGCGGCGGGGCCCTCGGTGTCGTCGCCGGCGAGGTAGAGCCGGCGCTCGTCGGCGCGGATGACGAAGCCGTTGATGGGCAGCTCCTCGGGCACGACGCTCGCTTCGGCGGTCGCGCGGCAGGCGCCGATCAGCACCACATTGCCGTCGAGGTCCGCCTCGGCTTCGGGCACGATGGCCAGCCTGGCGTCGGTGGCGCGCTCGAGGTGATGCTGCAGCTCCTCGGCGGCGAAGCTCTCGACCGGCAGCGGCTCATCGGGCACGACGATGGTCGCCGCCGGCTGGTGGTCGCGGACCAGCTCGACGCCGTGGGCGCAGGACGTCCCGGCCACCAGCGCGGCCAGGCTCAGCAGCAGGTTCATGCGCAGGATCGGTCACCTCCGGGCGGGGCGCATCGCGGCGGAGGTAGCTTCGCGGCGGGAGGCCCGGCGGCCTGCACGCTCGCGGCGGCACGCGAACCGGTCCCACCATGCGAAACCAACCCCGCCCCTCGGACGTCTGACCATGCGGAGGTGTCTCCCATGACCGCGCGCCGGATCGTCGTTGCCCTCATCGCCCTGCTGGTGCTGGCGCCGCCCGCGCTGGCCGAGGACTTCTGGTTCGCCCAGGCCAGCGACACGCACATCTCGGACCAGCCCGGCGCCGCCCTCGTGCGCGAGGCCATCGCCATGATGGAGGCCGATGACCGCGTCGCCTTCAGCCTGTGGCTGGGCGACCTCACCGACCGCTCGACCGCCCCCGAGTTCGAGCTGGCCAAGGCCACGCTGTCGCTGTGCGAGAAGCCGTGGCACCCGGTGCGCGGGAACCACGACGTCCAGGGCGGCCTCTACGAGCAGTACTTCGGCCCGCTCAACTACGTCTTCGAGTACGAGGGCTGGGTGTTCATCATGCTCGACTCCAACGGCGGCGAGCAGACGCTCATCGACGAGGCGCGCATGGCCTGGCTGCGCGAGCAGATCGCGACCATCGACCCGGCGGCGCCCATCGTCCTGTGCTGCCACCACCCGCTGATCCTCGGCGGCGTGGTCCCGGTCGCCGGCGCGCCCGAGATCCTCGAGCTGTTCGCCGACCACGACCTGCGCGCGGTGCTCGCCGGGCACCTGCACCTCAACCAGGAGCACACGGTCAACGGCGTGCTGCACACCGTCACCAACTGCCTGGCCACCGTGCGCGGGAACATCGACCACGACCCGCGCCGCGGCTACCGCCTCTTCCACTGCGCCGACGGCCAGATCACCACCCAGTTCGTGCCCGTGCGGGAGATCCCCGCGGAGGAGTGATCGCCACGGCTCGGCTCCCGACGATCCCGCGGCACCGCACCGGCGACGGGTGCGCAGGTCCGCCCGCAGGGCGCGACGAAGCGCGCGAGCCCGCCGCGGCCGGCCAGCGCCGACCTGCCCGCGCGTTCTTATTCCTGAGCGGCGAAGAACGCGTTGCCCATCACCTTCGGCACGCCACACCGTAGTGCAGGCGCCCTCCGCTGCCGTGATCTGCTGTGCTCCGCCGTCATCGGCCGTCCTCTGCCGTTCTCCACGCCGGAGGTCCTCTCCCCCACCTTGCCGAACCCGCTCGCGTCCGTCACTCCGCCCAGGGATGTGAGCGCGCATGACCCCGGAGCAGTACTTCGCCCGCAAGCGCAAGGTCCACCTCGACATGCACCTGCCCGAGGATGCCCCCGACATGTTCGAGCGCTTCGACGCTGAGCAGTACGTGCGCACCCTCACCGACGCGCACGTCAACTCCGTCACCATCTTCGCGCATTGCCACCACGGCAACTGCTACTACGATACCGCCGTCGGCCACAAGCACTCGCGGCTGAGCTTCGACTACGTGCGTGAGGTGGCGACCCAGTGCCGTCGCCAGGACGTGGCGGTCATGGCCTACATCTCCTGCGCGTGGAACCATCGCGCCGGCGTGGAACACCCGGAGTGGACCCAGCGCGACGCCATGGGCCAGCCCCGCCCGCACCCGCGCTTCTGGTGGTGGATGTGCCTCAACTCGCCCTACGGCGAATTCATCCGCCAGATGACCCGCGAACTCGCCGAGGGCTACCCCATCGATGGCCTGTGGTACGACATCACCTATGTTGCCCCGCCCGCCTGCTACTGCGACTGCTGCCGTGAGATCTTCCGCGAACGCCACGGCATCGAGATGCCCGTCGATCCGCCGCCCGGGAGCGCGCAGGCGCGCATGCTCTACGAGTTCCGTATCGCCACCGAGGCCGACTTCCGCGCCGGCCTGGCCGAACTGATCAAGTCCATCAACCCCGACCTGCTCATAAGCTGGAACCACGCGGGCGATGTCACCCAGTGTTACCTCGACAACGACGTCCGCTCAGACATCCTGTTCCGCGAGGCGCACACGCCCGAGGACTGGCTCCCTGGCTTCCAGGCCCGGTGGTTCCAGCACTTTGACATGCCATATGAATGCTGTACGTCGCGCTTTCATTACGGTGGATGGTCGAGTTTCTCATATAAAAGTGCTGAAAAGTTGCATATTGAGGCGGCAACCGGGCTGGCCCACGGCGGAATCGTGGACATCGGCGACCAGGCGTACCACGACGGCACCCTCGACGCTGCGGCCTATCGGCTCATTGGCGGCGTCTACGAACGCGCCCGGAGCATCGAGCCCTGGTGCGCGGACACGCGCAGCGTCCCCAACATCGCCGTCCTGCACTCATCGCGCACCCATCACCTCGCCCAATGGCTGGAGGGGCACGCCCTGCGCCGCCCGCTGGTCAGCGTCTTCGGCGCCGCCCGCGTCTTGAGTGACGCCGGCCGCCACTTCGACATCATCTCCCAGCGCGCCCTCGACCGCCTCCCGGACTACCACGCGCTGCTCGTGCCCGACCAGCTCGTGCTGACCGACCACGAAGTCGCCCTCCTGCGTGACTACGTCGTTTCCGGCGGCGCGGTGATCGCCGCGTACCGCTGCGGCATGCGCGACCAGGATGGGGCCGAGGTCTCCCCCACCTTCCTGCGCGAGGTGTGCGGCGTCGAGCCCGTGCGCTTCGCCGACTACTCCGTCGGCTACGTCTCCGGCCTGCGCTTCGCGGTCGATGCCCCCGACGCTCCCCTCGTCTTCCGCAGTCCCGGCGACGCGGGCGCCCCCATCGCCATCCCGGCGCTGGAGTGCGCGCCGATCTCGGCCGAGGTGCTCGCCGATCTCGAACATCCGATCTATGAACGCACCCCGGAGCACTTCTATGCCGCCAACAACCCGCCGCCCGCGGGCCCCTCCGGCTTCGGCGCGGTCTTCCTCAACCGCCTGGGAGACGGCGCCGCCGTCTACTTCCCCTTCGACCTCTTCCGCTTCTTCCAGCTCGACACGTATCCGCCCCTGCGCAATATCGCCATCGCCATGCTCGATCGCGTCGCCCCGGTTCAGGAGGCCCTCGTGGACGCGCCCGCGCAAGTCGAGGTCGTCCTGCGCCGGCGCGCCAACACACGCTTCGTACACCTTATCAACTACGCCAACCAGCGGTTCGGCCAGGGCTTCAGCCCCGTCGTAGTCGAGGATATCATCCCTGTCCGGGACATCCCCGTCCGCCTCCGCGGCGAGGCTATCGCCGTGATTGAGCGGCCCGCCGCGCGCCCCATCCCCTTTTCGGTCGAGCGCGGCTTCACCAGCTTCGCTCTCCCCCGCCTGGACCGGCACGCCATCGTGGAGATCCAGCTCGCGGCGCGCTGATCCTGCACTAAGCCGCTGCCTGACACGACCCGTTGTGGCCTGCCGCCCTCGGTACCCGTCACGCGGCTGCACTCCCGTTGTGGACAAGACTGTTGAAGTTTGGGAAAGCAGATCTCCACACATCTATCAGTGCCGGCTTCGACGGCCCGACGAGCATCTCGCTGCTGCCGCGACACGTATCTGTGCTGCGGGACACGCGCTCATGAGCCCCGGCCACAACGGCCGTACGGCGAGACGCGGTGCCGCCCTCGTCCCCGGTAAGCAAGATCCCCCAGCGCGCCTTCAGCCGCGTCAGCGTCTGCCTGGTGACGGAGTGCAATGATGAAGCCATCATGCATGTCCGGGCCTGTTGATAACTCTGTTGAAGCTGTGCAATGATACCTATACATCCGATATGCAGAGCTATCCGGTAAGTCGCTCGCCGGACACGACCGGCCAACTACGGGGCGTTCAGGCCCCTCCACGCCGATGCGGAGAATGCAAGGCATTCCGCGCAGGCGGCGCTTTGCGGCCGGGTTTCCAGGCCCCCCTTGCCATGGGCGTGGTTGCCGGCGCGCTGCAGGCATCTGCTCCCATTACACTGAGAGGAGCGGGCCCCCAGGCCGGAGGCTGTGTATAAGGTCTTTACGGCCACCCCTCCATCTGGCCGCCGGGCTGGATCGCAGCTCGGAACCTGCGCGAGAATCGCCGCAGAGCGCACGGATCAGACCCCCCGGCTCGTCATCTGCGTTGCCTCTGCAGAACGCGGCGGGTGTGCGGCCTGTGCGCACATGGCCCGGCGGGCACGGCAGGCAGCCCGCGGCAATTGGCGGCGGGAAACTGGACTGGCGACCACCACAGCGCCGGGGGACCCCATCATGCGGCAAGTGGCAGCAGATTGGGCCTGCTTCGGACTTTGAGTGATCAAAGCCCGGCGCGGCAGGCGTACTCGTACCACGTCTGGCGCTGCATCGTGTCTCCCCCACCGCGGGCCGCGTCGTGCACTGCCGGCACTCGAGATATCACACCATTCAGTCACAGCGGCCGTTGCAGGGTCGCGGTGCTGACCGAATCCACGGACCGCCCATCCCTGCAGCGTCTGGCGGCCCCCTCCCGTAGCAGGTCGCTCGAAGCGCCGCGACGCACCTGGTCTCTTCAGCGCCGCATCTGCAGTTGCCTGTACTGGACGCCTCTGTCCCGCATTGAGGGCTCAGGGTGGCGCAGGCCCTGCGCCGCTCAGGGGTTCACCGCAGCACCTTGGGGCGCCAGTCCGGTAAGGTCTGCGCAGCAAGGCAGCAGCTCGGGCCTCGCTTGTTTCACGTGGAACATCGGTCTTTCGCCATGGCTGCAGAAGCGAGGCCTGCCTGGCGTTGACATCGTGGATGCCTCTTGGCGGTGCGGGCACATCGTTTCACGTGGAACACCGTCTACGGCCAGCCAGCTTGGAGACGGTACTTGCTTGCCCCCTTTGCCCTGCTCCGTCGCCGAACACTGGGCTATCGCCAACGGTCGTATGTTTCACGTGGAACATTTCCTGTTCACGGGAGGAACGCGCGTCTCGCATGGTGAAGACACTCGTGATGAACCTGAATGAGCCCGCTCTCCAGCGATTCGAGCAGGCAGCCATGTCTGCAGGCATGGCGATCTCCGACCACGAGCGCGAACTGCTCTGCCATGCCGCAGACTGGCTCGCGTCCCTGAGCCGCGCCTCAGGCATTTCTGGCTATGAGACGGCCAGCCTCGTGCTTCTCCGCTCGATGGCGCCAGCCCTGGCCTACTTCGGCGCTGATGAGGCGCCACGATCCGGCCGAATCGCCGATATCGGTGCCGGGAACGGTGCGATCGGAGCGACGATAGCGATTCTCGAACAGAATCTGCTCGTTGACCTTGTCGATCGAGCGCAGAGGGCGTATACTGCCTGCGAGATTCTGGCCGCACGCCTGGGGCTGCCGAACCTCCGCGCCGTGCGTGCGGACGTCCGGGGCCTGGCTGCTGCAGAGTACGATGCCGCGGTCTTCCGCGCACTCGCTACGGGTGAGCGCGCGCTGCCATTGGTGCGCCGGATCGTGCGCCCCGGGGGCTTCATCGGGGCCTTTCATCGAGCGGAGGACTCCGCGTTCCAGCCGGACGGAGGCAGCGGGGTGACCACGGCAGGCTCCTGGACCACGCTGGTCGAGGAGCTGGTTCTGACGGGCTATCAGGTTTGAAGAGGTTTTCCACCGTGTGTGGAAAACCCTGTGGAAGGTGTTGGCGTATCTCCACGGCCGTTCCGCGCGGAGGCGATGCCGATGGCCCGCATATACACGGTCGTCAACCAGAAGGGCGGCGTTGCGAAGACCACGACCGTCATCAACCTGGCCGCGGTGGCGGCACTTGAGGGCAAGTCGGTGCTCGTCGTGGACGCCGACGCCCAGGGCAACGCCACCAGTGGCCTGGGCGTCCGGCGGGATGATATCGAGTTCTGCCTCTACGACCTCCTGATCCGCGTGGACGGGGAGGGGGGGCCGGCGGTGGATGAGGTTATCCAGCCGACAGCCACACCGAATCTGGATCTTCTCCCCGCGACCATAGACCTTGCGGGCGCGCAGCTCGCGCTCGCGAACTCGATCGCCCGCGAGCGCCGGCTGGGGCGCGTGCTGGCCCCGGTACGGGCTGCCTACGATATCATCATGATCGACACGGCGCCCTCGCTGGGTCTCCTGACGATCAACGCCCTCGCTGCGGCCGACCGCGTGCTGATCCCCATCCAGTGCGAGTACTACGCTCTGGAAGGCCTCAGTCAGCTCCTGCAGATCATCTCCATGGTCCAGGCGGAACTCAATCCGGCGCTCACCATGGGCGGCGCTATCCTGACCATGTACGACAGCCGTACGAATCTCTCCGAAGAAGTGGCAGAAGAAGTCCGTATGAACTTTCCCGGTCGCACTTTTCAGGCGAAAGTACCGCGGAATGTTCGTCTCGCTGAGGCGCCGAGCCAGGGCTTGCCGGGCGTCATCTACGACAAGCACTGCCCCGGCTCGGCCGCCTACCGCAGGCTCTACTGGGAGGTATTCGAGGATGCGCAGGAAGGCCCTGGGACGTGGTCTCAGCGAGCTGATCTCCGGCGAGGCCCTGGCCCGGACGAGGGCGGTACTGGAGGTCCATGTTGACAAGCTCGAGCCTAACCCGTACCAGCCCCGTCACCACCTGAACGAGGACACGCTGGAGGAACTCACGCTGTCCATCGAGACGCATGGCGTCGTGCAGCCCGTGGTGGTGCGGCGCACGGACGAGGCGGACGTGTACCAGATCATCGCCGGGGAGCGTCGCTGGCGGGCAGCGCAGCGCGCGGGCCTGCAGACGGTCCCGTGCATCGTGCAGGAGGCCACGGATGAGAAGGCGCTGGAGCTGGCGCTGGTCGAGAACCTGCAGCGCGAGGACCTCGGCCCGCTGGAGACCGCACACGCCCTGCAGCACCTCATCCAGGAGTTCGGCCTGACACAGGACCAGCTCTCCGAGCAGCTCGGGCGCAGCCGATCGACCATCGCGAACACACTGCGCCTGCTGGATCTGCCCGAGCCGATCAAGGAGGCGCTCGCAGACGGCCACATCACCCAGGGCCATGCCCGCGCGCTGCTGGCGCTGGCCTCGGAGCCCGAGCGCATGATGGCTCTGTTCGGGCGCATCCAGGACGAGGGGCTCACGGTGCGCGACACGGAGGCGCTGACCCGCGAACCCGAGCAGGCGGAGGCGGAGAGCGCGTCCGAGGCGGGGGAGAGCGGGCCGCCAGCGCCCCAGCCGACGGACCCGCACATCGAGGAGGTGAAGCGGCGGCTTCGTGACCACCTGGGCACGAAGGTGACGCTGCTGCCCCGAGCCAAGGGGGGCGGGTCGATCCACATCACCTATCACGATGCCGAGGACCTCGACCGGATCCTGTCGCTGATCGCGCCCGAAGGGCCCCACACCTACACACCTGTGCGCTAGGGCGTAGTCGGTTCCAGACATCTTCTAATGCAACTTCAATGCTATTGATAGTAACTGGCATTGCCCCCGATGCATGGCAGGTTCGCTGCAGGATCGGGCTGATCGCTTGACATTCCTGCCACCTGAGACCAAGCCAAGAAGGGCGACCTCATGCGGGACATCCGCGTCGCGGCCGCGCAGTTCGAGAACCGTAACGGCGACAAGCAGCACAACCTCGCCGCCATGCGGCGCCTGGTCGAGAAGGCAGTCGGCCTGGGCGCCGAGGCGGTGAGCTTCCACGAGGGATGCATCCCGGCCTACACGTTCCTGCGCAACCTCTTGCGCGATGAGCTGGTGGCGCTGGCGGAGCCGGTGCCCGGGGGGCCGAGCACCCAGAGGCTGATCGAGATGGCCGCGGAGTTCGATGTGGCGCTGCTCGCCGGGCTGCTGGAGCGCGGCGCCGACGATCGTCTCTTCAACTGCCATGTCTGCGTGACCGGTGAGGGCCTGGTGGCGAAGCACCGCAAGCTGCATGCGTTCATCAGCCCGCACCTGAGCAGCGGTGACGACTACACGGTGTTCGACCTGAAGGGCGTGACCTGCGGCATCCTCACCTGCTTCGACAACAACCTCGGCGAGAACGTGCGCATCACCACGCTGCTGGGCGCCGAGGTGATCTTCATGCCGCACGTGACCTGCTGCCTGCCCTCGACCATGCCCGGGCGCGGCCTGGTGGACCCGGAGCTGTGGCACAACCGCGAGCGCGATCCGGTGCCGCTGATGCAGGAGTTCATGGGGCCGAAGGGGCGCGGCTGGCTGATGCGCTGGCTGCCGGCGCGCGCGTGGGAGAACGGGATCTACGCGGTGTTCAGCAACCCGGTAGGCATGGACGATGACCAGGTCCGCAACGGCAACGCAATGATCCTTGACCCGCACGGGGAGATCATCGCGGAGTGCAACACGCTCGGCGACGACGTGGTGGTAGCGCTGTGCACGCCGGAGAAGATCGAGCAGTCATCCGGCCGGCGCTACCTGCGCGCACGCCGACCGGAGCTGTACGCGGAGCTGACGCGGGAGACGCGGGAGAGGCCGGTGATCGACTCGGGCTGGGGCGTCGTCAGGGAGGAGTGACGCACGTAGCGGAGCGCGTCGGTCGCGCGGAGTCGGCGACGATGCGAGCCCATCAGGTCAAGGGCCGCTTGGTCTCCCGGCCAACGGGTCAGGAGGGCGGCGCCGCAGTGACGGTGAAGCCGGTCTGCGCGAGGGCCTCGCCCTCATCGCCCAGGTGCACGCTCACCCGGTAGTCTCCGGGCGGCAACTGCTGCCCCTCGCCGACCTCCAGCCACGCCTGCCCCCGGCCCTCTTCAGCACTGACCGCGACCTCGGTGCGCGCATCGGTGAGTTCGGTGTCGCCGGCCCACCAGCGCACTGTCAGCACGGCGCCGGGCGTTACGCCGGCGTAGGTGAAGGCCACGTAGATGCGGCCGTCGCCGGGGAAGGCCGCCGCGGGATCGACCGGCTCGCCGTCCTCGCTCACGCCGGCGCAGGTCTGCAGCGAGCGGATCACCGGCGGGCCAGCCGGTTCGCCGCCACCGGCGAGGATCTTCGCCGCGTTGGGCAGCGCCATGAAGCTGTCGCGGGCGCTCACGTCGGGCACTTCGCTTGAGGTTAGCTCGACCTCATAGACGCCGGTGGCGAAGCCAGAGGGCGCGGCCGACTCGGCCTGCCCACCGCCTGGCGGCTCGACCTCGGCCGCCTCGTCGCCGCCGCCCGTGGGCGGGTAGATGCTGAAGCGGCCGAGGGCGTGGTCGGCATCGGGCGCGCGCTCGAGGTCACGCAGCTCAAGCGGGCCGAGTTCCTCGCCCTCGTGCCACCAGCGCGCGGAGAGCGGCGCGTCGGATGGGACACGGCTGAGTTCGTAGAAGCAGTACACCACGCGCGACTCGGCGGGGATGATGTCGGGTGTGCGCTCGGGGCGCCGGGGAGTGGGGGAGAAGAGCAGGCGCGTCTCATACGCTCTGGTCGAGGCCGGCCCCTGCGGAGGTGTGCTGATCTCCTCGCGCTGCGCCGGCCTGCGCGCGACCAGCAGCGCCACCGCCGCGCCCAGCATGACTCCGAGCAGCGCCAGGAAGCAGCCCACCACCCATGGGCGACGGCGCCGCCGCCCAGGCCCGGCAGGCGGCGGCGCGGGCTCACCCTCGTCGGCGCCGGGTATCTCGCCGATCACTCCCTGGTCCTCGTCGGCCTCGGCTGCCGTGTCATCCGGAGGCGGCTGATCGGTCATGGTCCCCGGTGGCCCTCCTGGTTAGTTTATTACCACTCATCCACTTCGATCGCGCGGAACACCTCGACCCACTTGCGCAGGCCGGTCTCCACAGGCTCGATGTCCGGGATCTCGTACTCCAGCGCGTAGTCGCCATCGTACCCGATGCCCTCGAGGGCGGCGACCACCCACGCCGGATCGACCTCGCCCTGACCCAGGTGCGTGCGCTCGAAGCCGTCGGCGGTACGGCGACCGTCCTTGACGTGGACGTGGACGATCCACTCGGCGAACTCGTTGAAGGCCTCGCGGTAGTCCACGCCGGCGTGCAGCAGGTTGCAGGGCTCGTAGAGCACGCCGAACCACGGAGACCCCACCGCCTCGCACAGCTCGACCGCGTGCTCGGGGTTGCCGGCGATGCTGCCGCGGTGATTTTCCATCCCCAGCAGCACACCCGCCTCGGCGGCGTGGTCGGCGCTCTGGGCCATGAGCGGCGCGATCCGCTCGATGATCGCCGGGTCCTCGCCCCGGCCCGGCATGACCCGGATAGAGCGACAGCCGAGGCGCGACGCGGCGTCGATCGTTGCGAACATGCGTTCGAGTTCGGCGTCACGCTCCGCCGCATCGTCCGAGATGAAGGCGGCGCCGGGGTACGTGCCCAGGTTGGCGATGGCCACGCCGATGCGCTCGGCGCCGACCTGGATGCCGGCGACCGCCTCAGCGCGCGCGTCTTCGGGAAAGTGCGGGTCGCGGCCCCAGAGATCGGCGCGGTAGACCCCGCAGTCGGCCAGCACCTGCAGGGCGTACTCCCAGGGTTGCTCGCGCAGCGGGTAGGTGCAGGCGGAGATGCGGTCGATGTCCATGGGCGGCCTCCTCGGCGGTTGCTCAGGGCGGCAGGGACAGACCTTCGCGGGTGGCGCGACGGAATCCTCCGCGGCGTTGCGGCCCGGAGGTGGGGGAGAGGCGCGGCGCCGACGTCTCAGGCCTCGGTGTCCACGGGCAGGCAGATGGAGAAGGTGGAGCCGCGGCCCTCCTCGCTCTCAAGCTCGATGCGGCCGCCGAGCATGGTGACGATCTGGCGCGTCATGAACAGGCCAAGGCCGAGGCCGTCGGTGGCGGGGCCCTCGGCGTGCTCGGGGCCGCGGACGAACTGCTGGAAGACGCGCTCCTGGAACTCGGCAGGGATGCCGCGACCCGTGTCCGACACCGCGATGCGCACCTCGCCGTCGGTGCACGCGGCGCTGAGGGTGATGCTGCCGCCGGCCTCGGTGTACTTGACGGCGTTGTCGCCGAGGTTGTGCAGGACGTCCTCAAGGCGCGCCGCGTCGGCGTTGATGGTGGGCACGTCGTCCGCGCAGGTGGCGCTGAAGTTGAGGCCCTCGCCCTCGGCCCGAATGCGCAGGGACTCGGCGACGCGGTCAACGATCTCACAGACGTTGACGGGCTCGATGCTGAGCTGCGCCCCGCCCTCCTCGAGCGCGGCCAGGTCGAGGAACTGGCGGGCCAGGCGCAGCATACGGTCGACCTCGCGGTCGAGAATGTCCACGAGGCGGCCGGCGCCCTCGTCGGTGAGCTGCCCGGCCAGCTCGCCGAACACCGAGGCGATGGTCTTGAGCGTGGTCAGCGGTGAGCGGATCTCGTGGGAGAGGAAGCGCGCGCCGCTGGCATGGGCGCGGGCGAGTAGCTTGAGGTCGGTGATGTCCTGGCAGATGATGAGGTGGGCGATGCGCCGGCGCAGCGCGTCGTCCACGCGCACGGTGGTGACGCGCAGCTCGAGGTGCTCGCGGGCATCGACGTCCACATCGTGGGGGCGCTGGTCCTCGGGTGAGGCACTGACGATGCGTCGTAGCGCCTCGTAGCGCGGGTCGTTCGGCAGGCGGTTGATGTTGAGGCCGACGATCTCGCCCACAGGCAGGCCCACGAAGCGCTCCACCTGGGGGTTGACCAGCCGGATGACGCCCGCGCGGTCGATGAGCAGCACGGCCTCGTCCATGAAGCGCACGATCAGCTCGTTGGTGCGCCGCTCGCGCTCAAGCACCGAGGTCTGGCCGAGGACGACCCAGCCGACGGCGATGAAGGCGAAGCTGAGCCCCGTCAGACGCCAGACGTGACCGTTGTCGAGGGGCCGGCCGACGGTGAAGGCGACCAGCAGCAGGATGATGATCCCGGTGGCCAGGGGAACCGCGCTGCGGTTCATGCCCATCACGGCGCTGGCGAAGATGATGGGCACGATGAGCAGCGCCACGAAGGGGCTGGCGATGCCGCCGGTGCCCAGGACGAACAGCCCCAGCCAGGCGATGTCGCCGAGCAGGATGACCAGGGCGCCCACGTCCATGCGCCCTGCCTCGTGGATGTGGTTCCAGCGGGCGGCATAGCGGGTCCACAGGGTCAGGAAGACGCCGATGATCAGGCCGGTGTACACGGCCAGTCGGCTGGTGATGCCATGCGGGGAGGCGAGCGCAACGACCAGAATCAGGAAGAGCAGGGCGATGCGGACGTTGTCCACCGAGCGGACCAGCGACAGCTCAAAGAACCCGGCTTCGTCGGCGCCCAGCTGCATGCCGTTGCGCGTGCCGACCGTCGGGTCAGGCCTGTCCTGCGCAGACATCTGCGATTCCCCCTGTGCAAGGGCGCCCCGCACTTGTGGCGGAGCATGGTGCGTCGGCCGCCGAACGTTGGGCCGAGATGTGTCGTCCCAGCGCTCGGTTCTCTGCGCTTTCGCGACATTATACACGGCCGCGCCAGACTCGTGCAAGCGCGCGAAGCGCGCGCTTCAGACCCCGACGCCCGGCGCCCACCTGCCGCGTCGCCGAGGTTACGAGGCCGGCGCGGGGATCTCCACGGCGCCGCCCATGTACGGGCGCAGGGCGTCGGGGATGGTCACCGAGCCATCGGCCTGCTGGTAGCTCTCGAGCACGGCGGCGAGGCAGCGGCCGGCCGCGAGGCCTGAGCCGTTCATGGTGTGCACGAAGCGCGGCGAGGCGTCGGGCTCGGGGCGGTAGCGCGTGTTGCACCGGCGCGCCTGGAACTCGCCGTACTGGCTGCACGAGCTGATCTCCACCCACCGGTCCATGCCGGGCATCCACACCTCGAGGTCGTAGGTGCGCTGCGGCTGGAAGCCCAGGTCGCCGGTGCACAGCACGGTGCGGCGGTAGCGCAACTCCAGGCGCTGGAGGATCACCTCGGCGTTGAGGGTGAGCTTCTCCAACTCCTCGTCGGCGCTCTCGGGCGTGACGAACTTCATCAGCTCGACCTTGTTGAACTGGTGCAGGCGGATGAGTCCGCGCGACTCCTGGCCCGCCGAGCCGGCCTCGCGACGGAAGCTGGCGGTGTAGGCGGTATAGTACCTGGGCAGCTCCTCGGCCGCCAGGATCTCGTCCTGGTGGATGTTGGTGAGCGGCACCTCGGCGGTGGGGATGAGGTAGAGGCCCTCGCGGGTCTTGAACTGGTCCTCCTCGAACTTGGGCAGCGTCGCAGTGCCAATGAGCGAGCGCTCGTTGGCCAGATAGGGCGGCAGCACCTCGGTGTAGCCGTGCTCGCGGGTGTGGATGTCGAGCATGAAGTTGATGAGCGCGCGCTCGAGCGTAGCGCCGAGGCCCATGTCCATGACGAAGCGCGCTGAGGCGATCTTCGCTGCGCGCTCGAAGTCGAGGATGCCCAGGCGCTCGCCCAGCACCCAGTGCGGCTGCGGCTCGAAGTCGAAGCTCGGGGCCGCGCCGCGCTCGTAGAGCACCGGGTTGTCGGCGTCGGAGTCGCCCTCGGGCACCTCGGAGTGCGGGATGTTGGGCAGCTCGAGCAGCATGGCCTCGAAGTCCGCCTGCACCTGCTCGAGTTCGGCCTCCTGCTCGTCGATCTGCCGCGAGATCTCGGCGACCTGCGTCTTGAGCTGCTCGGCGCGCTCGCGCTCGCCGTCGCGGTAGGCCCGGCCGATCTGCTCGGACAGCCGGTTCTTCTCGGCGCGCAGGTTCTCGACGGCGAGCAACTCGCGGCGGCGCGCCTCCAGCTCGATCAGGCGGTCGAGGTTGTAGTCGAAGCGGCGCTTGCGCAGCGCCTCGCGCACGATCTCGGGGCTCTCGCGGATGATGCGGTGATCGATCATGAGCGGGTCAACTCCCTGGGACGGCAACGGCGGGAATCGGCAATCGGCAATCGGGAACGGCGGACGGGCCTCCCCCGCCCGACTTGCGTCGGGCCGCCCCCTCCGTTCCGGAGGGGGCCGACGGCAGTTGCGGGCGCCTCGTTCCGCGGCACGGCCAGTCCTGCCCGTGCGCCGTTCGGTCGGTCGATGCGGTGACGACCCAAATCCGCGCACGGCAGGCGGCGCACAGACAGGCGGCCTGCAGGGCGGCACGACGGGTGGCCGTCAGTGCCCGGCGGCGCCGTTGGTCAAGGCGATCGCCAGGAAGGCCACGTAGAGCGGCAGGCCCACCAGCAGCGCCCACGGCGACAGCTTGCCCTGCGTGCGCATGTGCAGGTAGACCAGCGTGCCCGACAGCAGCGCGATCGCCGCCGAGGCCAGGCCCGGCGTGTCGAGCACCCACGGCGTGGCGAACATGCCCACGGTCACCGGGATGGTGCTCTGAAAGACCATCGCGCCGGTGATGTTGCCCATGGCCAGCGTGTCTTTGCCGTCGCGCACCCACAGGACCGAGTTGAACTTCTCGGGCAGCTCGGTGGCGATGGGCGTGATGATGATCGACAGCACCAGCGGCGACACGCCGGCGAGGCCCGCCAGCTCGATGAGATGGTCCACGAACAGGTGCGCGCCGACGAAGATACACGCCAGCGCCAGCACTATCTGCAGCGAGACGTAACGCAGGCGCGGCACCACCGCGTTGGGCTGCATGCGCAGCGGCACCAGCTCACACTCGTCGGCGATGCACGTGCCGCTCCTGAAGTGCACCCAGACGTAGTAGGCGTAGGCCAGCAGCAGCACGATGCCGACCGCCCACTTGGCCTCACGGATCGGCAGGAACGACGCGCCCACCGCCGCCAGATAGGCGACCAGGAAGTAGCCGAGATCGTGGCTGAGCACCTGCGCATCCACGGCCATGTCGGCGCTCTCGCGGCGCCCCGAGCGCGTGTACCCGAGCACCCCGAAGGCGGTGACCGTGAAGGCCAGCGTGGCCAGCATGAAGGGCGCGCCCAGGATGCCGCCGGTACCGATCTCACGCGCCTCCTCGCCGCCCTTGATGAAGGCGACGATGGGCACCAGAGTCTCGGGCAGCGCGGTGCCCACCGCGGCGAGCACGCTCCCGCAGGCGCCCGTGGACAGGTTCAGCTTGGCGCCGAACCACTCGATAGCGTTCGTGAACAGCTCGCAGCCGGCGAGGATGACCAGCAGCGCGCCGGCGGCCAGCGCAATCTCAAGGCCCAACAGCGACATCCTTTCCACGCCGGGAACCGGGAGACGGCAACCGGCAACCCGGAACGCTTACGGTAAAGGCCGAATGCGGGCCGACCGCGCGCAATGGGCTGGTAGCTGGCCGCTGGTAGCTGGTAGCCGGCAGCTACCCCTTCACCACGGCCAGGGGCGTCATGCGGGCGACGCGCCGGGAGATGCCGGCCTCGTGTGTCACGCCGACCACGCGGTCCACGTCCTTGTAGGCCTGAGGCGCCTCCTCGGCCAGCGTCTTCTTGCCGACCGAGCGCACGATGATGCCGCGCGCCCGCAGGTCCGCCGCCACCTCGCGCGAGTGCCGGGCCTTGGTCGCGGCCGTGCGCGACATGACCCGCCCGGCGCCGTGGCAGGTGGAGCCGAAGGTCAGCGCCATCGCCGCCTCCGTCCCCAGCAGCAGCCACGAGGCCGTGCCCATGTCACCGGGGATGATCACCGGCTGGCCCAGGTCGCGCCAGCGGGCCGGCACCTCCTCGCGCCCCGGCCCGAAGGCGCGCGTGGCGCCTTTACGGTGCACGCACAGCCGCCGGCGCTCGCCATCGACCTCGTGGTCCTCGAACTTCGCCACGTTGTGGGCGACGTCGTAGATGAGCTGCAGGCCGAGCCTGGCCGCGCCCATGCCCAGCACGCGCTCGAAGGCCTGGCGGATCCAGTGTGTGATGATCTGGCGGTTGGCCCAGCCGTAGTTGGCCGCCGCCGCCATCCCGGCATAGTACCGCCGTCCCTCATGCGAGTCAACCGGCGCGCAGGCGAGCTGGCGGTCGGGCAGGTCGATGCCGTACTTCTCCGCCGCCCGTTGCATCGGCTTGAGCGAATCGTCGCACACCTGGTAGCCCAGGCCGCGCGAGCCGGTGTGCACCATGATCATCACCTGGCCCTCGGCCTCGATGCCTGCGCGTGCCGCCGCCTCGGCGTGGCAGATCTCGTCCACGCGCTGGATCTCGAGGAAGTGGTTGCCGCTGCCCACAGTGCCGAGCTGGGGCAGCCCGCGCTTGAGCGCGCGCTCGGAGAGCGCGTCCGGGTCGGCGCCCTCCAGGCAGCCATGTTCCTCGGTGGCCTCGAGGTCGCCGGGCTCACCGTAGCCCTGCGCGACCGCCCAGCCCGCGCCCTGCTCGAGCACCCGGCGCAGCTCGCGCTCGTCGAGGCGCACCTTGCCCTTCTCGCCCACCCCGGCCGGGATCTCACGGAAGAGGTGGTCGCTCAGCGCGTCGAGCCGCGGGCGCACGTCCTGCTCCTCGAGGTCGGTGCGCAACAGGCGCACACCGCAGTTGATGTCATAGCCGACGCCCCCGGGCGAGATAACGCCCTCGTCCACGTCGAAGGCGGCCACGCCGCCGATGGGGAAGCCGTAGCCGTAGTGGCAGTCGGGCATGGCCATCGCGCAGCCGACGATGCCGGGCATGCAGGCGACGTTCTGCACCTGGGTGAGCGCGGCGTCGGTGCGCAGGTCCTCGATGAGCACGTCGTCGGCCCAGACGATCCCGTCGGTGCGCATGCCCAGGTCGGGGTCGCGCGGGATGCGCCAGCGGTGGTCGTCGAGCTTCTCGAGTTTGCCTTCGTAGGGCCGAGCCATGGGGGGCACCTCGCTTCCGGGGCAGCTATCAGCCATCGTCTATCGGCTGTCAGCTACCGGCGAACGGCGGTCGCCGTCCATCAGTCACCGGTCACAAGCTCACAGCAACGGCGGACGGCAACGGCCAACACGAACGGCGACGCCACAGAAGCATGCCTGGCGACACGCGCGGCGGACAGGGGCGCAGGCTGCAGGTCCCACACGATTGCCTGCCGTCACTCGAAGAAGGCGCTCAGGCCCTCCTCGCCGCCGGCGTTGGTCGGGCGCGCCGGCGGGCGGCATTCCAGGCAGTGGTCTACGTAGCGCCGGTGCATCGCCCCGCAGGTGGGGCACTCGCGCCAGCCATGCTCGCGCTGCCACGCGCGCACACGGGCCTGCAGCAGCATGATCTCCTCGAGCCGATGCCGCACCGGCCCATCCAGGTCGCTCAGGCACTCGAGGATCTCGCGCGCCACCTCCGGCGGCACCGGGATCTGCGCCAGCTCCTCCGGCGTGGGCCACTCGGGCTGCTCGGGCTCGGCGGCGACCTGGTCGCGGCGGGGTCCGATGCCGGCGCTGCTGGGGCGAATCTCGCGCACGAAGCCCTCGCCGAGGCGCTCGTTGAGCCGCGCGATAATCGCCGGCGCGTCAAGCTGGAGCTGCTGGGCGCGCGGCGCCGAGTCGCAGCGCACGTTGAGCACGCCATCGCGCACACTGGTCACGTAGGTGTGCTGCGCGTACCACTCGCCGGCGACCTCGCGCCAGACGAAGACGCACAGGCCCTCGCGCGACCCCTCGAGGAGCCCGCGGCTGGCCAGCAACGCGTCGATGGCGCTGCCGATTGGAACCGATTCGCGGGACCGGCGATTGTCCATGGTAGCTGCCGGCTGCGAGCGACGGGCTACGAGCAGACGTCAACAGCAACGAGCGTGTCCGGGGCGGCCTCGTTGCGCTTGCGGGCGCAGGCGCACCTCGTGCATCCTCTCCACGGCACGACCACGGCGCCGTTGCGCGGACCAAGGCCGCGTGTGCTTCCCCCAACCGCGACGGCATGCGGCACTCAGGTGCGCCCCCTACGCCTCCGACGCCTCGTCGCCCTCGCACGGTGCGGAGGACGCCGCGTGGCCGGTGGTGTCGATCAGGTGCGCGCCCGCCAGCCGTTGCGCCAGGTGCTCCGGGCAGCATGCGCTGGTCACGATCATCTGCTCACGGTCGCGGCTCAGGTCGAGCATCGCCGCGCCCCGCTGCGGGTCCAGCTCCGACAGGCAGTCGTCCAGCAGCAGGATCGGCTCGGTCGCCGTGCGCCGTCCCGCGACCCGCGCCTGTGCAAGCTTGAGCGCCAGGGCCGCGGTGCGCTGCTGGCCCTGGGAGCCGAAGCGGCGCACATCCACGCCGTCGATCTGCAGCGCGATGTCATCGCGATGCGGCCCCACCTGCGTCGAGCCGCGCTCGACCTCGCGCCCGTGCGTGGCCTCCAGCCGCGCGTAGAAGGCATCCGCAATCTCAGCGCCATCTTCGGCGGTCACCGATGGCTCGTAGCGGACCGTCAGCTCCTCGGCGCCGGCGCCCAGGCGCGTGTGCAGCGGTCCGGCCTCGGCCGCCAGCGCCGCCACGAAGGCCCCGCGGTCCTCGGTCATGGGCGCGCCGGCCTCGACCAGCGCGTGGGTCCACGGGGCGAGCATGCGCCCGTCGCCGCCGCGATGGGCCATCGATTTGAGCACCTCGTTGCGCTGGCGCAGCGCGCGGCGGTAGCGTGCCAGGTCATCGAGGTAGCGGGCGTTCATCTGCCCGATGGCCGCATTCATGAAGCGCCGGCGGTCGCCCGGCGAGCCCTTGACCACCTGCAGCTCGCCCACCCAGAACAGCACCGCCTGCACGCGCCCGATGGCCTCCCGCGCGCTGTCCACCTGACGGCCATCGACCTCGACGGTCTTCTCGCCCGACCGCCCGCCCGCCGGATCGCCCAGCAGCACGCGGATGGTCAGCTCGCGGCCCTCGCGTTCGAAGACCCCGGTCACGCGCCCCCAGCTCTCGCCGTGGCGGATGAGCGCCCGCGCATTGGTCGTGCGCGGCGAGGTCGTCGTCGCCAGCAGGTAGACCGCCTCCAGGATGGTGGTCTTGCCTGAGGCGTTGGGCCCCAGGATCACCGTCAGCCCCGGCGGCAACTCGAACCGCGCGCGCTCATAGCAGCGGAAGTTCTCGAGCGTGAGCGACTTCAGATACACGCAGCGCGCCCTCCCGGGCGGGATCACTCATGCGGCAAGCGACAGAGACGCAGAGGGCACAGACTCGTCGCCTGTGCCCATGATGGTCGTCGGCCGGTCTGGTGCGCCCGGGCCGGTCACATGATCTGCATGGGCATGATCACGTAGAGGTAGTCATCCGAGTCCACGGGCTTGAGGGTGCCGGGCGCGAGCGGCTGGGACATCTCCAGCACCACCTGCTCCTCCACTACCGCCTGCAGCGCGTCGAGCAGGTAGCGTGCGTTGAAGGCGATCTCCGGGTCGTCGCCTTCGAGCGTAGCGGGCATCTGCTCCTCCGCGCGCCCGACCTCCTGCGACTCGGCAGTGATGGTCAGCATTCCCTCCTGACCGCGCAGCACCACGCGGTTGGCGTCCTCGCGGGCGACGATAAGCATGCGTCGCAGCGACTCGGTGAACTGGTGGTTGTCAACGGTCACCCGGCGATCGGTCGCGTCGGGCAGCACCTTCTCGTAGTTCGGGAACTGGCCCTCGATCAGGCGCGAGCCTACGGTGACGTTCCCGATGCTGAAGGTCACCTGGGAGTCCGAGAGCGACAGGCGCACCGGCTCCTCCGACTCGGCGTCAACGACGCGCAGAACCTCGTTAAGCGCGCGCTGCGAGATGATCGCACTGCGCGGCTCGTCGATCGGTATCTCAGCAGTCATCCGCCGCAGCGCCAGGCGGTAGGTGTCCGTGGCCACGACCTCCAGGCCACCGGGGTTGATGTTGAAGAGCGCGCCGGTCAGGATCGGCCGCGTCTCATCGCGCGAGGTTGCGAACACAGTCTGCGACAGGATGCCGGACAGATCCCGCTGTGTCAGCTCAAACTCGACCGGGCTGTCAAGCGCGGGCAGCATCTCGAAATCGGCGGCGGACATACCCCGGATGCGGAATCTGGACCGCGCGCCCTCGACGATCAGCCTGCTCTGCTCATCGGCTGCCAGCGTGATCTCCTCGCCCGCCAGTGACCCGATAACCTCGGTCAGCAGACGGGCCGGCGCAGTCACGGCGCCCTCATCGCTCACGCTTGCGGCGATGACAGCCTCGAGGCTGATGAACTCGAGGTCGGTGGCCACGAGCCTGAGCCCCTCTGCGGTGCTCTCGAGGTAGATATTGTTCTGCACAGGCTGAGTGCTACGGCCGGAGACACCGTGCGAGACGGTCTGAACGCCGGCGTACAGCTCAGCCTGAGGGCACGAGAGATTCAGCATCTCGGGGGCCTCCTTGCGCTGCCCGCTGCTGACGGTAGTACCGTCCTGAAAGTTAACCGCATATCCCGCGGTGCGTCAAGTGAATTCGCCGCGCGACTGGTGTGCACCTCTGAGTGGCGGGCTTCCAACGGTGACTGCGAGCGGGATTATCCACGACGGGTAGTAGTACGTCGTCACGGTTAAGGTACCTTACTACTCCTACTACTACGCCCGTGGACAGCGTGAATATCTCTCGCGCAGCGTGGGGTGTCCCGCCTCCAAGCCTGAAGGGAAGTTGGGGATGGGAGCGTGGATGCGCGTGGACAACCGTCTCCTCTCGACGCGCAGGTCGGGCGGACTGTGGTGAGTCGGTCCGTGGAGAGTGTTGAGGGTGCGGGGGGGTCGGTCTGGAGGACAGTGTGGAAGGTCCAGAGCTTCTCCCGGAGCGCATGAAGGGAAGGTCCTGAGAACGTGCGCATAAGACGGCAAGTTACCTTCACACTGCACAGCCGACGCGGCCGGCCGCCGGCCTGCACGCAGAATCCTGTGCAGATCAGCCGTGAACTCACAGGGCTGCTGCCGCTCTCCTGCATATACAGCCAGCCGGCCCGGAAGGCCGGCTGGGCTGGTGGCGCGTCGCAAGAAGCTGGCCGGGCCTACTCGAAGGCGGCGCGCAGGTCGTTGATGAGCCACAGGACCTGCTCGTCCTCCTCGATGAGGTCGGCGACCTTGTTGTAGGAGTGCAGCACGGTGGAATGGTCGCGGCCGGAGAAGAACTCACCGATGCGCGCCAGCGAGCTGTCGGTCAGCTCGCGGGCGAGATACATGGCCACCTGGCGCGCCCAGGCGATGTCGGCGCTGCGCTTCTTGGAGACAATGTCATCGCCGGGGACATCCATCTCGGCGGCGACCAGGTCCACGATCTCCTGGATGGAGATGCGGCGCTCGGTGGTAGAGGTAGAGTAGTCGCCGATGATCTCCTCGACGAGCGGGCGAGTGATGGGTACGTTATTGAGCGACGCGTAGGCGCATATCTTGAGCAGCGCGCCCTCGAGCACGCGGATGTTCGACTCGATCTTCGCGGCGACGAACTCGAGGATGTCGCGCGAGAGCGGCACGCCCTCGGTCTGCGCTTTCTTCTCCAGGATGGCGACGCGCGTCTCGACGTCGGGGATGCGCAGGTCGGCTACGATGCCCATCTCGAGGCGCGAGCGCAGGCGATCGTTCATGAGCTGCAGGTGGCGTGGCGGGCAGTCCGAGGCGATGACCACCTGACGGTTCGTCTCGTAGAGCGTGTTGAAGGTATGGAAGAACTCCTCCTCCGACGCGGGCCCCTCGATGGCGGCGATGAACTGGATGTCATCGATGAGCGCGACATCGACCGAGCGGTAGTTGCGCCGGAAGCGGTCGATGGTGTTGTCGCGCATAGACGAAATCATGTGGTTGACGAAGGCCTCGGCGGAGATGTAGAGCACCTTACAGT
Organism: Candidatus Zipacnadia bacterium; assembly: GCA_029820295.1. Taxonomy (GTDB): domain Bacteria; phylum Armatimonadota; class Zipacnadia; order Zipacnadales; family UBA5352; genus JALGVA01. The sequence continues at coordinate 29,839 of JALGVA010000023.1, forward strand.
CCGGGCGCTCGGCCAGGATGGAGTGGCCGATCGCCTGGATCAGGTGGGTCTTGCCCAGCCCGGAGGCGCTGTGGATGAAGAGCGGGTTGTAGGCCTGACCGGGGCTCTTAGCGACCTGCAGGGCCGCGGCATGAGCGAAGCGGTTGCAGTCGGCGACCACGAAGGCCTCGAAGGTGTACTTCGGGTTCAACGGCGAGGAGCACAACTCGCCGGAGGACTGGGCCACCGGTGACACCGGCGCCGTGGCCGGTGTGTGAGGCATGGCCTCAGCGGCGGGCGCGGGGGCGGAAGGTGGGGGAGCGGGGGCCGTCACGGCTTCGGCTACTGCGGTCATCTCGGGCTCCGGGTCCATCTGGGGCTCAGCGACGGACGCGCTCGGCCGCAGGTCCGTGCCCTCGGGGAGCACGGCGATGCGCACATCGACCGGCCGGTCCGTGACCTCGCGCAGGCACTCGGTCATGGCGCGCAGGTGATGGCGCTCGAGCCAGTCCTTGCCGAACTCGTTGATCACGCCGAGGGTGAGGTCGTCGCCGGAGAAGTCGAGCACGACGGCGTTGGTCAGGAAGCCATCGTAGGTCGCGGGACTGACCCGGTCCGCGAGGAGAGGAAGACTTGCGCGCCAGACCTGCTCGCCTGAGAGGTGAGTCTCGCTCGCCATCGTGAGTGACCCGTCCTTTAGTGCGAAGCTGTCGTGACCGTGAGGGGGCCAGGCGAGGCCCCGACGTGAGGCGGTGATGGCGCCCGACGGACGATCGGGAGTGGCTTCAAGCGATGGCGTAACGCAAGCTGCGATGGGAACTTCGTGGAAAACGTTTGCGGACCGTCCCGGCCTATGAGCCCTCGTGGCCGTGTAGCTCTGTGACTTCCGCAGCTTTCCACATGGTTTTCCACGCTTGTGGAAAACCTCTGCCTCCCTCCCCACGCGGCGTGAGTATACCAGATTGCCGCGACCAATGCAAAGGGTTTTTTCGGAATCTCTCGCGGAGGCACATCGTGCGCCTGCGTGCCCTTGCAGGCCGTTCTGGCGGCAATCGGGCACCGACGCCAGCACGGAATTCGTCGCCGGGAGGGCTGCGGTGATTGTTGAAAACGCGCGCGGAAGTGGAGAAGACTATTGGCTCTTGTATGGCGTCACCGGGCATGAAAAGTGTGAGATGTATGAACGCCTGCCTCGCCGATTGCCGACGCCGGCGGCCAGGCGGCGTCGCGCTGGACTGGCCCCGGCGACGGGCGTCTACGTGTGAAGGCACGGTGTGAACCGGCGCGGCGGCCCCGGCGTCGGATGAGGCGGCGGCGCGATGGGTGCGAGGCTCCCGGCGCAGTCGGCGTAACGCTCGTGCGAGGCAGTCGCACTATGCCCGTGGCGGGGCCGCCTATCCCGCAGCCGGACGGATCACATCGCCGCCTGGGAGGCGAGGCTCTCATGCACAGGACGGTACTCGCAGTGCTGGCGCTGATGGCCGGGGGTTGCGCGGCCCGCGGGGACGTGACCATGGTGGATGGCGGCGCAATCAGGGGGGAGCTGTCGGCCGATGGCCGGGTGGCGGTCTGGCGCGGTATCCCCTATGCGGCGCCGCCGGTGGGCGAGCTGCGCTGGCGGCCGCCGCAGCCGGTCGAGCCGTGGGACGGGGTGCGGGCGTGCACGGAATTCGGCCCCGCCTGCCCGCAACCCCCCTCGCCGCTCGCTGTGACGCGCGATCCAGGTGTGCAGAGCGAAGACTGCCTCTACCTGAACATCTATGCCCCCACGGACTGGCCTGACGGGCCGCTCCCGGTGATGGTGTGGATACACGGCGGCGGCTGCACGACCGGCGCGGGGTCGCTGGACGTGTACGACGGCGAGATGCTGGCGAGGCTCGGTGTGGTGGTAGTCACGATCAACTATCGCCTCGGACCGCTGGGCTTTCTTGCACACCCGCTGCTGTCGGCGGAGTCGCCCGATGGGCTGTCGGGCAACTACGGGATGCTCGATCAGATCGCCGCGCTGGAGTGGGTGCAGCGCAACATCGCGGGCTTCGGCGGCGACCCGGGATGCGTCACGATCTTCGGCGAATCCGCCGGTGGGGCGAGCGTGGCGCGGCTGCTGGTGTCACCGCCGGCGGCGGGGCTGTTCCATCGGGCGATCGCGCAGAGCGGGGCCGCGCGCGGGCACAATCGCCACCTGCGCGAGGAGCGCGAGGGGCTGCCGCCGATGGAGCAGGTGGGCGAGGAGCTGTTTGCGGCGCTGGGCTGCGATCGGGCGGAGGATCCGCTGGCGGCGGCGCGCGCAGTCCCACCAGCCGAGCTGATCGCAGCCGCGAACCCGCAGGTGGGCCTGCTGGGGCCGGGGACAAGGTACGGGTGGGTGATCGATGGCCGGACGCTGCCGGAGAATCCGGAGCTGCTCCTGGCGGCGGGACGAATGCATCGCGTGCCCGTCATGGCGGGCGGCAACGCGGATGACGGCTCGATGTTCGCCGACCGCGCGCCTATCCGGACGCCCGCGGGCTACCGCTTCGCGGTGCGGCGTCTGGCGGGCGATCGAGCGGACGAGCTGCTGGCGCTGTTCCCGGCGGAGACCGCCGGGGAGATCCCGGGCGCGATGAGTCGGCTGCTGACGGTCGGCTCGTTCGTGGCGCCGGCGCGGGCGCTGGTGGCGGCGATGGCGGATGCGGGCGAGCCGGCGTACCTCTACCACTTCACGCGCGTGCCGGCGCGCGGACCGGCGACGCGGCTGGGGGCGTTCCACGGGCTGGAGATCCCCTACGTCTTCGGGCTGGCGCCGAAGCTGCCCGGGACCGATGCCACCGACCGCGCGCTGTCGGCGGCGATGAGCGCGGCATGGGTGCGCTTCGCGGCCACGGGCGACCCGAATGGGGGAGAGCTGCCCGCGTGGCAGCCCTGGACCAACCTGACCGAAGCCTGCATGTACTTCGGCGACGAGGTGAGCGCGGGCGTGGCGCCGGAGCTGGAGGCGTGTGAGATCCTGGACGCGCTGGCGGCCCAAGGGCTCGGCGGGTAGGACACGGTCGGGCGACGTGGACGGTGAAGGCCCCGCCCGGTGGATGGGCGGGGCCTCACAGGACCGACGACAGGGTGCGTGGAGTCAGTCGATGATGCTGACGGCGCCGTCGAGGCTGATTCTGACCGAGGAGACAGCGCCGCCAATACGGTTGCCCTGCGCGTCGAAGACGGCGGCGAAGGCGCCATCGACCACAAGGGCGTCAGCATCGAGGCGCTGCGTGACGGTGGCGGGCCCGGCGCCGGCGACCGAGGGGTAGGCGGCGTCCTCCAGCGCGAGCACAGACGCCAGCCTGCCGGTGATAGCGTTGAAGTACATGACGATCGCGCCGGTTCCGGGGTCGAACTGCCAGACGCTCGGCTCCACGCCGCGGCCGGCGTCCTGGCGGACGTTGGCGATCTCGTCGGCCTCGACGACCACGCCGGCCATCTGGTAGCCGGGGCCGTCCAGGGGCGTCACCTCAAGCGATCCGGCGTCGGCGGGGGTGACGCCGATGCGCACGAAGTTCATGTAGCCGTTGGGGTCGAAGGCCACCACGCCGGCGTAGGCGTCGGACCAGACGGGGTCGAGGCCGCCCCAGTCCGTCCCCGGGCCGCCGATGAGCACGCGTTCGACCTGCAGGGTCGGGCTGCCCAGGTCGGCCCAGCCATCCCAGTCGGAGTTACTGGTGAGGCGGAAGTCGCGGCGCGGCAGGTCGGCCTGCTGGATGATGAGTTCGCGGTTGCCCGAGTAGACGCGCTCGAAGGCGATCCACCTGCCGTCCGTTGACCACGACGGCCTCTCGTCCGAGCCGGCGCGGCGGCTGAAGTTGGCCTGGTTGGTGCCGGCCGAGGTCATGATGAAGATGTCGGTGCCCCAGCCCTGGGCGGTGTAGGCGATGCGCTGCGCCTGCGGGTCGAAGACGGGCTCGCCATCGACCGAGGAGTTGTTGGTGAGGCGCGTCTGGCTGGTGCCGTCCTCCTGCATCTTGTAGATCTCGGCGATGCCGTCGCGGTTGCTCACGAACAGGATCTGGGGGGCGGCCAGCGCACGCGACCAGTACGGGCTGTCATCCCCGGCGGCGTGGTTGGTCAGGTTGACCTCGGAGGAGCCGTCGGCGGTCGCCTTCCAGACGTCCCAGTTCCCTCGCAGTGAGCCGTAGGCGACCTCCCTGCCGTCTGGGGACCAGGTGGCGTAGCGGTCGAGGTAACTGTTGTTGGTGACGGCGTAAGGGCTGGAGCCGTCGGCGTTGGTCACGATGATCTCGGCATCCTGGGCGGGCCAGGTGCGGTCGAACACGATCCTGGTGCCGTCCGGCGACCACTCCGGGCGGTACTCGTTGGCGGTGTTGTCGGTGATCTGGACGGCGTTACTGCCGTCGAGGTCACAGACCCAGATGTTCCACTCTGGGCCGCCACGGTCGCTGGAGAACACGATGCGGTCAAGGAGCGCCTGTGAGGCCAGGTAGTCGATGCGCGCGCCGTGCAGCGCCACGAAGGAGCATGGGCCGAGGCTGCCCGTGGGGAGGGCGTCGGCCCGGAAGCCCGCGGTGCTCGCGGGCCTGACCAGCATCGGGCCGACCTGCACGGCGTCCCCCACGGTGGGGCCATCGGGGGCTTCGGGGGCCGGGGCGGGGGTGATGCCGCCGCCGCAGCCGGCCAGCATCAGCGCGAGAGCCACGATCACTGCTGAGCAGTACCATCGTGCCATCCGGGTCACCTTCCCTGTTGCGCCTGCTGTGTTCAGCGCAGCACCGAGAGCGTGGCGGTGTCGTCCATCGCCACGGCCGCGGCGCCGTTGGGGGCGAGGTTGCGTCCCTGCGCGTCGAACACCGCCGAGAACGGGCCTTCACTGACGAGCGCGCGCGCCTCGAGGCGCTGGGTGACGGGATCGTGCTGGCCCGCCGCCGAGGGGTAGGCGGTGTCGTCAAGGGCCAACACCGCGGTAAGCTTGCCGGTGCAGGCGTCGAAGTAGAGTACGGCGGCGGTGACGCCGAGGGGGTCCAGGTCCCACACGGTGGGCTCGCGGCCGCGGCCGGCGTCCTGGCGCAGGTTCACGATCCTGGTGGCCTCGACCAGCACGCCTGCGGGGGCGCCGCCGCTAATCGCGGTGTGGCTCAGCGGCGAGATGTCCAGGCTGCCCAGGTGCGCCGGGGAGATGCCGATGCGCACGAAGTTGCAGTAGCCGTGAGAGTCGATGGCGGCGACGCCGGCGTAGGCCGACGCCCAGATCGGGTCGTTGCCGCCCCAGTCGGAGCCGGCGGGGCCGATGAGCACGCGGTCGGTCTGCATGGTGGGGCCGCCCAGGTCCGGGTCCTCCTCCCACGCGCTGTTGTGGGTCAGGCGGAACTTGGCCCATGGGCTGTCGGTCTGCTGGAGCACGAGTTCGTCGGCGCTCCCGGACGCATCAGACTGGTAGCAGATGAAGCGGCCGTCGGACGACCAGCACGGACGCTTCTGAATCCCCGGGGACGCGGAGAAGTTGTACGGGGTGCCGGAGCCGATGTGGCCTACGAAGACGTCGGGGTGGACGTCGTAGGCCATCCGGTTGTGGGCCGGGTGGTATCGGGGGCAGCGCTCCTTGGTCGCAGTATTTGTGCGCTGCACCTGGTTGCTGCCGTCCGCGTTCATCTCATAGATGTCGCCGGAGCCGGTCCGAGCGCTGCAGAACAGGATCGTCGGGTCGTCGAGCCTCGGCGACCAGTCGGGTTCGGTGTCGTCGCTGGGGTGGTTGCTGAGGTTGGTGGCTCCGCTGCCGTCGAGGAAGGCGGAGAAGATCTCGCTGTTCCCGCTCAGGTCGCGCTCGAAGGCGAGCCTGCGCCCCGCGGGGCCGAAGGTGGGGCTGTCCTCGTCGTTGGCGGTGTTGGTGACCGCGTAGACCCCCGAGCCGTCGGCGTTGATCATCATGATCTCGGCATCCTGGCCCGACCACGCCCGCACGAAGGCGATCTTCGTGCCATCAGGCGACCAGCGGGGGCAGTACTCATAGGCGGCATTGTTGGTGAGCTGCACGCGGTTGGAGCCATCGAGGTTGCACACCCAGAGGTCAGGTGACATGTCCCCGTAGCCGAAGACGATGCGGTCGAGCATGGCCTGGGAGGCCAGGTACTCGATGGTGGAGCCGTGCAGGGCCACGAGGCTGACCTCGCCGTCGGTGGGGATATCCTCGGCGACGAAGCCGGCGGCCGAGGCGGTGCGGATGACCAGCGGGCCGACCTCGTGAGTCACCAGGTCGCCGCCCGTAGGTGGACCGGGCGATGGCGACGGCGTGGAGACCAGCGGGCTTTCGCCCGAACCACAGCCGATCAGGGCGATGGTCAGGGCGGACAGGGCGATGAGCAGGGACGTGGTGCGCAACATCGTGATCACTCCCGGGACGGCGTGCGGCGGATCAGTTGGCGTTGACGGCGCCATCGGCGCCGATGGTAACGCGCGACGATGCGCCGGCGACGCGAGTGCCCGACGAGTCGAAGACGGCGGCGAAGCTGCCGGTGACGACAAGCGAGTCGCCATCGGCAGATTGGGTGACGCCGGCCGGGGCTCCGGCGGCGGACGGGTAGGTGGAGTCGCGCAGCGGCAGCACCAGGATGAGCTTGCCGGTCCGCACGTTGAAGTAGAGGATGGCCGCGGTCACAGTCTGGGCGCTGAAGTCCCAGAGCGTGGGCACGCGCTCGCGGCCGCCGTCCTCGCGCAGGTTGACGATGGCGGCGGCCTCGACCACTACGCCGGCGAGGCCAAGGCCGCAGGTGACAGCCGGGGAAAGCGGCGAGATGGCCAGTGTTTCGACATCGGCGGCGTGGATGCCGATGCGCACGAAGCTGCGGTAGCCGTCGTAGTCGATGGCCACGATGCCGGCGTAGGCCGACGCCCAGACCGGGTCGTTGCCGCCCCAGTCGGAGCCGGGTGGGCCGATAAGCACGCGGTCGGTCTGCATGGTGGGGCTGCCCAGGTCAGGGCAGATGTCGTTGAAGCTGTTGTGGGTCAGGCCGAACTTGGCCCACGGGCTCTCGGTCTCCTGGAGCACCAGTTCATGGTCGCCCCCGCCCGCAGTAGATTCGTAGCAGATGAAGCGGCCATCGGACGACCAGCACGGCCTCATCTGGCCCCCGCGCGACGCCGAGAAGTCGTAGGGTGTCCCCGAGCCGATGTTGGTGACGAATACGTCGGCCGCATTGTCGTAAGCCATACGGTTGTGCCGGGGATGGAAGCTGGGCGAGAACTCGCCGTCCGGCGTGGTTGTCCGCTGCACCTGGTTGCTGCCATCGGCGTTCATCTCGTAGATGTCGCTGGGGAGCGTCCGCTCGCTGACGAACAGGATGGTCGGGTCGTCAAGCGTGGGCGACCAGTCGGGGTCGTAGTCGTCGCTGGGGTGCGCGCTGAGATTGTCCGCGCCGCTGCCGTCGAGGAAGGTCGAGTAGACCTCGCGGTTCCCGCCGAGGTCCCGGTCGAAGGCGATCCTCCGCCCTGCCGGTCCGAAGGTTGGGTGGTGTTCGTTGAGCGCGTTGCTGGTGACCGCGTAGACTCCCGAGCCGTCGGCGTCCATGATCATGATCTCGGAGTCCTGGCCCGACCACGTCCGCTCGAAGGCGATCCTCGTGCCATCGGGCGACCAGCAGGGGGCCATTTCCTCGGCGGCGTTGTCGGTGAGCTTGACCCGGTTGGAGCCGTCGAGGTTGCAGACCCAGATGTCGGGTGAGGCACCGCCGTAGGAGAAGACGATGCGGTCGAGCAGAGCGGTGGAGGCGAGGTAATTGATGGTAGAGCCGTACAGCGCCACGAGGCTGACCTCGCCGTCGGTGGGGATATCCTCGGCGACGAAGCCGGCGGCCGACGCGGTGCGGACGACCAGCGGGCCGACCTCGTACTCGGCCGCGCCGGCGCCCGGGCCGGGCGCGGGTGGTTCGGGCAGCGGTGAGATGGAAGCGACGTCACCGCCGCAGCCGTAGATCAGGGTGACCGCCCCCAGGAGACAGACTACGGTCGCATGTCTGGGCATTGCTCGGTACCTCCGTGACGTCGGGTTGACGGCAGGTCACTGCAGCACGACCGGTGGGCCGGCCGGGTCGATGGCCACCTGGCTGGCGGCGCCGGCGACCCGGTTACCGGCGGCATCGAAGACGGCGGAGAAGCTCCCTCGGGCGATGGCGGTGTCGCCCCGGGTCGTGTAGCTGACCAGGTCGCGCCCGCCGGCGCCGGCCGGGAGCACGGTGTCCTCCGAGGCCAGCGCCGCGACTACCTTGCCGGTCATCGGGTGGAAGTGCAGGATGACCGCGCCGGGGGCGGGCGTGCCGAACTGCCAGACCGTGGGCGGATTGCCGCGCCCGGCGTCCTCGCGCAGGTTGGCAATGGCATCGGCCTCGACCACGGCCACTGCGAGGATGCGCGCAACGTCGTCCAGCCCGGTGATGTGCACGGTGTCGGCGTCGGCGGCGGCGACGCCGATGCGTACGAAGTTGTAGTAGCCCACGTAGGTGTAGGAGCAGATGCCGGCGTAGGCGCTCGACCAGACCGGATCGGTGCCGCCCCAGTCGGAGCCGTCGGGGCCGATGAGCACCCGGTCGGTCTGCATGGTGGGGCTGCCCAGGTGGGGGTCGTGCCAGTTGTCAACCCCACTGGTGACCTGGTAGGTCGCGTAGGGCTCGTAGGTCTGCTTGATGAAGATGTGCGGGTGGCCGCCGGTGGTCTGCTCGTAGACCACCCACTTGCCGTCGCCGGACCACGCCGGGTGGGTCGGCCCCGCCGGGTGCCGGACGAGGGTATGCACGTCTGCACCGATGTTGTCCATCACCAGGATGCCCTGGGAGCCGCCCATAATGCCGACGTAGGCGATCTCCTCGGCCTCCGGTCCCCACGCCGGGAGAGTGTCGTTGTTGACGGAGGGGGACAGCGCCAGCGGGCCGCTGCCGTCCTCGTTCATGCAGTAGACGTCGTCGTTGCCCGCGCGATTGGTGACGAACAGGATGTCCGGGTCGTCGCCGTCGGGCGACCAGAAGGGCGTGTAGTCGCCGGCGGCGTGGTTGGTGATGTTGGTCGGGCTCCGGCCGTCGTCGGCCATGATGTAGACCTCGTGGTTGCCGTCGCGATCGGCCTGGAAGGCGATTCTGCCGTCATCGGGCGACCACGTCGGGTGCCGATCGGTGGTCGTGTTGCTGGTCAGCGCGGCAGGGCTGGAGCCGTCGGCGTTGACTACGACGATCTCCTTGTCGGAGGCCGGCCACCGGCGGCACAGGGCGATGCGGCGGCCGTCCCGCGACCACTGCGGGTCCTCCTCGTAAGCAGTGCTCGAGGTGATGCGGGTGAGCCCCGAGCCGTCGAGGTTGCACACCCAGACGTTCTGGCCGGGCCCCACCCCCCGGTCGCTGACCATGACGACGCGGTCGAGCAGCGCCTGGGACGCGAGGTAGTTGATGCGAGCGCCGTAGAACCCGACGACCGAGCAGGCGCCCCACTCGTTGGGGATGTTCTCGACCTTGAAGCCGGCGGTGCTGGCGGGGCGGACGAGCATGGGGCCGACCGAGAGGACATCGGCCCCCACGCCCGGCGAGCCGGGTGTGGGCGCAGGTCCATCGCCACCTCCGCCACATCCGACCACGAGGGAGGCGAGTGCGGCTATGAACAGGAGCATCAGGTGGCGGCTGTGCATGACAGGTTCACCTCGTTGGTGCGGGCCGTGATGGGCGGTCACTGCACGTCCTGCGGCTGGCCGTTGGCGCCGAAGACGACGCGCGTGGCGCCGTCGGGCGCGAGGTTGTGGCCCCGGGCGTCATAGACGGCTGCGAAGCTGCCCGCGGCGACCGTGCGGCCGGCCTCGACGCAGTGCGTGATGGCGGGAGCAGCGCCGTCGCCCGCCGGCAGCGCGGAGTCGCGCAGGACGATGACCCCGACCAGCTTGCCGGTCTCGTAGTAGAAGTAGGTGGCGATCGCGGTTGGGTAGGGCGGTGCGAAGGCCCACACGGTGGGCAGCTTCCCCCGACCGGCATCCTCGCGCAGGTTGGCGATCGCCCGCGCCTCGATCACGCCGGCATTGAGGCCCTGTCCGGGGTCGGGCAGGGGCGTGACCTCGACCGTGTCGGCATCCGCCGCGGCGACCCCGATGCGCACGAAGTTGAGGTAGCCCTCATGGTTGAAGGCACAGATGCCCGCGTAGGCGTCGGACCAGAGCGGGTCCTTGCCGCCCCAGTCAGAGCCCGCCGGGCCGATGAGCACGCGCTCGGTCTGCACGGTGGGGCTGCCCAGGTGCGGGTTGCGGTGGTTGCGCGGGCCTGAGGTGACCTTGAAGGTGGCGTAGGGGGCGCCGGTCTGCTTCAGGAAGATGTGCATGCTGGGTCCACGGCTGTCGTCGAAGGCCACGAACTTGCCATCCGAGGACCAGCAGGGGTTGTACTGGTTGTCAGGGTGGTGGACGATGCTGTGCTGGTCGTTGCCCTGCGCGTCCATGGCGAAGATGTCGCTGCCCCACCACGAGCGCTCGTAGACGATGTTGTCACCATCGGCGTCCCACATCGGCTTGAACTCGGAGTAAGCGGTGGTGGTGAGGGCGGTCGGGCTGGCGCCGTCCTCGTCCATGACCCACAGGTCCCGACCACCGGCGCGCGTGGACGAGAACACGATCTTGGGGTCCTCCAGGTTGGGGGACCAGCAGGGGTAGTCATCGAGGGCCGCGTTGTTGCTCAGGTTGGTCTGACCGCTGCCGTTGGCGAACATCCAGAAGACTTCCCAGTTGCCCGACGGGTTGGTCTCGTAGACCAGTGCGCTGCCGTCGGCCGACCAGTGGGGGTAGCCGTCGGTGCGCGAGTTGTTGGTCAACGCCGTCGGACTGGAGCCGTCGGCGTTGATGCGGATGATCTCCTTATCGGAGGCGGGCCATGCCCGGGCAAAGGCGATGCGGGTGCCGTCGGGAGACCACGCGGGCTCACTTTCCGCGGCGTCGTTGACTGTGACCTGGGTCAGGCCGGAGCCGTCCAGGTTGCACACCCAGATGTCGAAGTCGAGGTTGCCGTCGCGGTCGCTGGCGAAGACGATGCGATCGAGCAGCGCCGTGGAGGCGAGATAGTCGATCTTCGCGCCGTAGAGCGCCACCACTGAGGCCATGCTGAGCGGGTTCGGCAGGCTCTGCGTGGTGAAGCCGGTGGCGGCGGCGGTGCGGACGACCAGGGGGCCGACCTCGTACTCCGCGGCGCCGGCGCCGCCGCCCGGTGGTGGCGGTGGGGGGGCGCCGGCGCCATCGCCGCCACCACCTCCACACCCGGCGAGCGTGATCGCAAGCGCCGCGACGAGGAGCGCGGCCAGGTTAGTACGGTGCATGGCTCTCTCTCCCTCTCGGCGGTCAGGGTTCCTGCGGCTTCTGATTGTGTCCCGGCAGGTTCAGCCCCCCACCGCCACGACACCGTCGGCTGCGATGGTGACCGATGATGCGGCGCCGGCGATCCTGTTGCCGGATGCGTCGAAGACGGCGCTGAAGCGGCCCTGCAGGACGAGCCGGTCGCCGTCGGAGCGCTCGGTGACCGCGGCCGCGCGTGCGCCCGCGGCGGAGGAGTAGCCGGTCTCATCAACACACACCACCGACGCCAGCTTACCGGTGCGGGAACTGAAGTAGAGCAGGGCGGCGCCGGGATCCAGCGGGTCCAGGTCCCAGACGGTGGGCTGACAGCCCCGCCCGGCATCCTGGCGCAGGTTGACGATCCGGCCGGCCTCGACCAGTACGCCGACGGGCGGGTCGTCCATGGAGATCATCGCGGTATGGGTCAGCGGGGTGATCTCCAGGCTGCCGAGGGCGGCGGTCGGGACGCCGATGCGCACGAAGTTCAGGTAGCCCGTGTCGCTGTGTGCGGCGATGCCGGCGTAGGCGGAGGTCCAGATGGGGTCGAGGCCACCCCAGTCGGCGCCGGCGGGCCCGATGAGCACGCGGTCGGTCTGGGCGGTGGGGCTGCCCAGGTGCGGCCAGCCGTCGTTGGCGGCGTCGGTGGTGACGCGGAAGGCGTGGAACGGCTCGGTGGCCTCCTGCACCCAGATGTCCCAGTTGCCGGCGCGGTTGCTGCGGAAGGCGATCCAGCGGCCATCGCTGGACCACGCGGGCAACTGGTCCTCGTCGGGATGGTTGCTGAAGTTGCGGAGGTTGTTGCCGCTGCTGGTGGCGACCAGCACCTCGCTGTTGCCGTTGCTGTAGCGCTGCCAGGCGACGTCGAAGCCGTCCGGGCACCATGTGGGGTTATGATCGTCGTCGGTGGGATCGCCGGTCACGTAGGTCTGGTTGGTGCCATCATGCTCCATGCTCAGGATCTCGTAGTCGCCGCAGCGGGGGGAGGCGAACAGGATACTGTTGGTGACTGCGTTGAGGCACCAGTCGGGGTCCTCATCGGCTCCGGCGTAGTTCGTCAGGTTGGTGGGGTGACTGCCGTCGGCGAACATGCAGAAGATCTCCTGGTTCCCCAGGCGGTCGGTCTCGAAGGCGATGCGCCGGCCGTCGGGCGACCAGGTGGGATGGGTGTCGAGTCCATCGTTGTCGGTGAGCGCCTCGACACCCGCGCCGTTGGCGTTCATGGTCATGATCTCGCGATCGTTGCCGGGCCACTCGCGGTCAAAGACGATACGGGTCCCGTCGGGCGACCACTGGGGCAGGTACTCGGCGGCGGTGTTGTTGGTGAGCTGCACCAGATTGGAGCCGTCGAGGTCGCACACCCAGACGTCGAAGTAGCCGTCGCGGTTGCTGCTGAACACGATGCGGTCGAGCATGGCCTGGGAGGCGAGGTAGTCGATCTGCGAGCCCCACAGAGCGACGAAGGTGCAGTGGCCGCCGACCACGGGTACCGGCTCGGCCTTGAAGTGCGCGGTGCTGGCGGGGCGGATCAGCAGCGGCCCCACCTCGACCAGCTCCGCCGCCGGATCCCCCGGCGTGCCGGGGTCAGGCAGCGGTGCGGAGCCGCCGCAGCCTGCCAGCACGATCGCCAGGGCGAGCAGCGCGGTCGCGAAGCAGCGTGTGATCATCAGTCTCACCCTCCACAGGTCATGCATGTCCCGGGCTCACTGGAGCACCGAGATGTCGCCCCCAGCGGCCAGCGCGACCCGCGCCGCGCCGGTGGGGGCGAGGTTACGGCCGTGCCCGTCGAAGACGGCGCTGAAGACGCCCGCGACCGTGACCACGCCGGCGCCGGCGCTCACGGCCGGGGCGGCGGTGGCGGCGGGGTAGCTGGCGTCGTCCACCGCGAGCACGGAGACGAGCTTGCCGCTCACCGGGTCGAAGTAGAGCACCGCGGCGCCGGCGTCGAGAGGATCGAGGTCCCAGACGGTGGGCTCCTCACCGCGGCCGGCGTCCTCGCGCAGGTTGACGATCTCGTTGGCCTCGACCAGCACGCCCACGGGTGACGAGGTGGACGGGCTGGTGACCATCAGCGGTGTGATCTCGAGGCTGCCCAGGTCGGCGGCGTGGAGGCCGATGCGCACGAAGTTGCGGTAGCCGTCGTCATCGAAGGCGCACACGCCGGCGCAGGCGTTCGCCCAGATGGGGTCGAGGCCGCCCCAATCGGAGCCGGGCGGGCCGATGAGCACGCGCTCGGTCTGCATGGTGGGGCTGCCCAGGTGGGGATACTCATCGAAGGCGGCGTGCGTGGTGACGCGAAAGGCGCGGTACGGGTGGTCGGTCTCCTGCAGCCAGATGTCGTAGTTGCCGGCGCGGTGGCTGTCGAAGGCGAGCCACCGGCCGTCGCTGGACCAGGCGGGGTTACGGTCGGCGCTGGGGTGGTTGGAGAGGCGGCGTTCGTTGGAGCCGCCCTCGGTGATGTCGAAGATGTCATGGTCGCCGGTGCCCACCTGGCGGTCGAAGCCGATGAGGTAGCCGTTGGGGTGCCACGTCGGATGGTAGTCATTCGCGGTGTTGCTGGTGACCGTGGTGAGGCCCGTGTCGTCGGCGCGCACCGTGTAGATCTCGTAGTCGCCACCGGAGCGGTCGCTGCAGAAGCAGATGCGCGGGTCGGAGGAGTGCGACCAGTCGGGCCAGCGCTCCGCGGCGGTGGTGGCCGCGAGGTAGTGGGGGGCGCTGCCGTCCGCGTACATCGTGTAGATCTCCCAGTTGAGGCTGCGGTAGCTCTCGAAGGCGATGCGCCGGCCGTCGGGCGACCAGGTGCCGCTGGTGTCGTCCTGGGTGTTGTCGGTGAGCGCGGTGATTGACGAGCCGTCGGCGTCCATGACGATCAGCTCGGCGTCGGCGGCACCCCAGCGACGGTCGAACACGATGCGGGTGCCGTCGGGCGACCACTGAGCGCGGTACTCATCGGCGGCGTTGTTGGTGAGCTGGGTGAGGCCGGAGCCGTCGAGGTCGCACACCCAGATGTCACTGTAGCCGTCGCGCCTGCTGGTGAAGACGATGCGGTCGAGCAGCGCCTGGGAGGCGAGGTAGTCGATCTGCGATCCCCACAGGGCGACGAAGGCGCAGCCGCTGGTGATGCGCAGGGGCTCGGCGGTGAAGCCCGCGGCGCTGGCCGGGCGGACGAGCATGGGCCCGACCGCCACCAGGTCGGCATCTCCGGCGGCCGGTGGCGCGGGGCCGGGCACCGGCGGCGAGCCGCCGCAGCCCGCCAGCGTGATCGCCAGCGCGAACAGCCCGGTCGCGAGCAGCCATCTGGTCATCTCTTTCACCCTCCGCACTGCATGCGTGCTCGACCTCAGTCAAGCACTGAGATGCTGCCATGTGCTCCCAGCGCGACGCGGGAGGCGCCGCCCCGGGCGAGGTTGCGGCCCTGTGCGTCGAAGACGCCGCTGAAGACGCCGGTGACGATGGTGTCGGCGCCGTCGGCGCGGGCGTGTACGGCGGGCGCGCCCGTGGCGGCGCTGGGGTACGCGGAGTCATCCACCGCCAGGACCGAGATCAGTTTCCCCGACGCGTCATCGAAGTAGAGCACGGCCGCGCCGACGTTCAGCGGGTCGAGGTCCCAGAGGGTGGGCTCCTCGCCCCGGCCGGCGTCCTCGCGCAGGTTGACGATGGTGGCCGCCTCAACCAGCACGCCGACCGGGTTGCCGGAGCCGGAGAAGGCGCTCGGGGCCACCAGGGGCGTGACGTCCAGGCTGCCCACATCGGCGGAGTAGATGCCGATGCGCACGAAGTTGCGGTAGCCGTCGTTATCGAAGGCGCACACGCCCGCGTAGGCGCTCGACCAGATGGGGTCGAGGCCGCCCCAGTCGGCGCCGGCGGGCCCGATGAGCACGGGGTAGTTCTCGTTGGCGTAGTGGTCGGTCACGCGGTAGGCGCGATAGGGGGCCTCCGCCTCCTGCAGCCAGATATCGTCATTCCCGGCGCGGCTGCTGCTGAAGGCGATCCACCTGCCGTCGCTGGACCACGCCGGGGCGTCGTCACCGGCCGGGTGGTTGGACACGCGGTGCTCGTTGGTCCCGTAGCGGTCCGTGCGGAAGATCTCGCGCTCGCCGGGCATCAGCCACCGGGACATGGCGAGGCAGCAGCCTGTCGGGTGCCAGCTCGGGTAGTAGTCATTAGTCGTGTTGCTGGTGACGGCCGTCTGGCTGCTGCCGTCCGGCTTCATGGTGTAGACCTCGTAGTCGCCGGTGCGGCCGCTGCAGAAGGCGATGAGGGGCGTGGACATGGAGGGGGACCAGTCGGG
Organism: Candidatus Zipacnadia bacterium; assembly: GCA_029820295.1. Taxonomy (GTDB): domain Bacteria; phylum Armatimonadota; class Zipacnadia; order Zipacnadales; family UBA5352; genus JALGVA01. The sequence goes on from JALGVA010000023.1 coordinate 45,426, forward strand.
GTACTGGTCGCCGGAGCCGTGGTTGGTCAGGTTCTCGAACCCGCCGCCGCTCTCGTAGCGGGCGCAGATCTCCCAATTGCCGGGCTCCATGCTGGCGTAGGCGATGCGCCGGCTGTCGGGGGACCAGGTGGGGTCGGAGTCCTGCTGGGTGTTGTTGGTGAGCGCCTCGATGGCCGAGCCATCGGCGTCCATGGTGATGATCTCTGGGTCCTGGGCCGGCCAGGTGCGGTCGAAGGCGATACGGGCCCCGTCGGGCGACCACGCGGGCCGGCGCTCGTCCGCCGCGTTGTCGGTGAGCTTGACGAGGTGCGAGCCGTCGAGGTTACACACCCAGATGTCCGGGGACAGGTTGCCGCGGGCGAACACGATGCGGTCAAGCATGCCCTGGCAGGCCAGGTACTCGATCTC
>JALGVA010000299.1 GCA_029820295.1 Candidatus Zipacnadia bacterium
GACGGAGGTCCTGGCCGGGTAGACGGGCCGCATCGCCCGCGGGCCCAGGGTGCCCGGCGAGAACGACGGGCCGGGCAGGCGCCCGGCCCCTCCGCCGGCAACGACCCCGTCGCGACTCTGAGGGACATCATGCACACGCCGTTCGGACGGGCCGCATCGCCCGCGGGGTCAGGGGGCCCGGCGAGAACGACGGGCCGGGCTGGACTACGGCGCGCGTTGACCGCGCCGCTATCCTGGTACCGGCGGCACCCGGTAGCAGGCCGCCTGCAGCGGCTGCAGCTCGTCCATGATGAGGCCGTCGCGCATGTCCACGGTGCGGCCTGACAGCACGTCCTCGACCTGCCCCTCGCCCTCGAAGCCCGCAAGCTGCACCCAGGCGTCCTGCACCTCGCGCGTGGGGTTCACCGCAAGCACGTGGACCGCCTCGCCCTCGCTCAGCGGCCGGGCCTGCACGACGATCGCGTCGTTGCTGCAGGTCGGCGGGGACAGATGGGCGTACGGCGCGGTCCAGATGTCCTCGTGCCCGCGCAGTTCGCCCATCAGGCCCTTCATCCCCGCCCAGAACTCCGGGAACTCCTCGGCCAGGTTCACCCCGCGGATGCCCCCCCGGCTGTAGTAGGTGTCATCGAAGGCGTAGTAGAGCAGCCCGCGCGCGCCCTCGGCCAGCGCCAGGTAGCTCATGCACCGCAGCTCGTCGATGGTGGGCAGGCGCGGCAGCATGTCGCGGCCGGCGGTGCTCTCCTCGGTCGAGCGCGTGGTGTAGCACTGCAGCGCGATCCACACGGGCTTGCGGTCGGCGACGGCATCGACCGCCGCGCGCGTGTACAGGGCGACCGGCATCATGTCGGTGTCACCCTCGCGGCGCAGCGGGTAGCTGTCGGTGGCGAAGATGTCGCAGGCTGGCGAGTAGCGCCGGAACTCGGCCGGGCGGTTGTGCAGCAGGAAGCACGGGTGCGTCGGGTCCCAGCGCGCCCACTGCTCGTGGATCGCCAGCATGTCATCGGGCTGACGGCCCGGCCCGTGCGGCTCGTCATCGACGTACCAGAACGCGACGCCCGGCTCGCCGCGGTAGTGGGTGAGCATCCTCTCCCCCACCTCCGGCGCCTTCAGGCCGCCGCCCCCGCCGACGCCGAGCATCCCATGCTCCCAGGCCGCGTCGAGGAAGCCCGCGCCGTCGCTCTCGCGCTCCCAGTCCGGCGGGTAGGTGGTCGTCCACGACTGCGCGATGGTGAAGCCGCCGTCGGCTACCTCGGCCAGGTCCTTCTGGCGGACATGGTAGGCCATGAGCGGGAAGAAGCGCTCGCCGCCGACGTGCGTCACGTTGTCGGCATCAATCGCCATGAGCGCGGTGTCCGGCGGGGTGAACACGACCTCGCGGTCCACCATGATCTGCTCCGCGCCGTCGGCGAGCAGAGCCGTCACGGTCGCGCGGAACGTTCCCTCGGGCAGTTCGGCGGGGATCACGCCGCGGTCCGCCGCAACCTCGGCGACGCTCACCTCGCCCGACACAACCTCCTGCCCCTCGGCATCGGTGACGCGCACGCGGTAGCTCACCGGCGCGTTGGGGATGCCCGGCGGCACGTGCTGGGTGACGAGCAGCTCCTGCCGGTAGCGCAGCACGTGCAGGAAGGCGCGCGCCGTCCACTGGTGGCCAAAAAGCCGCGGGATGCTGCTCAGGCGCACCTCGTCGATGGCGCCGACGAGCTTCTCGTCCGTGCCGGAGTAGCTGCGCACCATGAACGGCCGGTCGGCCTCGAAGTTGACCGGGGGCAGGTCCGGCGGCAGGTCGAACTCGAGGTCGATCGCGCCGTTGACGAAGGTGCCGATCTTCGCCGCCGGCCCGTCGTAGACCAGCGCCACGTGCGTCCACTCGCCGACCGCCACCGCGCGCGCACCGACCAGCCAGTTCCGCTGCGAGCCGAGCTGCACGGCGACGTAGAGCGCGCCCGGCGGCCTGATGGCGATGAACATCGAGCCCAGGCGCCCACCCACGTCGGCGGCCCAGAAGGGCACGTCGCCGGTGGGCGGCGCGTCGAGCCTGACCCAGCACTCGAGCGTGAACTGGTCGGTGATGCCGGGCAGGTCGCCCGGCACGGAGACGTTCCCGTCGCCCTCGCCCCACTGGAGCGCGTGCCCGAAGCGCCCCTCGACCCACTCGGCGCCGGTGATGGCGCCGTCGAGGCCGCGCTCCGAGGCATCGGCCGCGACCTCCCCCTCGCCCTCGTCGAAGTGCCACAGGAGCACCGTGCCTTCGTCGGCGGAGGGGGCCTCGGTCGGCAGGTCAGCCGGCGAGACCTGAGACGTCAGCATCAGTGCGGCAAGTCCAACAATCGGCGGCACACGTGTGCGCATCATCGGTCACTCCTCCGTACCGTCAAGGGCCGCGCTGAGGCGCTCGATCATGTCGCCGACCGCCTCGCGGCGCGCCAGCAGCACCTCGGGGTCCTTGGTGTAGCGCGTCA
>JALGVA010000139.1 GCA_029820295.1 Candidatus Zipacnadia bacterium
TCCGTCGGAGGGGAGCGCTGCACCAATGCCCTGGAATACCTTTGACCGCGACCGCGCCCACCTTGAGGCGCAGTACCATGATCCTCCCTGGGACGAGGCGAGCGGTTGGAGCCTTCACCGGCTCGAGGACGCGGTGGCACAGCTCGTGCACGATGCCGAGGCGAGGGGAGAGCCCCGCATCCGCACGAAGGCGCGCGTATTCGAGCTGCTGCTGCGGCACGGGCGGATCGAGGTGGACCCCAGAGACTGGTTCGGCGACCGGCTGCACCACGGCAACCTGGTCCGGAAGCTGCGCGACCGCTGGACGGCCGAGAGCAGACAGACCGTGCTCGCCGAGGTCAACGCCGAGGCCGCGGCGGCCCGCGAGGTGGGCGCGTACATCTCGGGGCCGAACTTCAGTCACACCGCGCCCGACTGGGAGCGCGTGCTGGCGCTGGGACCCGCGGGGCTGCTCCGCCACGTGCGGGAGACGCGCGAGCGACGCCAGGCATCGGGCGCTCTCAGCGCCCACGAGCGCGACTTCTACGATGCCGTCGAGACGGTCTACGCCGCCTTCATCGGCTTCATCCACAGGCTGGCGGAGGGGGCTGCGCAGCAGGCGGAGCGCCACCCCGAGCACGGTGAGCGGATGCTCGCGCTGGCGCAGTGCCTGCGCAACATCGCCACCCGCGCGCCCGAGACGCTCCACGAGGCCCTGCAGCTCGCCTACCTGTGTCATGAGCTGATGGAGATGGAGGGCGAGAGTGTCCGCTCCATGGGCCACTTCGACCGCCTCTACTACCGCTTCTACCGGGCGGATCTGGAGAGCGGGCGGCTCACGCGGGAGCAGGCGAAAGAGCTGATCAAGTACTTCTTCATCAAGTTCTTCGCCCGCACCGACGGGCTGCAGTACGGGAAGAACTTCGTCTTCGGCGGGATCGATGTCGATGGCACGGATGCGGTGAACGCGCTGTCGTACGCCGCCATCGAGGCCTACGGGGAGATGCGCACGGTCGATCCCAAGCTGTCCATCCGCGTGCATGAGGGGACGCCACCGGAGTTCCTGCGACAGGTGGCCGACTGCATCCGCAACGGCTGCACGAGCTTCGTGCTGGTCAACGACCACGTGGGCATCGGCGCCCTGGTGAAGCGGGGCGTGCCCGAGGACGAGGCGCGCACGTACGTGCTCATGGGCTGCTACGAGCCGGCCATCCCGGGCAAGGAGGTCCCCTGCTCCGGGTCGCAGTGGGTGAACATCGCCAAGGCACTCGAGTGGGCGCTGTATGATGGCATCGACCCTCTGACCGGGCGGCAGATGGGCCCGCGGACCGGCGCGTGCGAGGACTTCGCCTCCTTCGAGGAGTTCTACGCCGCTTTCAGGACGCAACTGGCTCGTCTGCTGGAGCGGGCCATGCAGGTCCAGGTGGCCTTCGAGTCGTGCTGGGCGGAGATGAACACCTCGCCGCTGCTCTCGGGGACGATGGTGGACTGCGTCGAGCGCGGGCGCGACATCTCCGCGGCGGGCGCGAAGTACAACAACACCGGCGTCTGCGTCGGCAGCATTGCCAGCGCCGTCGATTCGCTGGTCGCGATCCGCGAACGGGTCTTCGAGCGCGGGGATATCCCTCTGCGCGCTCTGGCCGACACGCTCAGCGGCAACTGGGCCGACAACGAGCTGCTCCGGCTGAAGATCCTGAGCGGCCGCGAGAAGTTCGGCAACAACCGGGAGGGCCCCGATGCGCTCGCGGTCGAGATCACGGACCTGGTCGCGCGCATCATCAACAGCACGCCCAATGAGCGGGGCGGACGCTTCTGCGCGGCCCTGAACTCGATCGACCACTGTCTGCGCTTCGGCAGGGCGGTGGGGGCGCTCCCCGACGGGCGCAGGGCGCATGAGCCGCTGTCGAAGAACCTGAGCGCGGTCGTCGGCATGGACCGTGAGGGCGTCACCGCGCTGATCAACTCGGTGACCAGGATCGACTTCACGCAGTTCCCCAACGGCTCGGTGCTGGACATCATGCTGCATCCGACCGCCGTGCAGGGGGCGCACGGCCTCGACGCGCTGGTGGGGCTGATGCGCAGTTACTTCGCGCAGGGCGGCTTCGGCATCCAGTTCAACATCTTCGATGTCAGGACGCTCCGCGAGGCACAGCAGCACCCCGAGCGGCATCCGAACCTGCAGGTGCGCGTGTGCGGGTGGAACGTCCACTTCGTCAACCTGAGCGAAGCCGAGCAGAACATGTTCATCGAGCAGGCCGAGCATCTGCCCGCCTGAGCCACGCGAGGAGCCACGGACAGTGACCGGCACGGTGGCCGACATCCTGCGCTTCGCCACTCACGACGGCCCGGGCATCAGGACCACCGTCTTCCTGAAGGGCTGCCCGCTCGCGTGTGTGTGGTGTCACAATCCCGAGACCATCGCGCCGGGCCCTGAGCTGGGCTACCTCGCGCACAGGTGCGTCGGCTGCGGGGAGTGCGTCGGGGTCTGTGCAGAGGGCGCGCACCGCATGGAGGGCGGCCGGCACGTCTTCGAACGGGCACGGTGCGTCGCGTGTGGAGCCTGCGCGGAGGTCTGCCTGGGCGACGCGCTCGTGTTCTACGGCCGGGAGATGACGCCCGAGCAGGTGCTTGCGACGGTGCGCGAGGATAGGACCTTCTATGACACCACGGGCGGCGGCGTGACCGTGTCGGGCGGCGAGCCGCTCCTGCAGCCCGAGTTCTGCGCCGAGCTGCTGGGCCTGGCGCAGGGCGAAGGTCTGCACACCGCGGTTGACACCTGCGGGATGGTCTCCTGGGAGGCCTTCGCCCGAGTGCTGGCGGTCACAGATCTCTTCCTCTTCGACGTCAAGCAGATCGACCCCGCGCTGCACCGGCGGCATGCGGGCAGCGACAACCGCCTGATCCTCGAGAACCTGCGCCGGCTCTGCGAGTACGGGGCCGCGGTCGAGGTGCGCATTCCGCTGGTCCCGGGAATCAACGATGACGACGCGTCCATCGACGCCGCCGGGGCGCTGCTCGGAGGACTGGAGGCCATCCAGGCCGTCACGGTGCTTCCCTTCAACCCGCTTGCGCGCTCGAAGTACGCGGCCCTCGGCCGAGATGACCCGATGCCGCAGTCGCCTCCGCCCTCGGACGAGCAGCTTCGGCGCGTGGCTGAGCGCCTCCGCAGCTTCGGGGTGAACGCCCTCTCGGGCAGCGACTGAGCGCCGCGCCGGAGGCGGGCGGGAAACGAAGACGGCCGACTGTGCCCGCGTCATCCGTGCCGTGGAGGAGTCGCCACCAGCGGAACGAATTGACACCAACCCCACGGGCGGCGCCCGGCCGGACGCCGAACGGAGCGCGGTTCCGTGAGTGACCGGCAGGCGACGGGAGGCCCGGGATGCCTGAGACACGCGTCTTCGTCAGCTACAGCCACCTCGACGCGCGCTGGGTGCGTGACCTGCCCAGCGGCCCGGAGGAGCCGGAGGATCTGCCGAAGTACCCGTACTTCCTGCCCTGGCTGGCGCGCCATCTGGCTCAGAGCGATGTGGTGTTCTGGTACGACCAGGCGCTCCGGGGCGAGCCGGGCGAGGCCTTCTGGCCGAAGATCAGGTCGGAGATCGAGCAGGCCGACATGATCGTGCTCCTCATCAGCGAGAACTTCGTCGGCTCCGCGTTCATCCGCGACTTCGAGCTGCCCGAGATCAGAGCACGCGTCGAGGCGGGGCAGGCGTCGCTGGTGCCGATCCTGGTCGGTCCCACCGACTGGGACAACCTCGGGGAGCTTGAGTGGCTGTTGCCCCTGCAGATCATCCCCGGCAGGCCGACCCCGCTGGTGGAGTACATCAGCGACGTGGCCGCCTACGAGCAGGTGCGGGTGGACATCCTGTCCAGCATCCGCAACCGCCTGCGCAAGCTGCGCGAAGCGGGCCCGCAGGCGCGTGCCCGGGCGGATGCGGCCACCGACCAGGAGCCACCGGCCGCCCCTGCAGAGGCCGATGACGAGCCCAGCGCCGCTCCATTTGGCCCGGCCCCGAGCGATGCCCCCGTGGACCGCGCCGAGGCGCAGCCGGCCGCACGCGGCGTCGAGGCGGACCGGGGCGAGGCATCGCGACCTGCGGTCCGCCAGCCGAGCGCTCCCCCACCGGCCGGCCGTGAGGCCGCGAAGCTGGAGCGTCTGCACGACGAGCTGCGCAGAAGGCTGCGTGGCGAATCCGGGGGCGAGGCACTGCCGGTCATTCGGGCGATCCTCGCGCTCGATCCCCTCGATCCGGCGGCGCTGGACGCCAGAGCCGCGGTCGCGGATACCATGGGCGGCGAGGTCCTGCGGCTGGCCGGGCACACGCGGCCGCTGCGCTGCGTTGCGTTCTCGCCGGACGGCGCGCAGGCCTGCTCGGGCGACAGCTCTGGAGAGGTCCGGCTGTGGGACCTGTACACGGGGCTGGAGACCCGGCGCCTGAGCGCGGGCCCGGACGCGATCGCGGCCATGGAGTGGCTTGCGGACGGCGACCGCCTGGTGACGGGCAGCGCGCCGTCCGGCCTGGTCGCGCTCTGGGATATCGCGACTGGTGAGCAGATCGCGAGGACCGAGTGTGGGCCGGCGGCGAGGCTGGCGGTCTCCCCCGACGGCACGCTTGCCCTGACGGTCGCGGCCGGCGAGCAGGTCATCCGCGTGTGGGATGTTGAGAGCGGAGAGGTCGTGGACGAGCTGCTGGGCTCGCCCGCCGAGGTGCTGTGCGTGGCGATCGCCCCCGACGGCGCCCACGCGCTCAGCGGCGACCGCGACGGCTGGGTGCGCATGTGGGACCTTGCCCTGGGCATCGAGTTGTGGACCAGTGATCTTGCGCTGCGAGGCACGTCGAGGGCAGACCCCTGCGGCCTCGTCGCCTTCTCGCGCGACGGTCAGCACTGGGCGGCGACCGCCGGCACGCTCGTGCACTGGGGCACGGACATCGCCAACCCCGCGGGCGCGAGCACGGGACGAGGCATCGGGCGCACCATCCTCGGCCTGGCGTGTTCACCCAGCGGGGACGCCCTTGTCACCTCGACGGACGCCGGCACCATCGGCTTCGTGCGCGAGAGCCTGTCATCGCGACAGAGCGATTACCAGCCGCACCGCACTCCGGTGCGCGCTGTCGCTATCTCCCCCACGGATCGGCGTGCCCTGTCGGGCGATGACGAGGGCCGCGTCATCTACTGGGCCATCTGAGCGCGCGTCACAGGCCGTAGTCCTCGAGGCGGACGGTGCTCGCGTCAAGCAGCGGCACCTGAGCGGCGATGAAGTCCCCCTCGTCGGGCAGCGTCTCGAGCGCGCTCTGCATCATGTCGAGCCAGCGCAGCTCGCGCTCGGCGATCTCAACTCGCCCGTCGGCCTGGCCGGCGCGCAGCAGCCGCAGAACCTCGCCGGCCACGGCGCGCCCGGCGTGGTAGTGCGAGTCCGCGCCCACGATCGCCTGCGCCGGCACGATTGCGTTGTCCGGCGCGAGGATGTGCGCCTCTTGCAGAGTGGACTTCGCTGATAGGAATCTCGTACGGACCTTCGCCGGACGCGGCGCAGGTCCCGGCGGGTGCGCGGACGAAACGCGGTACACGGGCCGCGCGCGGCGGCACCCGTCGCGCTTTCCCGGACACCGACGTGACTGCTCCGCAAGGAGGTCCATGCGTATGTCGTCCCCGCAATTGACGCTCGCCATCATCGCCGTGCTGATCGCCGGCCTGCTCGCTCACGCCGTGGCGCAGGAGGCCCCGATGCTGCCCGAGACCGAGCCGCTGCTGCTGCCTCTGGACGCGCAGACTACGGTCATCGTCAGCCCCGACGGAGGCGACTACCCGGCCATCGCCGAGCGTCTCGCCGCCGGCCTGGAGCGCCTGACCGGCGCCCGCCCCACGATCGTCCCCGACGACGCCGATCCCGCGGGTCTCGGCCCCGGACCGATCATCGTGCCGGGCAACCTGATGGACAGCGCGCTCGCCCGCCGCCTCTACCTGCACTGCTACGACTTCACCGATTACTCCTGGCCCAGCCCCGGCGGCCATGTGGTGCGCACCGTGCGCGACCCCTTCGGCACCGGCGCGCACGCGCTCGTCGTCGGCGGCAGCGATCCCGCGGGCGTGGCCGCCGCGGCCGAGGCGCTGCTCGCGCACGTCGAGGACGGCGGCGCGCAACTCGGCTACGTCAACCTGGTGGAGCTGGGCGAGTGGGCCGACGAGATCCGCGGGTACACCGAACGGTTCCTGGGCGATGACGACAGCGTCTGGACGCGCGTGGGCGGCGCGGGGAGCTGGAACTACCAGGTGGAGATCGCCCGCGCCGGCATCGGCTACCTGCGCACCGGCGACGAGGCCTATCTGCCCATCTTCGCCCGCGAGCTGCGCCACTGGTTCGACCACTACGTGCTGAACCTGCGTACCGACGCGCCGCCGCAGACCCACGGCTTCCTCAACACCATCCTTACCGTCTGGGACCTGATCCGCGACCACCCGGCCTTCGATGACACCCGCCACAGGTTCGACCAGGACTGGCTCTACGTCTACCGCTCCTCCGAGGGGCCGCGCAAGATCGCGCGCGAGGCCGAGCGCACCACCATCCGCCACAACCACGGCACGCGCACCGGCCTCGACGCGGTCTACGGCGGCCGCTTCTTCCTGCGCCGCTTCGGCGAGGCCGACGACGTCGCCGCCGACGCGCGCGACTGGCTGGACATCGCCGATCAGTACTTCGCCCCGCAACTCACCTCCGCCAAGCCCACCGAGGATTCGTGGGGCCATCAGTGGGCGGCGTCGCTCTACGACACTCTGGTCTACGCGATGGTCACCGACCACGAGGAGTACTTCGCCTCCGACGCTCTGCGCCAGGCCGCCGACCGCGCCCTGATCGCCCACGCGCGCGGCGGCGGCCCGCGCAGCTACCTCTCAGCTTGCGCGGTCACCACCGGCGACACCGGTTTCCTCAGTGGCTATCCCCAGGGGGAGGCCTACGGGCGCTCCTGCGCCGCGATGCGCGGGGCGTGCGATGAATACCTGCGCGCCTTCTGCACCGACGATCCGGTGGTGCCGCGCGAGGACCTGCTGGGTGTGACCGTGGCGCCGCTGGACCAGCTCTGGTACGACACTATCGATGCGACCGGCTGGAACCCCGGCGACCTCTTCGTGGTCACTGCCGAGCGCGAGCAGTGCTTCGACAAGCTGTCCATCCGCGAGGGCTGGGGCGCCGACGACTTCTACCTGCTGCTCGACGGCATCTCCGGCGGCCAGCACTCCTACCAGGATGCCAACTGCGCGATCATCATGCAGGAGGACGGCGCCACCTGGACCTCACGCACCGGCCGCAGCCTGTCGGACTCGGGGACGGTCATCGCGGGCAACGGCGTCGCGGTCGCGCTCGACGGCTCCGGGCCGGGCCGGCTGCACCGCTACGCGCGGTTGCTCTACGCCGGCGCACAGGGCGACTGGCTGGCCTGCGGCACCGCGCTCGAGGGCGTGGGCGAGGCCGACTGGCAACGGCACATCCTGCGCAGGCGCGGGCGGTGGACGCTGGTGGTCGATCGGGTCGTGGTGCGCGCCAGCGGCGAGGTGCTCGCCGAGCGCCACTGGCACATGCGGGGCGACATCGCTCCCCGCGACGACGGCCTCGTGGCCTCGAAGATCGCCGGCGGGCGGCCGGGCTATCTGCACCTGCAGACCGCGGGCGTGCTGCCCGCGGGCATGCACGGCGCCTCCGACCGCGTCGAGGTGGTGCGCACGACCGCCGCGCCGGGTGATGCGCCCGAGTTCGCCACGCTGCTGCACGTCACCCGCGAGGTGACGGCGCCGCCAGACTGGCTGAGCATCCGCGCTCTCGACGCCGACTGCAGCGGCGACCCCCCGGCGCCCGACGGCGTCGGACGGCTGACCGACCTGGGCATCGTGATCCTGCGCGCCATGCAGCCGGGGCAGTGGCTGGAGATGCCCTTCGACCTCGATGAGCCGGTGGCGGGCGAGGTGTTCGTCGATCTGCTGGGCTTCATCGACCGCGGCGACGTGCGCGTGCTGCTTGACGGCGAGGAGGTAGTGGCGCGCTTCGCTCACCACGCGGACGGGATCGTCCCGCAGCGGGTGCCGCTGGGCCGGCGCGAGCTGGCGGCCGGGGAGCACCTGCTGCGCCTCGAAGCGGTCGGCGACGCGGGCGCCGATGGCAAGCGTTTCATCGGCCTGGGCGGCGTGCTCATCCGCCCCGACGGCGCGCCCGCGGCCGATCTGATGCGCCCAGCCGATGAGCCCGAGTTCGCGGTCTCACGTGCCGGCCCAGGCTGGCGCGTGGACGGCGGAGATGGCCCCACGGTGGTGGTCGTCGGCGACGCCGGGCTGAGCGTGCTGGCCGAGGACGGCGTCACCACCATCGGCACGGCCCCGGAAGCGGCGCCCGAGTCGCTCGGCGCGGCCCTCGCGGCGCCCACCCCCGCCGCCGCCGGACTGCTGCCGCTGCAGCCCGACTGCCCCACGATTGCTTCGCCCTGGCGTGAGTTGAAAGTGGGCGACGCGGCCATCACCGCGGTCGCGCGCGGGGCCGACGGCCGTGTCGCCGCCGCGGATGCATCGAACACGGTCACCATCTTCGGCCCCGTAGGGGAGCGCCTGGGCTCGGCACAGTTCGAGAGCGAAGTGCTGGCGCTCCACTTCATCGGCGAGGACCTGATGGTGGGCGAGGACCGCGGCGCGCTCACGCGGCTCGCCCCCGACGCCTCGCAGCGCTGGCAGATCGTCATCCCCTACGTGCCCATGCCCTGGGATTACTGGAGCGAGTACCGCAGCCGCGTGCGGGAGATCACCTCCGCGGACGTCACCGGCGACGGCGTGTCCGAGGTGCTCATCGCCAACTCGGACCGGCGCGTACACGCCTTCACCGCCGATGGCGCCGAGCTGTGGAAGGTCCCGGTCGAGTGGGGCGTCTTCACCGCCATGACATGGGGGCAGTTCCAGGGCGAGCCTGTGCTCTTCGGCGGGACCTCGCACCCGTCGATCCACGGGCGATGCATCATCTTCAGCGCCGACGGCAAGCTCATGACCTACCTAACGCGCCCGGACCTGCAGTCGTGGTCGATCCCGTCGCAGTTTCGCGATATGCGCCAGGTGGATCTCGATGGCGATGGGGTGGGGGAGATCATCAACGCCGTGGACACCAACTGCCGCCAGCTCGTCGTGTACACGCAGGAGAAGCAGCTCCTGTGGGACGCGGACATGGCGGGAGCGGCGCAGTCGATCGCGGTGGCGCCCGCGGCCGACGGCGAGGCGCCGACCGTGTACTGCGGCGGCGCCGCCGGCTACGTGGCGGCCTTCGACGGCGTCACCGGCGAGCGGCGGTGGGCCTGCTACCTGGGCGCGCCGGCTCCCCTGCTGGCGCGCACCGCCGACGACCGCATCGCGGCCGCTACGCCCTCAGGCGCCGTCTACGTGATCCGCGCCGACGGCCACCTCGAAGGCAAGGTCGAGCTGGGCACGGAGGCCTCCGCACTCGTGCGCCCCGGCGACCAACGCGAGGGCGACGTGCTCCTCCTCGGCACCGCCGACGGCCGCGTGGTGGTCGGCACGCGGTGACGGCAACGGCAACGGCGCGGGCAGGGGGCTTTCCTGGAAGAAAGCCTCCTTCCCGCACCCCTCCCGCAAGGAACTTAGGTCTGCGCGGGGGGACGTAGCGGCCCGCAGGCACGTCTCCGCGCGATACCAGCCAGACGGCACGACGTGGAGGAGTCGGGACGTGAAGGGGCCGGTCGGCGCCCGCGGCCGGCTCGCGCGCTACGTCCCGTCCTTCGGACGGACCTGCGCGCGCCTCGCCGGTGGCGGCGTGGTCTCGCGCCTCCCTGCGGTCGGCACGACGCCCGCGCCGCTGCGCCGTCGCCGCTCGCGTCTGCCGACGCGAGCGGCTCCTGCGCCCGCGGGCGCGGGAGGTGTGAAGCCCGGCGCGGTGCACCGGCACGTTGCACGAAGCACCCGTGCATGAAACCCGCGGGCCGCTCGGGCGTTTGAATGCACCGGAGGTGACGCGCGCGATGAGGGATGTGCATCGGGCGGTCGTGCTGGTGATGCTGGTGGCCGGGCAGTGCTGGTCGGCGGAGCTGGCTTTCGTGTCGATGCGTGACGGCAATCCGGAGATATACGCGGTCAAGGCGGACGGTTCGGGCCTGCGGCGGCTGACGAGGTCCGATGGTGAGGACACGCAGCCGGCGTGGTCGCCCGATGGCGGGTCCATCGCGTTCATGAGCGATCGCGACGGCAACCAGGAGATCTACGTGATGGACGCGCAGGGGCGCAATGCGCGCAACATCACGCGCACCGCGGAGGCCTACGAGGACCGGCCGTGCTGGTCTCCGGATGGCAGGCAACTCCTCTTCACCACCGACCGCGATGGGAACTCCGAGATCTACGCATGTGCACCCGACGGGTCGGGCGCGCGCAACATCACCAGCATCGACTCCTGGGACAACGTGCCCGTGTGGTCGCCGACGGGCGACCTGATCGCGTGGGTCGCCGACCGCGCCGGCAACCAGGATGTGTGGGTGGCGGCGCCCGACGGCTCCGGCGCCTATGCCGTCGCCACGCACGAGGCGTGGGACGGCGATCCGGCGTTCTCGCCCGACGGGACTAGGCTGGCCTTCCGCACCCATCGCGATGGCAACATCAGCGTCTACGTCTTCGACCTGGCCGCGAACACTGCCACCAACGTCAGCGGCGCTGAGGGCTGGTACGAGGAGCCGGCGTGGGCGCCCGACGGGCAGCGCATGGCCTGGGCGGCCTCACCCGCGGGCAACCGCGAGGTCATGGTCTGCGACCTCGCCTCCGGGCAACAGACCAACATCACCAACAGCCCGCACAACGAGTGGGCGCCCCGGTGGTCGCCGGATGGCACGATGATCGCCTTCCTGTCGGACCGCAGCGGGGAGACGCGGCTCTACGTGGCGCAGGCGGATGGCTCGGGCGTGGTGGAGGTCGGCGGGGGGCCGGTGCGCGACGTGGCCCCTGCGTGGCGGCCGGAGCGGCCGTGACGCGGGCTTACTGCTGGTGGTAGCGCTGCCACTGCGCGGTGATGTAGGTGAAGATATTCACGCCCATCCGGAAGGCCGGCTCGCGGCTCTCGGGCCGCACCCACTCACCGGTTCCCTCCCAGCAGTCCCCGTAGTCGTTGCGCGAGAAGATCACGCCCAGCCGCCCGCCCACGTCGATCCCCTGCATGGGGTAACGCTCGCCCATATCGCCGGCGGGCACGCGGTCGAGCACGTAGTGCGCGCGGTAGAGGTCGTGGTCCATGGGCAGGTCCTCGAGGCCGCGGCCGAAGGTCTTGCGCATCTCCCGCCGGAAGCACTCTCCGAACGGTCCGTGCGAGTCCTCGCCGAAGATGGTCCCGCCCTGCGCGACGTACTGCCGCAGCACCTCGCGCTCCTCGTCGGTCAGGCTGAAGGCGCGGTGGCCGCGCAGGTGCAGCACCGGCGACTGCTGGATGTTCTCGAGCGTCAGGGGTACGTAGCGCTCGTGCACCGTGACGTGGATGTTGGTGCGCCCGCGCACTTCGGCGAGCAGGTTGAGCATGCCCTCGGCGTCCGCCTGGTAGTCGGCGGTGGTGACGCCCATGGGCATGTCGAAGCTGCCCGAGACATCCGTGTACAGGCCGCCGGGCGTGCTCTTCCCGCTGGCGACGTCGGCCCACGGCCCGAGACCGGCGAGTCCCGGCACCGCCTCGCGCGCCTGGGCCAGCATCGTACCTGCCGCGCCCGCGGGCAGCGGCAGCAGGCCCATCCCGCCTCGCCCGCCCGCCGTGGGCAGGCCGAAGCCGACCGGACCGCCACCTCCCGCACCCTCGCCGGGCGTCCCGCCGGGGATCAAGGCCAGGCCGCCCCCCGGCCCGAGGCCCTCGCCGCCCGGCAGGCCCCCGGGCGACATGAGCGGGTAGAGCTTGGTCGCGTCGCCGATGCCGCCGCCGCCGAACCCGTCGCCCCCGGGGACGCCGCCGATCCCGAACGCGCCGGGAACGCCCGCCACCAGCGCGCCCGGCAGTGCCAGCGCGGCCGGGCCCGCGACCGTGCCCTCGGCACCGCCCACGGCGATCGGGCCGAGAGGGCCGACGCCCGGCCCTTCGCCCATGCCGATGCCGCCGCCCTCACCGGCGCCGACGCCACCCTCGCCGCCCTGGCCGCCGCCGGGCCCGGTCCCGCCGATGCCCACCGGCTGCCAGCCTGACGACGGCGATGCCTTCACGATCATGTACGCGCCCGAGCCGGGCCCCGGTCCCGGGCCGGCGCCATCGCCGAGTCCGCCGAGGCCAGCGAGCAGGCCGCCGCCCCCGCCACCCCCACCGCCGCCTCCGCGTGTTCCGGGCA
>JALGVA010000140.1 GCA_029820295.1 Candidatus Zipacnadia bacterium
AGGGTTGCAGAGACCGACGAAGCACGATAGAATAGCGTTTCGCAGTCGTGTGGAATTGCTCCCGCGGCAGCGCGCGGGATGATACTCTCGTGGGACGCAGTGCAGAAGGGAGGACCAGACGTAGATGGGTATTCGTGTGCTGGGAGATCGCGTGATGGTCAAGCGCCTGGAGGCCGAGACGACCGCGGGTGGCATTCACCTGCCCGAGTCGGCTCAGGAGCGCCCGCAGAAGGCCGAGGTCGTCGCCGTGGGCGAGGGCGCCAAGCTCGACAGCGGCACGACCGTGGCGCCGGATGTCGAGGTGGGCGATGTCGTCATCATCGCCAAGTACGGTGGCACCGAGATCACCGTGGACGGCGAGGACTACCTCATCATGGACGGCAGCCAGATCCTCGCCAAGGAAGCGTAGGCAGGCCAATCACGTTCTGACACTCAACCGAAAGGGAGACATCTGACCCATGGCAGCAAAGGAGATTCTCTACAGCGAGGAGGCGCGCCGGGCCCTGGAGCGGGGCGCCAACATCGTGGCCGACGCCGTGAAGGTCACTCTGGGCCCCACCGGCCGCAACGTGCTGCTCGAGAAGAAGTTCGGCTCGCCCACGATCACCAAGGACGGCGTGACCGTCGCCAAGGAGATCGAGCTTGAGGACCACTTCGAGAACACCGGCGCGCAGTTGCTCAAGGAGGTTGCCTCGCAGACCAACGACGTCGCGGGCGACGGCACCACCACCGCGACCGTGCTCGCCCAGTCGATGTTGCGCGAGGGCCTCAAGGCGGTCGCCGCCGGCGCCAACCCGATGTTCGTCAAGCGCGGCATCGACAGGGCCGTGGATGCGGCCGTCCGAGCGCTGCGCGAGATGGCCATCGAGGTGAACACCAAGGACGACATGTTCCACGTCGCCTCCATCGCCGGCAACGACGAGGAGATCGGCAGGCTCGTCGCCGACGCCATGGAGGAGGTGGGCAAGGACGGCGTCATCACCGTCGAGGAGTCCCAGGGCACCGAGACCACGCTGGAGCTGGTCGAGGGCATGCAGTTCGATAAGGGCTTCCTGTCCCCGTACATGATCACCGACCGCGAGCAGATGGCGGCGGTGCTCGAGGAGCCCTACATCCTGCTCTTCGAGAAGAAGATCAGCTCGGTTGCCGACATCATCGGCGTGCTCGAGCAGATCGTGCAGTCGGGACGGCCGCTGCTGATCGTCGCCGAGGACGTCGAGGGCGAGGCCCTGGCCACGCTGGTGGTCAACAAGCTGCGCGGCGCCCTGCAGGCCGCCGCGGTCAAGGCCCCCGGCTTCGGCGACCGCCGCAAGCGGCAGATGGAGGATATCGCCATCCTCACCAACGGCACCTTCATCTCCGAGGACCTGGGCATCAAGCTCGAGAACGTGACCCTCGACATGCTGGGCACCGCCAAGCAGGTCAAGGTGACCAAGGACGAGACCGTGATCATCGAGGGCGCCGGCTCGGCCCAGACCATCCGCGCGCGCATCGACCAGATCCGCCGCGAGATCGAGGAGACCGATTCGAACTACGATCGTGAGAAGCTCGAGGAGCGCCTCGCCAAGCTCTCCGGCGGCGTCGCCGTCATCCGCGTGGGCGCGGCCACCGAGACCGAACTCAAGGAGAAGCAGCATCGCTTCGAGGACGCCCTGTCGGCGACCCGCGCGGCCGTGGCCGAGGGCATCGTGCCCGGCGGCGGCGTCGCGCTCACCAACGCCGTCCCGGCACTGGACAAGCTCAAGGCCACCGGCGACGAACGGACCGGCGTGAACATCGTCCGCGGCGCGCTGTCCACGCCCCTGCGCCAGATCGCCGAGAACAGCGGCGTCGAGGGCTCGGTTATCGTGCGCCACGTGCTCGATGCCGACGGCAACGACATCGGCTACAACGCCCTCAACGGCAAGCTCGAGAACATGGTCGAGGCCGGCGTCATCGATCCGCTGATGGTCACGCGCTCGGCGCTCGAGAACGCCGCCAGTATCGCCTCCATGATCATGACCACCGAGGGGCTGCTGGCCGAGATCGAGGAAGAGGAAGAGGAGGACTAGCGCCCGGCCCACAGTCCTCGACGCGACAACATTGCGGGGCGGGTCGCCGGTGGGGCCCGCCCCGCACTGTGCCCGGCACCGCCCGGGCGGGCCGCCGGGACGCCGGCGATGCGCAGGGATAACCGACATGATCCCGTTCCGCGACAACATCCGCTCAGGGCACTTCCCCATCGTCAGCGTGGCGATCATCCTCGCGTGTGTGGCGGTCTTCCTGGTGCAGCTCATCTCGCCGGGGGCCGGCCAGGCGTGGGCCTTCCGCCCGTCGATGCTCCGCCCCGGCTCGGGCACGACCCTGCCCGATGCCCTGGGCGCGCTGACCATGTCGATGTTCATGCACGGCGGCGTACTGCACATCGCGGGCAACATGCTCTTCCTGTGGGTCTTCGGGGACAACGTCGAGGACCGGCTGGGGCACGTGAAGTATCTGCTGTTCTACCTCGGCGCCGGCATCGTCGCCACCCTCGCCCACGCGCTCATCAGCGGCTTCTCCAACGTGCCCATCGTCGGAGCCAGCGGCGCCATCGCCGGGGTGCTCGGCGCCTACTTCGTACTCTTCCCGCACGCGCGCGTGCGAACGCTCATCTTCCTGCTGTTCTTTATCACGGTGGTCGACCTGCCCGCCCCCGTCTTCCTGGTCTACTGGTTCGTGATCCAACTCTTCCACGGCATCGGCAGCATCGGGCTCAACACCGGCGTCGCCTACGCCGCCCACATCGGCGGCTTCGCCGCGGGCTACCTGGTCGGTCGCCTCGCCATCCGTCGCGGAGGCCCCCCGCCTCCGCCCTCCGCCGACCGGCGCGACTACTACCGCCCGCCCAGCCCGCCGCGCCCGCCGCGCATCACCCGCCTGCGCATCGAGTAGGCGGGCCATCATAGCGCCACCATCCCAACAGCACTGAGCAATGTGTGATGGTACTGTGAGGAGTCTCTGAGGAATCGGGGGGCTCCGCCGCCGGGGGTCAACCGGTTTGGTGACCGGCGGTGCGGGCTATCTCGCCATTGCGGGTGGTGAAGACACGACGAAGCTCCCGTTCACGAAGGGCATCTGGCTTGCGGCAATGACCGGCCTGCTGGTCGCCTGTCTGGCGCCGGGGGCGTTCCTCGCGACGCTCGGCTGTGGAGCAGCGATGGGTGACGCCGTGGACCCCGATGACCCGGTTCCTGAACACATGGATGTGTGGGTGCGCATCTTCTGCACGGCGCTCACGCCCACGGCCGTGCCCGCCGCGAACCAGACGGTCCACTTCTCCTGCTCGTATGGCGAGTACTACAGCGCGCCGAGAGGCAGCTTCCCGGTGGAATCCAAGACGACCGGACCGGACGGCACCTGCGTCTTCGGCAAGACCATGTGGGTGAACAGGGACGAGAACGTGTATGTGCTCTTCTGGCTGGAGGGCGCAGGCGCACAGTCGCAGTTGACCACCTTCACATGGGGCTACATGCTGCTTCACGCCCGACGCGAATCCCAAGGCGCCTGGCACTCAAGCCCTATCCAACACGTCCGACTGACCCTGCCGGGGACCGCGCTGGAGTAGCCGCGCGCATTCAGGCCGGCACGTAGCGCTGGTAGCGCGGGACGTAGCGCCAGTCGCAGACGAACTGCTGCGGGTCGGCGGGCAGATCGCGCCCGGCGAGGCGCTCCTCGGCGGCGGCGACCATGACCGCGGCGGCCACGCGCGCCCCCACGTCACGCAACTGCACGGCGTCGGGCAGCACCAGCCCCTGCGCGCGGTCTCCCGCAGTGAGGGACTCGCTCACCGCCTGCGCGGCGGCGAGCATCATGCCGTCGGAGATGCGCCGCGCGCGCGCCAGGTACGCTCCGGCGCCGAGGCCGGGGAAGACCCAGAAGTTGTTAACCTGCGAGAAGCGATGCAGCCGGCCCTTGTGGAGCACCGGGTCGAACGGGCTGCCCACGGCGATGATGCCCCGCCCGCCGGTCCAACGCACCACATCCCGCGGGTGGGCGTCCACGTTGCTCGACGGATTGCTGAGCGCAAAGATGATCGGCCGCTCGTAGTGCTCGGACATCGAGCGCACGACGCTCTCGCGGAGCGCCCCGCGGTGGCCGGAGAGGCCGATGACCGTGCCCGGCCGAGCGGCTTCGACCACGCGCTCGAAGGACAGGTCGCCCGCCGGGTCAAGGCCCCACTCCCGCACCACGTCGGGCGCATGCGCCACACGGCGCTTGTAGCCGGGCAGGTCGCCGCGGCCGGTGAGCACCAGGCCGCGGCTGTCGAAGACCATCACGCGCGCGGAGGCCTCCTGGAACTCGAGGCCCTGCTGCTGCATGGCCGCCATGATCGCCGCGGCCACGCCCACGCCTGCCGCGCCCGCGCCCAGCACCGCGATGCGCTCCTCGGTCAGCGGCCTGCCCGCCTGCGCCAGCGCACCCAGCAGTCCCGCGTGCACGACGGCGGCGGTGCCCTGGATGTCGTCGTTGAATGAGGGCAGCTCGTCGCGGTAGCGCTCGAGGTTGTCGAAGGCGCGGTCGCGGCTGAAATCCTCCCACTGCAGCACCGCCGACGGGCAGCAGCGCTTCACGCCCGCCACGAAGGCCGTGATGAACTGCTCGTACTCGGGGCTGGCGAGTCGGTGACGCCGTACGCCCATGTACATGGGGTCGGCCAGCAGCTCCTCGTTGTCGGTGCCCACGTCGAGGCAGACGGGCAGGCATGCGGTGGGCGCGAAGCCGCCGGCGGCGACGTAGAGCGCCAGCTTGCCGATGGGGATGCCGATGCCGCCCACGCCCTGGTCGCCGATGCCCAGGATGCCCTCGTTGTCGGTGCACACGATGATGGCGATCTCGCCGTCGGCGGCGTTGGCGAGGATGCCGTCGATGTCGCCGACGTTCTCGGGCGTGATGAACACCCCGCGCCAGCTTCGGAAGATGTGGCTGAAGCGCCGCACCGCTTCGCCCACGGTGGGCGTATAGACGATCGGCGCCATCTCCTCGAGGTGCTCGATCAGCACGGCATGGAAGAGCGTCTCGTTGCGGTCCTGCAGCGAGCGCAGGTAGATATAACGTTCGAGCGGTGTCCGCTTGGCGCGGAAGTTCTCGAGCACCCGCGCCATCTGCTGCTCCAGCGTGGACACGGCGGGCGGCAGCAGCCCGGTCAGGCCCAGCTCGCGCCGCTCCTCCTCCGTGAAGGCGCTGCCCTTGTTGAGCGTCGGGTCCTGCAGCAGCGCCTCCCCGCGCTGCGTCACCGGCCGCACCTCATCGGTCATCGCGCGTCGCCTCCCTCGCCTCGCGTCCCAGGCAGGTTGGGTGCGCGGGGCGCGGATTCCTTCGCGAAGCGCGCGCACGACGCCGCGAGTCAGGCCCACCACGGCGTTGTTCCCGCCCCCGGTTGGGATGCCCCTCGCGCTCTCGCGAGGGGGGGCGGCCGAGGGGCGACGCGCGCCGTTCGCCGTACGGACTGTGTATGTCAAGAGTGTAGTGCGATTGGTTCGGGCGGCTGCACGCAGGTGCGGGTGTTCTTCACCTTGGAGCTGTTCGCGGCCACGCGCGCGCAGATCCATGACTTCCCGATCGCCCCCGAAGGTGGCGCGCCCGCGACCATCCTGCTGCGCGAGGATGCCTCCGAGACCGAGCGCATGGCGGCCGAGCGCATGGCGGGCGCCATGCAGGCGTACTTCGCTTGCGCGGTCGATGAGCCGCGCGAGGTGGAGCCGGCGATCGCGTCGGGGACAGCGGTGCGGCTCGCGGGCGCGGCGATCGTGATCGACGGCGGCGGCGGGCAGTTCGCGCGTGAGTTCGGGGCGGGCATGCCTGAGGGTGCGGAGCTGCCGCGCGTGGGTATCGCGGACGGGACGATGCACATCGTGGCGGCGACGCCCGAGGACGCGCTGGCGGCGACCGATGCGTTGCGGCGCGTGCTCGACGAGGAGTACTTCTGGCCCGGGTACATGCACGGGCTGGTGGTCAACACAACGGTCGGTGTCCTCGGCCGGTACATCGGCGACGATGGCCACTTTCACGGCACGCCGCCGAAGGGGCTGCCGCAGGGGCGATGGCGTTCGGCCGCTGTCGTTGTGCCCCCCGGCGCGCCCGCCGGGGGATCGCCCGAAGGGCGATTGCCGTCGCCGTTGCCGTCCGCCCCTTCAGCAACGGCGAACGACACAGGACGGCGCGGGGGCCGGCCTCTCCAACGGCACGCGGCTGCGCCAACGCCTACCGCGCCCGCAGCCACTCCACGATGTTCGTCAGGAACCGCCCGCACGCCTCGACCGTCAGGCCCTCGCCGGGAGTCTCGCGGCCGAGGACATAGCGATCCGGCGACGGCTGCACCACCAGCACCTCCCCCCCACCGGAGCGCGTGCTCAGCACGGCCGGGTTGCCGTTGCTGTCGGTGGCCAGCACCGTCCAGCCCGGATCGGCGGCGGTGATGGTGTCATACGAGATCACGCCCGCGAGCGACGCGATGGCGTTCGGCGTAGTGAAGATGGGGTGCTCGGCCGCCGCGATCTCGCCGAAGGCCGCGCTGTCGTTGGACATCACCAGGGGCAACGGCAGAAAGCCCGGCTGGTAGCTCGTGTTCTGAAGCTGCATCACCGCGATGCGCCCGCCGGAGTGCACGAAGTCCATCAGCGCCGGCCAGTCCGCGCGCAGCCCGCACAGGTCCTTCTCGTGCGCCTCGCTGCCCACCAGCAGAGCACCGTAGCCCGCCAGCGTCTCGGGTCGCAGATCCGGCAGCGCCTCGACCGCGATGCCCAGCTCCGCCAGCGCCAGCCCCACCGGCTCCTCCGGCCCGGTGATCATCCCGACCGCGTCGCCGATCTCGATCGGCCGCGCGGGCCGCAGCGTCGCGGTCAGCGTATCCTCGCTCTCCCCCACGCGGCAGCGTACCCGCACCTGGCCCTCGCCGGCGCCGGAGAGCGCGAAGCTGGGGCCGACGGCCACGCCCGCGGGCGCGTTCCACTGCACGCGCATCGGCTCGGCGCTGATACCGTCGGGCAGCTCGACGATCGCCGCGCTCGCCGGGAGTTCCTGGCGTCCGCGGTTGTTGACGCTCACCGCCAGCAGGCCCGGGCGATCCGGTGGCAGGTAGACGGTGTCGCCCATGCCGATCTCCGGCTCGGGCGGCGGCGGCGCGGGCAGCTCGGTCATCCCCCAACGCTGCATGGCGCTGAGCGCGAAGGGCGTCATGCGGATCTGCATGGCGTAACCCTTGCCGCTGCCCGACGGCCCGGCGTTGAGGATCATGTCGGCCAGCGAGCGCTCGAGCATCTCGCGGTAGATCGGCCGGGGAGACAGGTCCCACGCGTAGGCGAGCCCCTCGCAGGCCATGTACGTCCCCGCGTGCGTCGATGACTGATCAAACTGCGTGCACTGCGCATACTGGAAGCTGTTGTCCCAAGGGTGCCACATGCGCCAGGCGATCCAGTCGGCGCTGCGCACGATGGAGTTCTTGAGGTCAGGATCGGGATCGACCTGATCGAGCATCTTCATTCCGGTCATGACCACGCCGGTCATGAAGGTCTTCCCGCCCACGTGCCGCACCTCGTGCTCGCACTCGCCGATGCCGTGGATAAAGGCACCCGTGCCCGGGTCCTGTCGAGCGATGGCGTTCTGCGAGAACAGCCGCGCGGCATTGAGATACCACGGGTCGGGCAGCGTTTCATAGCCGCCCAGACAGGCGATGGTGGTCCAGCCCTGCGCGCGATGCACCTGCGATGGCAGGTAGCGCGTCTTCTCTCGCGCCAGCCAGTCCGCCAGCAACATTGCGGCGTCGTAGTAGCGGCGGTCGCCGGTCAGGCAGTACGCCGTCAGGGTGCCCTGGGTCCACATGTGCCCGGTGTTCCAGATGCCCTGCGTAAACCAGTAGGTGGTGTTCGGCGGCCGCTCGATGTCATGGCCGCCGGTGTGCCCGACACTGTGCGCCTTCTGCAGCCCCAGCAGGCTCTCGGAGGGAGCCACGCTGACCGTGTCCACCGCGGCGGTGTGCCGCGCGGCCTGCTCACCGCGGTCGAAGAAGCGCCAGTCGCCCGAGCGCGCGAACTGCACCAGCAGCCCCCACTGCAGGTCGTACTCCTGGTTCGTCCAGTTCACCACGCGCTCGCCGTGGGTGTCCCCGAAGTTCATCCAGTCGTACTCGCGCACGCGCTCGCGTCGCGCCTCCAGGGCGTCGAAGCCCTCGTCCACGTACGCCTGGTAGCTCTCGAACACCCCCGGCCGCTCCGGCTCCAGGTCGGCGAAGGCGCCTGAGCCGCAGACCCACTCCGGGCTCGCGGTCAGCAGAGGGAGGCTGTCCCAGGCCTCGTCCATAATCTCCTTGCCCGCGGTGTCATCGTAGGCGTAGAACAGCAGGTCATAGCTCAGCGCCACGCCCATCGGGATCATGTACGCGCCATCGCGGAACCAGTAGTAGTGCTGCGTCTTCTCCAGCGGCGTCATCTCCTGGTCGGCGTACTGGTCGGCGGGCAACGCGGGGAAGATCTCGGCCACCAGACGCGAGCCCTGAACAGAGTACGCCTTCGGGTACATCTGCCAGAAGTCGCGCATGGTCACCGCCAGGGTGCGGCGCACCCCAGCCGCCTCGTGCACGAGACCCACGGCCGCGTTCTTGTGCCCCTCGCGCTCCTCTACCTGGTCGCCGGTGATGACCAGGTAGCGGTTGTCGTAGTCGTGCAGCATGCGCATCCCCCCGAGCACGGCCCGGCGCGCCTGCTCGACGGCGGCGCGCTCCTGCGGGTCTTCGGGCAGCGGCAGGAAGTCCTCGTCGGTGAACTCGTGCGCGAACTGTACCGGCACGGTCAGGCTGCGGATCATGGTCATGGTGGGCGGGGCGATCGAGTCGCCCTCGTCGCCGATGAGCGTGAACACCGTGGGCACGCCCGCGAAGCCGCGGTAGAAGTACAGGCGGCAGCGCCAGCCCAGCAGCTCGCCCGCGTCGCCGGCGAAGCGCCCCTCCGCGAGCAGCACCGTGCGCACCGGCCCGGACTCCTCGATCACCAGGCGCTGCGCGGCCTGGCCGGCGGTCGAGTAGCGGTTGCCTTCGGCATCGACCAGGACCGCGCCCTCGCGCGCGATGGCGATCTGCTCATCGGCGGCGAACTGCCCGTCACCGTTGAGGTCGCGCCACAGGTCGCCCGGCGGCGAGAAGCGCTCGCGCGAGATGTCGGCCCGCAGCACGTCGGTGGTGACGCGCAGGCCGTCGGCGGTCTCCTCGACCTGGATCGGGTCCGCGATTGCCGCCGCCTCGATCGACTGCCCATACTCCAGCACGTAATCGCCGCCGGTGTGCAGCAGGCTGACCAGCAGCCACTTGACGCTGCCGTCCGGCCACCAGGCCAGCTCCCGGAAGTCCGCCGCGACCGGCTGCCCGTCCTGCAGCACGCGGCAGTGCGCGGCGTCGCGGAGCTGACCCCGCGGGATGGGCACGCCGCCGGACACCGGCCACGCCGGCCGGCCGGCCACCGGATCGGCCACGGCCAGCGCCACCTGCGCGCGCTCGATTCCGCAGCGCTCGATGCGCAGCGGCTCGGCCACGAAGGTCTCCGGCTCGGCGCTCACGCGATCAACGCCCGAGCCCGCGCTGGGGGCGAAGCGGTAGGTCGCGCCCCGCCGCAGCCCCGTCAGCCGCAGGCGATGGTTGTGCGTCGGCTGCTCCTCGCTGACAGCCCGATCGAGCGCGTCGCCCTCGCCCCAGCTCACCGCGCCGACGCACGCCATGTTGGTCAGGAAGCACACGTCCACGTCCACCGTCTCGCCCTGCTGATCGGGCGCACAGAAGGTCCCGACGTGGCTGATGGTCAGGCCCGGCGGCGCCGGCAGCTCGCGCGTGAAGGTCAGCTCCGAGATGCGCGCATCCTGCGCGGGGCCGTCGCAGATGAACTCGATAAGCTCGCCCTCGCGCACGATTACCGGCTCGACGGTGCTGAACAGGTGGATCAGACCATCGTTGTCGGCGGCGACCAGGTCCGCGACCTGTCGCCCGCCCACGCGCACCGCCACCTGCTCCTGGCGCTGGGCGCTGTCCTGCAGCACGATGTTCAGGTGGAACGCCCCGCTCACCGGCGAGGCGATCGATGCGCGGGCGCCCTCCTCGTCGGCCACGAGCGAGCGGTCCTCGAGGCGCATGCCCGACATCTCCGCGGCGGTCAGGTCGGCGGTCACCGCGTCCATCTCGCGAAGCTGCTCGCGCCAGCTCAGCCACGGCTGCTCGACGTAGACGCCCTCGGAGAGGATCTCCGAGAGCGTGCTCACGCGCGGCCTGTCACGGTCGGACTCGCCGGGTCCGCACACCACGCTCCAGCCTCCGCTCGAGTCGTCGTCGCCGCTGGTCGGCCGGTACTGGCTGAGCACGTAGGTGCGGAACTCGGAGTTGCCCTCGGCGTTGATGTTCATCCGCAGGTCCATCGACAACCAGACACTGGCGCCGTCGATCAGGCCGCGCAGATCGCCGTCGCCGGAGAGCACCTCGGGGTTGCGGATGCTCGGGTCGAAGCCGCCGTTCTGGCAGACCATCATGATGTCGGTGCCGCGCATGCCGTCCTGGCGGCCGGTAGTGAGGTCGTTGTCGCAGTCGAGGTAGACGATCAGGATAGTGCCGGCGGTGCGGAAGTCGTCGGCGAAGTCCACGCGCCACACCCAGCGGTCGCCGGCGGCGTTGCCGAAGTACACGTCGGTCAGGTCGTTGGCCTGGGCGAAATTCTCGGGCATCTCGTCGCCCTCGGCCACGCTGGGGTCTTCGAGGATCAGGTGCATGGCGTCGGCGTGGTCGGGGTCCATGCCCAGGACCCTCTCGGTCATGTCCGGGATGCCGTCGCCGTCGGCGTCGGGCCGGTCGGTGCTCAGCGTCGCCACCGGCGCGACCGGCGGCGGCATGCCGATGCGCGGCTTCCTGGCATCGACCGCCGCAGGCACGGGCGCCTCCATCCACTCCATGGTATCGGCATCACGCGAGTTCGGCGGCGAGACGTGCGAGAGCACCTTGAAGCGCACCAGCCCCTGCGCGTTGCCCTGCCCGAGCGGGCTGTCGGCGCAGATGTAGATCGCGTCGCCCACCACGGCCATGCGCAGCGGGTCGGTGCGCAGACCCGGCGTGTGCTCGGCGAGGCCGAATTCACCGTTCTGCTGCGTGTACATCAGATCGGTGCCGCGGACGGAGTCGCTCTCCTGACGGCCGGTGGTCAGGTCGCGGTCCACGTCAAGGTAGAGGATGCACGTGTTCCCGTCCCCCACGTAGTCGGCCGCGAAGGTGATCCGCCACAGCCAGCGATCCTGCGCCACGGCGGCGAGGGAGACATCGACGAAGTCCGGCGCGGCCGCGAAGTCCCCCGCGAGGGTCTCGTCATCCTGGCCCGCGGTCCCGTCGTGGTGCAGCAGCGTGAACTGCTCGGCGCGGCCCGGATCGGAGCCCAGGTGGTACTCGACGGCGTCGGGGATGCCGTCGCCGTCGGCGTCCTGCGCGAGGCACGGCCCGGCGAGCAGCAGCGTGGCGATGATGGCAAGGTATCTCATGGGGCTACCTCCGGAAGCAATGCACGCCTGGAAGATATGCGCCGGGCGTGGTCCGACGCCCTCCCCCGGCAGTGACACTTCAGCGGCGCTCCGCGACCACCAGGAAGTAGGGCACGTGCAGGAACACCTGCCACCGCCCGTCGGAACGCGTCAGACGTTCGCGCGCCTGAGTCAGCCGCGCCTGCTCGTCATCGGTCAGCGGCAGCCCTGCGAGCAGGTGCAGCGCGTCGGCCTCGGCGGGCGCGGGGATATGCGCCAGCTCGACCCAGACGTTCAGGCCGGCGCTCTCGCACAGCGCCGGCAGCCTGCGGCCGATGAGTGGGTCGCCGCCCGCACGCCGCAGGCCCTCGATCCACGCCGCGCGCAGGCCCATCTCGGGGTGCTCGAGCATCCCGCCGTAGTCCGGCTCCAGTGCCACCAGCGCCCCGCGCGGCGCCACCACGCGCGCGGCCTCGCTCACCGCGCTCTCCGCATCGTCCACCCACATGAGCACGTTCTGGAAGAATGCCAGGTCGCAGGACGCGTCGGCCAGGGGCAGCGTGCGGGCGTCGGCGCATACGCGCGCGGCCCCGGCGGGATAGTCGCCTGCCAGGGCCGCATAGTCGATGTCCAGCGCCACCACCATCCCCCGACAGCGCCGCACCAGCTCGCTGGTGACGATCCCGTGGCCGGAGCCGACGTCCAGCACGCGCTCGCGCCGCCCGATGCCGGCGCGGCGCAGAGCACGCGAGCGCGGCCCCCGCAGCCGGCCTGCAAGCTCGCGCGCGGCCGCCGGCGCGGGC
>JALGVA010000141.1 GCA_029820295.1 Candidatus Zipacnadia bacterium
CCGGAGGCGCTGAAGTCCACCTTCGCCGGCAGCCAGTCCGTGGTGGTCGGCTTCGACGAGCGGGTCGATGCCGACGCCCTCGCGGCCCTCGAAGAGGTGACGCACGTCCAGAAGGATGGCGACAAGCTGCGGGTGTTCACCGCCGCGCCCGGCCGGGTCGTGGAGCGCCTGGTGGATTTCGCGCGGGAGCGCGGGCCGGGTATCCTGAGCATCAATACTCTGGGCCCCAGCCTGGAGGAGGTCTTCGTCGCCCTTTCCTCCGAGGGACCCTCCGGCCCGCTGCGCAGCGGAGGTCGATGACCGTGCGCCAGTGCTGGGCGATCGCGAAGAAGAACATTCGCATCTACTACCTCAAGGGCCCCGTGATCATCTTCGGGATCCTCTTCCCCACCTTCCTGTTCCTGGCCTTCGCCATCGGGCGCAACGTGCCCGGTGAGAGTCTGGTGCCCGGCCTGATCGGCATGGCCCTGTTCTTCATCGCATCGGCGACCACGCCCGCGATCCTCCCCTTCGAGACGCGCACGCGCACTCTGGAGCGGCTGCTGGTGGCCCCACTGCCGCTCAGCGCGCTCATCGGTGGGGACGTGCTGTCGGCCTTCCTCTACGGCCTGTTCCTGTCCGTCATCCCCATCGCCATCAGCTTCGGCGCGCTGGGGGCCAGCGCGGTGCAGCCGCTGGCGATCATCGCGGCCGTGGGCCTGTCCGCGCTGTGCTTCGCGCTGCTGGGCACGCTGCTGTCAACTCCACCCACCGATCAGCCCTCGTCGATCATGACGCTGTCGAACCTGGTGCGCCTGCCCCTCATCTTCTTCAGCGGCGTCTTCGTGCCTATCGCCCGGATGCCGCAGTGGGGCCAGTGGCTCTCCCGCATCTCCCCGCTGACCTACACCACCGAGCTGCTGCGCACGGGGGTCGGCCAACAGGCGCAGATCGGCCCGTGGTGGTGCGTCGCGGCGCTGCTGGGATTCTCCGTGGCCTTCTGGACCATCAGCCTGTCGCTGCATCGGCGCAATATGAGCCGACGGCTGGCGCTGTAGCCGCCCGCCCGGGCCCCGGTGACGCCAGTCGGCGACGGCGTTGCCAGTGGCGCCGTCGGTCCTCCTCCCGCAACGAACCTCGCCGGTGCTTCGTCAACACCGATGGCAATCTCGACCGCGATGATGCGGTTGCTCCAGGAGGCGGCGGGCATGGACGTGGACAGGACAGGGCCGCCGTTCAGCATCCTGCTGATCATCGCCGCCGTCGTGCCGGTGCTGGCGTCACACGGCTGCGCGCTGCCGCAGGCATCGCAGGCGGCGGCCGATGCGTAGAGCGGAGAGACTCAAATGGCGGAGCATGTCTTCCCGGTTCACCGGAGCGACGAGCAGTGGCGCGAATTGCTGACCGCCGAACAGTATCATGTGCTGCGCCGGGCGGGCACCGAACGCGCCTTCAGCGGCGAGTACTGCAACCGGCGTACGGATGGCGTCTACCACTGTGCGGGCTGCGACAACGAGCTGTTCGACTCGAAGACCAAGTTCGACTCAGGCACGGGCTGGCCCAGCTTCTACGAGCCGATCGACGAGGGCGCGGTGATGGAGCGCGCGGACCACAGCGCGGGCATGGTGCGCACCGAGGTGGTGTGCGCGGACTGCGAGGGCCACCTGGGGCACGTGTTCAACGACGGCCCGGAGCCGACCGGCCTGCGCTACTGCATCAACTCCGCTGCGCTCAAGTTCAAGTCGCGGGAACAAGCGGGGTAGCTGCGGTGTTAGTTACTTCGCCTCCCCGAGGCGTCCTGAGAGGTCCCCCCCCGCCTGTCAGGGAATCGCCTCCGGGGAGGTATTGCCATGTACGATGACCAGCGGCCGCGCCCCACCGACCGGCAGCTCCGCTGGCAGGACTACGAGTTGGGCATGTTCTGCCACTTCGGCCCGAACACGTTCCGCGACCAGGAGTGGGGTGAGGGCGACGACCCGCCCGAGGTGTTCGCGCCCACCGACCTCGACGCGCGCCAGTGGGCCGCCGCCGCACGCGCCGCGGGTATGCGGTACCTGGTCTTCACCACCAAGCACCACGACGGCTTCTGCCTGTGGCCCACCGGGACCACCGACTACTCGGTGGCCGCCAGTCCCTGGCGCGACGGGAGGGGCGACGTGGTCGCGGAGGTGGCCGACGCCTGCCGCGAGGAGGGCCTGGCCCTTGGCTTCTACTGCTCCCCGTGGGACCGCCACGAGCCGTGCTATGACGACGCCCCCGCCTACGACCGACACTTCGCGCGGCAGTGGACCGAGCTGCTCACGCGCTACGGCGATGTCGCGGTGGTGTGGCTCGATGGCGCGGGCTCGAAGGGCCACGTCTACAACTGGGAGCTGATCATCGGCACCATCCGCGAGCACGCGCCCGAAGCCTGCATCTTCGCGCTGGGCGAGCCCGACTTCCGCTGGGTGGGCAACGAGGACGGCCTCGCGCCCTACCCGTGCTGGAACACGGTCGAGGCACCCGCGCAGTCGAACAGCGGCGATCTGTTGTTCGAGCGCTACCGGGAGAGCTTCCCGCACTGGCTGCCCGCCGAGTGCGACGCGCGCATCCGCGCCAACTGGTTCTGGCACCCCGGCGACTGGGGGACGCTGAAGAGCTGCGAGCGCTTGGTCGATATCTACGAGTGCTCGGTCGGGCGCGGCGCGAACCTGCTGCTCAACGTCGGCCCCGACGATCGCGGACTGCTGCCCGAGCCCGACGTGGACCGGCTGCTGGAGATGCGCGCGGAGATCGACCGGCGCTACGGCCGGCCGCTGGGCGCCGCCGAGGGCCCCGCCGCCGACTTGACCATCACGCTCGACCGCCCGGCGCCGGTGAACGCCATGGTGGCGATGGAAGATCTGACCGCCGGCGAGGCGGTGCGCGGCTGGCGGCTGCTGGCGCGCATCGCCGGGCGCTGGCAGGGCGTGGCGGTCGGCAGCGCGCTCGGGCACAAGCACATCGCGCGCTTCGCCACCGTGGTCGCGGACGCGGTGAGGCTCGAGGTCACCCGCGCCGACGGCGACGCGCTGCTGCGACGGCTGGAGATCTGCTACTGCTGAGGAGATGGACTCATGCTGCGACATCTGACCATCGCGCTGTTCATCGTCACCGGCGTGGCGCCGGTGCTGGCGTTCACGCGCGATGAGGTGCTGCTCTACGTGCCCTTCGACGGCTCGCTCGAGCCGGCGGTTGCGGCCGAGGGGACCAGGCCGACCGTGCTGGGCGAGTTCAGCTTCGATCAGGGCATCATCGGCGAGGCCGTGCGCGTGGGCGGCGCGGGCACGAACCTGACCTATCCGACCGAGGGCAACATGCGGCCGGAGGAGGGCACGTTCTCGATCTGGGTGCAGTCGATCGACTGGACGCTGCGGGACGCGCCGCTGGTCAACCGCTGGTGGATCGGCGTGGGCGGCCCGACGCGCTTCCTGATCTACCACTACCTGCACACCTCGGGCATCTCGTTCTACCACATGGACGAGCGCGGCGAACGTCCGAGCATGACCACGGTGCCCACGCAGTGGGAGCCCGGCCAGTGGAAGCACCTGGTCGGCACCTGGCGGGAGGGCCGGTTGCGTCTGTATATCAACGGCGAGCGCGCCCCCGAAGAGCTGAAGGTGGAGCTGGGCCCGATCGGGCCGGACATCCGCATCGGCGGCCCGGTCAGCAGCAGCGAGCCGGTGGAGGCGCGCGCGGACACCAACATTGACGAGTTCTACGTCTTCTCGCGGGCGCTTGAGGACGTTGAGGTCAGGGCGCTCTACCAGCGCGGCGTGGCCGAACATGTGGCGATGGTGGCGGTCCCCCCGATCGATGCGGTGACGCTGGACGGCACGGTCGGCGAGGCCGAGTGGGCCTCCTCCGCCGCCGTGACCGGCTTCGTGAACCGCGTGACCGGGCTGCTCGACGCCGAGCAAGGGACGGCGTGGATCGGCCACGATGACGCA
This sequence comes from Candidatus Zipacnadia bacterium, assembly GCA_029820295.1. Taxonomy (GTDB): domain Bacteria; phylum Armatimonadota; class Zipacnadia; order Zipacnadales; family UBA5352; genus JALGVA01. The sequence goes on from JALGVA010000141.1 coordinate 3,948, forward strand.
AACCTGTACGTGGCGCAGCGCTGGCCCATCCCCGAACGCGTTATCGAGCAGCCCGACAACTACTCCTTCGGCGCCTTCCGCAAGGAGGCCGCCGAACGCGACGACGAGCTGCTCGTCGCCGATGACGTGGTCGGCATCGAGGTGGTCGGGCCCGACGGCATGCGCCGCATCGTGGCCAACGCGGCGGGGGCGATCGGCGACGCCGATGCCGGCGATCTCTCGTGGGACACCGCGGCCCAAGCGGCGTGCACGGTAGATGCGCAGGCATGGGCCTGTGAGCTGGCCATCCCGCTCGCGGACCTGGGACTTGCGCCCGGCGACCGCACCGAGATCCGCCTCGTGCGCACCCACCGACTCCTGCGCCGCGATGACGTGGCCTGGCCGCACACGGACTACGCCGCGGAGAGCACGCTGGCCACCACGCCCGGCGCAGTGCAGCTCACCTCGCTCGGCAGCCCGTGGCTGGGCGAACTCGACGTGCGCCTGCGGGCGGTGGGGCGCGGCACCGAGGCGACGGTGACCACGTGGGGCGAGGTGTCCGAGGAGCGTGCCCTGGCCCCCGGCGATGAGTTGGTGGTGAAACGCGCCCTGGCCGACACCTCAGTCACCGGCGTTCACGTCACGGCGTCGGGCGATGATGGAGCGCTGCTGGCGGTCACCCTGCCCTTCACCTACCCCCCGATGCTCGAGGTAGCACACTTCCTCTACCCGTCGCTGAACCAGCTTGAGGTGGTCATCTCAACGCGCGGCGCGGCGTCGGCGGCGACGGCGCACATCGAGGTCGCCCCCGCCGCGGGCGGAGCGGCGGCGGCGAGCGCGCAGGCGGAGGGCGGCCAGGGCGACGTGCGCACGGTGCCCGTGAGCATCACCGATCTGCAGCCGGGCGAGTACGTGGCGACCGTCACCGTCGGCGACGGCGAGCGGCCGCTGGGGCAGCAGGCCTTCGGCTTCGAGGTGCTGCCGCGGCCCGAGTGGCTGGGCAACACCATCGGCATCATCGACTACGTGCCCGAGCCGTGGACGCCGCTGGAGTACGCCGGCGACCGCGTCTCGTGCTGGGGCCGCGAGATCAATCTCTCCGGGCTGCTGCCGGTGCAGATGACCTCGCAGGGTGAGGAGCTGCTGGCCGCACCCGTCGCGCTGGTGGCGAGCGTCGGCGGGGCGGAGCAGCGGCCTGCCGGGGCGCAGGTCGAGTGGAGCCTGCAGGACGATCAGCGCGGGGAGTGGCGCGCGCGGGCGATGCTCGGGCCGGTGCAGGCGCAGACCAGCTCATGGATCGAGTACGACGGCTGCATGTGGTTCGAGGTGGCGCTGACGGCCGGGCAGCCGGTGACGGTGGATGCGCTGCGGCTCGAGGTGCCGATGGCGCCGGACAGCTCGACGCTGATCTACTCGGGCAACTACCGCGGCATCGGCACCGGGGCGACGCCGACCGAGCCGTGGGCGACGACCTTCACCGCGTGCCTGGGGCTGAGCAACGAGCGGGTGGGGCTGCAGTGGTTCGCGCAGTCGCGGCGCGGCTGGAACCTTGAGGAGCTGGGGCGCGCCATCGAGGTGATCCCGAGCGCGCAGGCCAACACGCTGGTGATCAACTTCATCGATACGCCCACCGAGATCGGCCCCGAGCCGCGCACCGTCCGGTTCGGCCTGCACCCGACGCCGGTGAAGCCGGCGCTCGAGGGCCGGCGCATGATCCGGCCGGTGGGGAAGATGGAGGGCGAGCCCGGCCCGAATATCGCACTGTGGTCCACCAACTGGTGCCTGGGCTGCAGCTACGCGCTGCCCATCGATGAGCCGCATCGGCAGTGGAACGAGAATCGGCGCGCCGAGGGCATCCGCACCCACGTCTACACGCGGCTGGCGGAGTGCTCGGTGAAGGGCCCGTGGTACGGCTACTTCCGCGACGAGTGGCGCATCGACCCGGGGCCGCGCATGGACTACAACCCGGATGAGGAGGACTGGGGCAAGGCCAACCCGGTTTGCCAGAACTCGCGGAGCTGGCAGGACTGGACGGTGTGGTCGTTCGCGCAGGCCATCCCCGAGGTGGGCGCCGATGGCTGGTACTACGACGTCTCGCGCCCGGCGCTGTGCCGGAACCACCATCACGGCTGCGGCTACATCAACGAGCGCGGCGAGTGGGAGCCGGAGGTGCAGATCCTCGGTACCCGCGAGCTGCAGAAGCGCATGTGGGTCCTGGCGCATGAGCAGCTCGGCGTGACCATCAGCCATCACATGTCCGGGCATCTGTGGACGCCGACGCAATCGTTCAGCGACATGATCATCGACGGCGAGAATATGACCAGCATGCTCAGGGACAACTACTACGAGCTGCTGCCGCTGGACGCCTTCCGGGCGGAGTACATGGGCCATCAGTGGGGGCTGACCAGCATCTTCCTGCCCGAGTTCTCGCGCGCGCAGCTCACGCCCGAGGGCAAGGAGCTGTACGAGAGCCCCGAGAAGCTGCCGGAGGTGCGCCACCTGGCGGGGATGATCTTCCTGCACGATTCGCTGCCGTGGCCGAGCTACTCGGACCTCACGCCCTACCAGACCATCTGGGCGGCCCAGGACGCGCTGGGCTGGAGCGACGAGGTGGAGTTCCTGCCCTACTGGGACAACGCGCACTACCTGCAGCCGATGGGCGACGACCTGGTCGCGTCGATCTTCCGCAACGGTGACCGCGCGCTGGTGGTGCTGTTCAACAACACCGATGAGCCGCAGCAGGCGCCCATGCAGTTCGACCTGGGGGCGCTGGGCGTGGATGCGGAGGCGCTCACCGACTTCGAGACCGGCGAAAGCTTCGCGCTCGAGGACGGGGCGGCAACGGTGCCGATCGTGCAACGGAACTTCCGGCTGCTGATGATGGGACCTTGAACGCGCCCTGCCGATTGTGCGGATCAACGGAGACGCGGCTGCTGCTGCGCGGCGGGGAGCGCGCGCATGCGCGCGATTTCCTGAACTGCGCGCACTGCGATTGCGTCTTCGTACCCGACGAATTCCTGCTGGGCCCCGAGGCCGAACGCGCCCGCTATGCGCTCCACAAGAACGATCCGGCGGACGCCGGCTACCGCGCGTTCCTGCGCAACCTGGCCGATGAGGTGATCCCGCGCGTGCCGCCCGGCGCCGAGGGCCTTGACTACGGCTGCGGCGAGCCGCCGGTGCTCATGGCGATGCTCGAGGACGCCGGCCTGCGCATGACCGGCTATGACCTCTACTTCCGGCCCGACGAAGCGGCGCTGGCGCGCACCTGGGACTTCATCGTGTGCAGCGAGACCGCCGAGCACTTCCGCGAGCCGCTGAGCGAGTTCGCGCGTTTCGACGCCCTGCTCCGCCCGGGGGGCGTCCTGGGCGTGATGACCGGGATGCTCCAGGACTGGGGCGGCTTCGCCGACTGGCACTACCGCTTCGACGCCACGCACATCTGCTTCTACAGCGAGCGCACCATGCGCTGGCTGGCGTGCAGGTTCGCGTGGGGGCTGGAGCTGCCGCGGGAGAATGTGGCGATCTTCGGCAAACCATGACACGGGAGTGCCTCGAATGACCACACGCATCGTCGTCGCGCTCATGATCCTCGCCGCCACAACGGTCGGGGCGCAGGACACCTTCTTCTATGACTTCGAGCAATCCCGGGACTTCGCGGCCTACGAGGGCCTGAGCACGAGTAACGCGACCGCAGAGATCGTTGCGCCCGGCGCCGACGGTGAGGGCCACTGCGTCAGGCTGACCTCCATCGAACGCAAGGGTTACTGCCAGCTCACAGTCACGCGCACCATGCCCGTGGTGAAGAACCTGGTGCTATCCTTCGACTACCGCGCGCAGATCGAGGAGGGCATCGACGGCCGCTACCTGGGCATCCTGTTCTTCGACGCCGAGGGCAAGCAGTACGGGCGGTGGGATCACCCGTTCACCGACGAATGGCGCCACGCCGAGGTGCCTTTCGCCAGCCTGAGTTCGCCCAACGAGGGCGTGCTGGCGGTGGGGCTCGAGCTGACGCGCCTCAACCTCTACGGTCGTGCACCTGACGAAGGGGCGATGATGACCGTGTGGCTCGACAACATCCGCCTGGGCGTGAACCCGGACCTGAACGTGGTCAGCGAGCGTGTCGAGATCTCATACTCCGATCCGCCCATGTTCGTGTGGGAGCGCGGCTCGGAGCACAATCGGCTACAGTATTCGCGCTCGCCGGAGTTCCCCGAGCGGCAAACCGTGACGGTGGACATGCCCTGGAACTTCCACATGCCCGCCGAGCCCATCGGCGCGGGCGAGTGGTACTGGCGCGCGTGGACCCAGACCGACCTCACCGAGGGCTGGGGCGTGACCCATCGACTGCACATCCCCAAGGAGGCCCATCGCTTCACGACCGCCCCGGTGGACGCCGAGGCGCTGACGGCCATGCCACGCCCGCGGCTGATCGACGTGGCCGCCGAGCGTGAGAGGCTCGGCGAGGAGGGCATCACGAGCATGGTCGCCCAGGCGCTGTCGGACGCGGCGCGACCGGTGCCCGAGGACCCGCCCATCTGGACCGAGGGCGACGAGCGCTGGCCCGCGTGGATCGACTGGTACCGCGATGTACATGGTCGCATCACCAGCGCTACCGGTCGCCGCCTCGAGGTGATGGCGCAGCGCGCGGCGATCACCGGCGATGACGAGGTGTACGAGCACCTGCGCGAGATGGCACTGGCGCTGGCGGCGTGGGACCCACACGGCGGCAGCGCCATGAGCCGCGGCGACATCGGTGCCCAGCACGTGCTGCGCGGGCTAAGCAACGCCTACGACGTGCTGCACGACCGGCTGACCGACGAGGAGCGGGCCACGTTGCGCGACGCCATCGTCGCGCGCGCGGAGGACTTCTGGGCCTCGCTCAACCCGCTGCACGGCGACGCGCAGAACAACCACGCGTGGCTGCGCGCGCTGGCGCTGGGGCAGGCGGGGCTGGTGCTGGCGGGCGACCACGATAAGGCGTGCGAGTGGGCGGAGTACTGCCGCCAGCTCTACCTCGGACAGTTCCTGTGCTCGCTGGGCTACCAGGGAGACAACAACGAGGGCATCAGCTACTGGTCCTACGGGCTGAGCTTCATCATCGAGTACGCGGACATGATGCGCACGGTGTGCGACATCGACCTCTACCGGCAGCCGTGGCTGAGCCAGACCGCGCACTTCCCGATGTACTGCGCGCCGCCGGGCGCGTGGGCGGTCTCCTTCGCCGACACCGGCAAGCCCAACCACGGCGCACGCGGGCCCTTCAGCCAGAGCTACGTGCGCACGCTGGGCGAACGTACCGGCGACCCCTATGCGCTGTGGTACGGCGGGGCGCACGAGGCGGTCGATGGCGTGGAGCCGCGGCCGCCGGTGGACCTGCCGCAGTCGATTCTCTACCGCTTCATCGGGGTCGGGATTGCCAACACCTCGCTGGTGGACGGCCGCGAGGGCGTGACCGTGGCCATGCACTCGGGGCCCTACTGGGCGGGGCACCAGCACGCCGACCAGAACGCCTTCGTCATCCACGCCTACGGGGAGAAGCTGGCGATCGACTCGGGCTACTACGACTGGTACGGCAGCCCGCACTTCAAGGAGTACTCCGCGCAGACGCTCGCGCACAACACCGTGCTGGTCGATGGTCAGGGGCAGGCGGCGTTCACCGACGGCGCCGACGGGCGCATGGCCGAGTGGTTCGACGGCGCCGCGCACACCTGGATGGTGGGCGATGCCTCCGACCCGGAGATCTACCGCGGGAAGCTCACCCGCTTCGACCGGCGCGTGCTGTTCGTCAAGCCGGGCGTGGTGGTGATCGACGATCTGCTGGCCGCGAACGAGCCGTCGAGCTTCCAGTGGCTGCTGCACACGGTCGCGCCCATCGAGCTGGATGAGGCGACTCAGTCGCTGAGCGTCACCCCGGGCGCGGCGGCGATGACGGGGCGCTTCCTGCGGCCGGAGGGGCTGAGCTTCACCATCACCGACCGCTACCCGGTGCACCCCTACGACGGCTACGGCACGGTGCCGATCCCCGAGGACAAGCTGGCGCAGGAGTGGCACCTGACCGCCGCCCCGGGGCCCGCGAGGCAGCAGCGCTTCGTCACCGCGTTCGACGTGCGGCGCAGCGAGGCCGAAGGCAGCGCCGACATCCGCGAGATCGACTGTGCGGGCGGCGTGGGCGTGAAGATCAGCGAGGGCGCGCAGACTACGACGGTGCTGCTGGCGCAGGACCGCGAGCGGGCATCACTGTCGGGCGGCGGCATCGAGGCGCGGGCCGAGGCGGCGGCTGTGACGACATCGGACGGCGAGCTGCTCAGCGCGTGCCTGATCGCGGGCGGCGAGTTGAGCTGGCAGGGCGATCTGTGGCTGCGCGTGGACCGCGGCCCGGCGGACGCGAGCCTGCTCGCCACGCCCGACGGCATGCTCGCCGACCTGTCGCTGAGCGAGCAGAGCGCGGTGCGCCTGCGTTCACTGCGCACCGATGATGCCGTGCTGGTCGATGGTGAGGCGGTCGAGGTCCGACGTGACGCCGCGCGGCACCTGGTCACGCTGGTGCTGCCCGCGGGCGAGCACCGGGTCACGTGGGGCCCGGACCCCGCGCAGGCCGGCTCGCACGAGCTGCCGCCGCTGCGGGTGCGCGTCGGCGATGGTGCGGCGTCGGAGCTGCAGGGCTACGCGCGGCGGCGGGTCGAGGACGTGCCGCGCAACTGGTGGGGCACGGTCGAGCTGCCCGCCGATGACCGCTATCGGCTGGTGATCGCGGGCGTGACGCGGGCGCCGCTGGTGACCTGGGACGGCCGCGAGGTCGAGCTGACGCTGGAGGGCGACATCGCCACCGGCGTGCTGTGGGACCGGCCGGGCGCGCATCAGATGACCATCGGTGCGGCGGAGTCGCTCAGAGAAGTGGCGCTGGAGCCCTTCGACCTGAGCAGCGTGGCCGCGGAGATGCTGCCCAAGGCGTGGTCGCCGCCCGAGGACGCCGTGCTGCACGAGGCGGAGGACGTGGCGGCCGAGGGCGTGGTCAAGGGCAACATCGTCGAGAAGGTCGCGGCCTCGGGCGGGGTGGCGCACACCACCTGGGACAGCCCCGGCCAGTGGGCCGAGTGGCGCATTGAGGTGCCGCAGGCGGGCGACTACGCCTTGATCATCCGCGCGGCGACGGTCTACGACGATGTCTTCCGCGAACTGGCCATCGACGGGGAGACGGTGCAGGTGACGGCCTTCAGCTCGACCGGCGGGTGGTGCCGCACGACCGATGACTGGCGCTGGTTCCGGCTGGTGACGGAGGACGGCGCGCCGCTGGCGATCCCGCTCACCGCCGGCGAGCACACGCTGCGCATGGACCGCCTGGCCAGCTCGCTGAACCTCGACCTGTTCGCGCTGGTGCCGGCGCGGTAGGCCTACTCGCGCACCAGCCGCAGGTCGTCGAACCACGCGCGGCCGGTGTGATGCCGGAAGATGCAGAAGATGCGCGCGCTCGCCAGCGGCGCCGGCGGCTCGAGCACCAGCGTCGCCTGCTGCCAGTCGTGCGTGCCCACGTCGAAGGGCGCGCTGTGGCCGTTGAAGACCGTCCCGTCCACGCAGGTCGCGTCCACCCAGATCGAGTAGTGCCCATCCGCCGGGCCGCTCACGTCCTCGCAGCGGCTCCAGCCGGTCAGCGTCAGGCGCTCGGGCGGATCGCCCTCGAAGTTCAGCGACTGGACCGCGCCGGAGATGCCCGCCGCGTCGGCGTTGTCGCACCGGATGCAGAACTCGCCCGAGCGCGGCTCGTCGCTCGGCGTGAAGCCGCTGCCGAAGGCCTGCCAGACCTGCGTGACCGGCCGCAGTGGCTCAGTGACCGGCGGGAGCGCCCACGGCGCCACGTCCGCGACCGCCTGCCGGATCGGCTCGAGCGGCTCACGCGAGTCGGCGAGCACCAGCATGGTGTAGATGTCCACTCGCGGCACGGTCACCCGCAGTACGCCGTCCTGCGCAGTCACGTCGAGCCATTGCGGCGCGGCGTCAGGGGAGATCGCGAGGCACTGCGGGGCGGTATCGCCGGGCAGCTCGACGGCCACATCGCGCGCGGGCACGACCGTCAGTGTGGTCTCCGAGTGCGGCACGTGGCTCTGCTCGAAGCCGGGGTTGCCCAGCAGGTTGGCGGGATCGTGATCGGTCTGCCCCGGTGCCAGGTCGCGGATGCGGATCATGTACTCGCCGGTCTGCGCCTGCAGGTCGGTCGAGAGGTCGTCGCTGCTGAAAGTGGCAC
>JALGVA010000300.1 GCA_029820295.1 Candidatus Zipacnadia bacterium
TGATCCCCGCGGTCGTCGCGCGCATCGGCTTCGGCGCCGGCGGGGGCGCAGGCAGCACGGCATCAGACGAGGAGGGCGACCGCGACGTGGGCTCCGGTGGCGGCGGGGGCGGCGGCGCCATCATGACGCCGGTCTTCTTGATCGTGGACGATGACGGCGAGCGGCTGCTCACGGTCCCCGGCCCGCTCGATGCTGCATACTCGATGGTAGAGAAGGCCAAGGGCGCGCTCGACCGCGTCATGCCGCGGAAGAACCGCGGCGATGACCTCGCCGATGACAAGGAGCTGCTGGACCTCGAGAGTGACGCGGACGACGAGGCCTAGCGGCCCTCGCTAGTCGCGGACGATGACGGCGGCCCCGTCCTCGGGCAAGTCGATGTCGATCAGCCCCTGGGCATCGGGCGCCGCCGTTTCGCGCCGCGTCGGCCGCTGCTTGGCATCGAAGTAAATGACCTCGCCGGACCAGTCCTCCCCCGGCCAGCCGAAGGCTCCGTCCCGTAGCGTGATGATCCGCTCGCGCCCGATGATGACGCCGGCGTCCAGCTCGACGGGCGTGATGGGGAACTCGTAAGTGGCCAGGTTCTGGCCGCTGAACAGGTGGTAGAACATGGTGGCCGAGAACAGGTACACGTTCGCGTCGCGCACCTTGCGCTGGACGTCCTCCAGGAAGTCCTCCTCGCTCACCTCCCGGTCGTGGTACACCGAGTATCCCGCGTACGAGATGGGCGTGTAGAGCGCGGTCTTCAGGATGGTGCTCAGGCCGTGGTGAGGGATCATGTTCTCGCAGAAGCGCGGGATCGGGTAGGCGAACTCGGTCAGCGTGCCCGGCGGGGTGTTGCCGACCACCAGCGCGCCGCGCCTTTCGAAGGCGTCCAGTAGCGCCAGCTTGAAGTCGAGCCAGGCGATCTCAGGTGCCCCGCACTCGGCGATGATCTCGCCGGTCTCCCGGTCGATCTCGAAGGTGTTGCCGTCAGGATGCGCGTAGTCGGCCCAGCCCTCGAAGCCGAAGCGCATCTCGTCCCAGTAGAGCCCGTCGGCCCCGATCTCGTCGAGGATCATGGTCGGGATCTTCTCGAGGATCTCGCGGCCCAGCGCGTTGTCGAGCGTCGGCAACACCAGCGCCAGGTCCATGCCCCAGGTGGTCTCGGTCGTGTGTACACGCGGCGCGCCGCCGGCGTTGCGCACGATGCTGTCGGCGTAGCGCTCGAGCAGGTCCTCGCCGGCCACGAGCTTCGCGTCGTAGTAGATGAGGCACTTGATGCCCGGGCGCAGGCGGCGGAGCTTCTCGATGGCCTGGCGCAGGCGCGCGCGGTAGTCGGCGTAGAACTCGGTAGTGACGATGGGGCCGTGGCCGATGTTGGGGGTGCCCGCAAGCTGCAGCTTACGGTCCACCCAGCCGCCCTGAGACATTGTAATGTTAATATTGAGTTCCTCGAGGTGTCGGCGCAACTCCTCGTCGTCATAGGCGAGGATGGCGTCAGGCTCGAAGAAGTTGATGCCGCCCTCGATAGTGAAGGGTTCAGGCAGCCAGTCGGCGCGCAGCATGTTGATGATGTCGAAGACGCTGCCGGTGTCGGTGGCGTAGATCGCCCAGGCGATAGTGTAGCTGGCGGCCGGGCGCAGGCCGAACCAGTCGTCGGTGAGGCCCGCAATCTGGTTGTCGTCATCGAACTCGAACTTCGCGTGCTGGCGCAGCAGGTCGTCCTCGGCCACCAGCGCCACGCCCGAGTCATCGCGCGGCAGGAAGAGATAGGGCGAGTTCGCGAGGTTGCCGTCCACCACGCGCGCGGGGTCTTCGAGGCCGCCGAAGTTGACGCGCTCGGCGCTGCCGTCGAGCAACCGCAGGCGGTGGCGGATGCGGATGCCGACCGGCTCGTCGCCGGTGCTCGTGAAGCTGTCACGCACCAGCATGCGGCCGTCGTCGAGGCGCTCGGTGATGGTGCGCTCGAGGCGCCAGCCGGGGCCGACGATCACGGGCGTGGTGACCGGCCCGGTGGCGCGCGGGAAGGTCACCCACTGCGTCTCGCCGGGGGCGCCGGGCGCGGAGAACTCGCTGGTCAGCTCATAGCGATGGCCGCGGATGGTCAGCACCATCGCGGCGGGGCGCTCGTCGTCGATGGTGATGGGCGCCGAACGGCGTTCGCGAGGCTGCCACGGACCGGTGTCGTCTGCCCGGTCGGGCTCGCCGCCGCGCACGCCCGGCCCCTCGCGCACCTCGAGGCGCAGGTGGCGGAAGACCAGGTCGAGCGGCGCGCCCGCGTGTTCGGCGACGGCCTCGTTGCCGGTGTTCTGCAGTGTGATGGTGTTCTCGCCGGGCTGGACGAGGTCGGAGATGTCGAAGGCAAACGAGTACGCCTGCGGGCCGTAGTGCTCGCGGTCGAGCAGGATCTCGAAGTCCGGCGCGTAGGCGATG
>JALGVA010000142.1 GCA_029820295.1 Candidatus Zipacnadia bacterium
GAGCGTGCAGGTCGATGACGGCGCCATCGTGACCGCGTACTACACCAACGCCGCGCCGTGGCACCAGCGCTACCACATGGGCGTGGTGCGCTGGCGGCTGGAGGCAGTGGGGCTCGCCTGAGGACGAGCCACGCCGCCCCGGTCAGTCGCATCAAGGAGGATGATGGCATGTCCGACTGGCGAGATCGCGTTGCAGTCCTCGACCAAGTTGAGTTCCGCGGGTGCAGCGGTGGGGGCGAGAGGCTGCCGTCGCGCGTTGCCCTGCTCAGGGACTTGTTCGACCTCGCCGGGCTTCCCCTGGAGGGAGCCACCGTTCTGGACTGTGGGTGTGGGTGCGGCACGCTTGCGTGCGTCATGTCCGCCGTCGGGGCCCGCACCGTGCACGCCATGGACAACTGTCCCGATGTCCTCAGGTCCCTGCAGGAGTACCTCCAGGAGGTGCCTCCCGGCGTCGCTGAGCGTGTCGTCCCAGTGTTCGGCAGCGCCACTGCCATGCCGTACGGGTCAGGCTGCTTCGACGCAGTGCTGATGATCGAGGTGGCGAGCCACATCATCGACACTGACCAAGCCTTCGGCGAGACACTGCGCGTTCTCAGGAACGGCGGGGTGCTGCTCATGTCAGACGGCAACAACGCGCGCAACCCGGCCACGCGCCGTGCGGCGATCGCGCGCTGGGACGAGCGCGAGGAACTGCGCCCAGCCACTCACTTCACCTCCTACAGGGCGCAGCGTGAGGAGTGGCTGCTTGCGGAGCACTCGGAACTCAGCGCGGAAGCAGCGCGCGAACTCGCGGGCGCAACTTGGGGCATGACCTTCTCGGAGGTTGAGACAGCCTACCGGCAGTTCGTCGCAGCTGGCGAAGTGCCGGACAGACCCTATGTCTCCGGCACTCCCGCCGTGAATCCCGCTGGATGGTATGATGATCGGACCTTCGATCCGTTCGAGTTGGCCGCCGACCTCATGCGCGTGGGGTTCTCCTCGGCCACAGCCATCCCTTACCTCGGCAGGTCCACGCGCGTGCGCCGCCTGATCGACGACGCCTTCCGTCTGCTGCCGCGATCGCTGTCGATGAGTCTCGCGCGGGGTTTCCGGCTTGTGGCAGTGAAGTGACGCGTTCACTCGGGCGTGGTGCGCTGGCGGCTGGAGGCAGTGGGGCTGTGAGGGCAGCGAGGAGTCCCGTGCCGGCGCGCCGAACCCCCGCGGGTCGCACACACCCATATCCGAGACTGTGGAGGCACACCCATATCCGAGACTGTGGAGGACCAACCATGGCCGACTTCCTCGTACAGGACGGGCAGACCTACATCTTCCAGGGCGACTCGATCACCGATGCCGGCCGCCGCGGCGCCGCCGCGCCCTTCGGCGCCGGCTACGCGAAGCTCACCATCGACCTGGTGACCGCGAAGTACCCCGAGCGCCGGATCCGCTGGATCAACAAGGGCATCGGCGGCAACCGCGTCACCCAGCTCGCCGAGCGCTGGACTGATGACGTGATCCGCCACCGGCCCGACTGGCTGTCGGTGCTCATCGGCATCAACGACGTGCACTCCTACCTGCGCGGCGGCGACCCGGTGGTGACGGTCGAGCTGTACGCCGAGAAGTACGAGGAGATCCTGTCACGCACGCGCGACGAGGTCGGCGCGCAGATGCTGCTGCTCGACCCGTTCTACATCACCATCGACGACGGCTCGCCGAGCTGGCGCGCGGTGGTCATGGAGGCGCTGCCCGCCTACATCGAGGTCGTGCACCAGATGGCCGAGAAGTTCGGCTGTCGGCATATCGCCACGCACGATCTCTTCGCGAAGCACCTGCAGTACCGCGAGTCCGAGGAGTTCTGCCCGGAGCCGGTGCATCCCGGCCCGACGGGGCACATGATCATCGCCAACGCGATCGTGGAGGCGCTGACGGAGTAGCGGAAGCCACCAGGCGCACACAGGCGCCGCCCCCGGAGGATCGGGGGCGGCGTTGTCGTGCGCGGGGGATGATCGGTCCGGGCTCAGAACCGCTCGATGTCCACGAACCGGCCAGTCTGCATCGACTCGAGGGCCGCGAAGGCGATGGCGCCCGACATCCACGCGTCCTGGATGCCCTCCTCGGGGTCCTCGGCGTTCTCGATGCGGCGCAGGAAGTGCTCGAGCAGCGCGCGGTCGTGGTGCTGGTGTCCCCAGCCCTCCGGGCGGGGCACGTCGATGACCTCGGTCGGCCGGTCGGGCAGCGCGTAGTACTCGATGCGATAGCTGTGCATGTCGCAGCGGATCTCGCCGTCGGTGCCGATGAAGGTCACGCGCCGGTCGCCGCGCGGCGAGACCATGGTCATCGTGTACGACAGCCTCATGCCGTTGTCGAACTGCGCCACCAGCGAGGTGTTGTCGGTGGTGTCCTTGTCCACGTTGTAGACGCAGTGGTCCTCGGGCAGCACCTGCGGCCCGGCGGTCTCGTAGAAGCGGCGGCGGTACTCCTCGCCCTGGTCGGCGTAGTAGATGCAGTCGGCGGTCAGCGCGCAGTCGCGGCAGAAGTCGGCCGCGCCCTCGCGTGGCACGAACACGTCCAGGCCGCCCATCGCCGCCACGCGCGTGGGGTAGGCGCCCGAGACGAAGTTGATGATGTCCAGCGTGTGGCAGCCCTTGTGCAGGAGCATGTCGCCGGACATCTCCCGGAAGCGGTTCCACCGGCGCATGTAGGTCGAGCCGTGGAACCAGCCCACCGCCTCGTGCACGATGGTCGCGATGGGCCTGCCGATCGCCCCGCCCTGGACCATCTCGCGCAGCCGCACCGCCAGCGGGTCGTAGCGCAGCACGAAGCCCAGGTGCAGGATCTTGCCCGAGTCGCGCGCGGCCCGGCATATGGCGCGCGCGTCCTCGGGGTTGGTGGCGAGCGGCTTCTCCACCAGACAGTGCTTGCCCGCCGCGAAGCAGACCTCGGCCGGCTCCCGGTGCGCGTAGTCGGGGGTGCAGATGAGCACCGCGTCCACGTCGTCCATGTCCGCGAGCTTCTCCACGCCGATGACCTGCGGGCACGCCAGCTCGTTGTCGGCGCAGAAGTTGGCGACGGTCGCGGGGGTGCGCCCGACCATCGCGGCCCACTCCGCGCGGCCCGGCTCCATGCGGTTCATGACATCCACGTAGATCTGCCCCCGGCCGCCGGTGCCGAGCAGGGCGAGTCTGATCGGTGTCATGGTGCTTCTCCCGTCCATCGTCCACGCAGTTGCTCGTCGCCGCCCTCCCGGCCGTCTCCGAAAGCCCCCGGGCGCCGATCACGAGAGCCGGTCCACCGCGAAGCGGGTCGCAGTCTTGCCCGTCATAACGAATGGTGCGGGCTACCTGTCCGTGCCGCTTTCCTTGCGTCGGTCAGCAAGCAGTCCGCCCGCCACCCCCACATTCTCGGGCGGGTTCTCCCTGATCAGGACGTGGATGATGTGGCCGGGCAATCCGTACACCGCAGAGGCCGTCTCGGTTATCCCCCTGACCAGTGCCCGCTTCTTCTCGATGTCAATCGATGGTCCCTCGACGATGATGGTGGGCATCGCTCCCGGCCTGCCTCTCCTGCGATCATATCTGCTCGGACGATATGTCACTTGCTGCGCTTGCCATTCATGTCGCCGCCTGGAGTGCGCACATGTATTGCAGGCTCGCCTGCAGGGCGGCGGCCTTGTCCTCCATCGGCGCGTGCTCGACGTTGATCACGTGCACGCGGTCCGTGTGATGGTTGCGGGCGGACTTGACGTAGCGATCCAGCGGCGTTTCGCCGGTGCCAAGTTGCACCGACAGGAAGGCGCGGCGGCCTTCGGGGTCGGGGCGGTGGTCCTTCCAGCCGATCACGGGCACGCGCTCGGGATGGCGGTCGAGCAGCTCCCAGCCGTCCTCCCCGCAGGTGGTCATGTGCCCGGTGTTGAGCAGGATGCCGGCGCGCGGGCAGCTCAGCTCGCGCAGATACTGCTCGCAGTCGGCGACGCTCTCGACCGTCCCGTGATAGTGCGCATCGACCGCGAAGTACATGTCATCGAACTCTTCAGCGACCGTATCCACTATGTGGGCGAGGCGGCGCAGCAGTGGCAGCTTCGCCTCGACGGCCAGTCCCGGCGTGGGCGCGCGACCGCCCGAGTGTCCCACGTGCCGACAGCCCAACTCCCGCGCGACCGTGCTCGCGTCGCGCAGGTGTCCAACGCCGGCGTCGAAGGCATCCTCAGTGGATGGGTCGATGCCCGAGCCGTAGAGGCCGATGACCTGCATGCCGGTGTCGTCGCAGATGCGCCGGACCTCGGCGAGGTCGGACCGCCCAAGGTCGAGCAGGCAGGCGTCCGGGACCGAGTCGGCGGTCAGCGCCGGGCGGCCCGGGATCGACATGAGCATAACCGACTCGAAGCCGCATCCGCGCAGCGTCGCCAGTGCTGTGGGCAGCGACAGCGAGTCTCGGCCGTCGAAGGTCATGGCGTGGATGATGGCGGCGAAGTTCATTCGGGCGCGCCTCCCTCGTGGCACAGCTCGATGATGCGCTCGGCGACCTCCATGGTGCGCACCGTGTCGGCGATCGGGCAGATGTCTTCAGCTTCGCCGCGCACCGCCGCGAGGAAGCCGGCGACGTCGTCGAAGTAGCCGAACCAGTGGATCAGGCGCTGGGGGTTCCATGTGCCCATGGTCATGCTGACGTCGTCGCCATCGGAGCGGTGGTAGCGCAGGTCGCCGTCGTGCGAGAAGACGGTGTGTCCGTCCCGCCCGGTGATCTCGAAGGCTATGAACTCATCGGTGGCGTCCATCTCGCTGGTGGTGTTCAGGGACGCGACCGCGCCCGAGGCCAGTTGCAGGGTCGCCGCGTAGCCGCGAGGCCCGTCCTGCAGGATGGGCGTGACGCTCCTGACCTCAGCGTCGCCGAGCAGATGCAGGAGCAGGTCGATGATGTGCACGTGCTGGTCGAGGATAGCCTCACGCCAGATGTGTCGGCTCATCAGGCCGTAGCGAAAGATGGCGAGGGTCACCGCGCCGAACTCGTCGGAGGCGAGGAGGTCACGGGTGCGGCGCACGCTCGGCGCCGAGCGCAGGTTGAAGCCGACGTGGCAGACCACGCCGGCGGCGTCCGCGGCCGCCGCCATCTCACGGACGCGCTCGGAGGAGATGGCCGCCGGTTTCTGCACGTAGAGCGGGAAGCCCATGCGCAGCACCTGCAGGCCGACCTGGTACTGCATGTCCTGGGGGCCGACGCAGAACACCGCGTCGGGCCGCTCGCATTCGAGCATGGCGCGGAAGTCGGTGTACACGCGCGCGAAGCCGTGGCAGGCGGCGGCGCGCCGGGCCCTCTCCTCGGCGAGGTCGCAGATGGCCGCGAGTTCGACGCCGTGTTGCGCGAGTTGTGGGTGAATGAACCGGCCGGAGAAGCCCCCCGCGCCGATGTAGCCGATCTTCAGTGCCGCCATCAGGCATCACCTCCGCGAAATCGCGGGTCGGACCGTGCTTCTCCGGCGATGGCCGCGCCTCCTGCCCATTGGCGAGGACATCATCGGGAGCAGGGCGAAACATCGACAGCCGGGCAGCGCCGCGCAGTGAAGGGACGACACCGATGGTAATACGGTTCTCCGCCGGGACAGTGCTCGCAGCTCTGCTGGCGCTATTGCTGGCCGCATCCTGGGCGCTGGCGCAGGACGGGCCGGTCGCGTCGTGGGATGTCGCGAGCATCGAGGGCGAGACCCTCGGCGACGCCTCCGGCAACGGCAACGACCTTGCGCTGCATGGCGCGGCGGCCGGGGAGTTCATGGGACGAGTGTTCCTGCGCACCGGCCGGGACTGCTACGCGGTGGGGCCGGCCCTCGGTGACGGCTGGGAGGCGCTGACGCTCGCGGTTGTGGTGCTGCAGGAGAGCGATCCGGGGGCGTACGCGGGCATCGCGTGCCGGGACAACTACGGCGGGCCGGCGGGCGATGTCTTCGGGCTGCTCACCGACCCGCAGGGGAAGTGGACGGCCCGTGTCGCGACGGCCGCCGGGCAGGCAAGTTTGAGCGCGCCCATCGAGGTCGGCTGGCATCAGCTTGCCCTGACCTACGACGGCGCGACCGTGCGGCTCTTCGTCGATGGCGAACCGGCGGCGGAGAGGGCGCTGAGCGGCGCGCTGGTCTCTGAGCCGGAGACACCGCTGGCCATCGGCGCGTACTCGAACGCGAACGGCTGGTTCACCGGCGGCGTGGCGTCGGTGCAGCTCTTCGACCGCGCGCTCTCACCCGAGGAGCTGGCGGCGACATGGGCGGCGTGGCAGGCGGCGCACCCTGAGGCCACTGAGTTCACCTTCGCCCAGGCCGGCGACACCCACATCACCGACACGAAGAGCGTGGAGATCGTCAACGACGCGGTGGACATGATCAACGCCGACCCGCGCATCGCCTTCAGCCTGTGGCTGGGGGACCTGACGCAGTCCTCGACGGCCGACGAGATGGCGCTGGCGCGCATGGCACTGGACCGGCTCCGCCGCCCGCGCTACGTGCTGCGCGGCAACCACGACCAGACAGGCGGTTTCTATGAGCGGGAGTTCGGCGAGCTGAACTACGTCTTCGAGTACGCGGGCTGGAAGTTCATCATGCTCGACTCGAACCCCGGTGATGCCACGCCCATCGACGAGGAGCGCATGGCGTGGCTGCGCGAGGTGCTGGCGGCGACCGATCCGGCCCAGCCGCTCGTGCTGTGCACGCACCATCCGCTCTACCCGAACACCGCGAGCTATCTGCTGGCGGGGGCGGCGGATGTGATCGCGCTGTTCGCGGGCCATAACCTGAAGGCCGTGCTCGGCGCGCACTACCACGCGAATCAGGAGGAGGTCATCGACGGGGTGCTCTACACCACGACCGCCTGCCTGGCGACCACGCGCAGGAACTTCGACGGGAGCACGCAGCGGGGCTACCGGCTCTTCCACTGCACCGAGGACGCGATCACGACGGAGTTCGTGCCGGTGCGTGACGTGCGGCCGGAGGATGTGGGGCCGTAGCGCGTGCGGTGCCGTTGCCGTCCCGTGGCAGGGGCAGTCCTGCTCGCGCGCCGTTGGTCGTTGCCGTTGGGTCGTTGCCGTTGTGCCCCCGGCGCCCTCGCCGGGGGCGGCGCGAAGCGCCGCAGTCGTTGCCTTCGCCTTTGCCGTGTGGAGCCGTCTGTCGTCAGGGCGGACGGAGTCGGCGAGGCCGAAGCCGCGCCGCCGCCTGATCCGGGAGCGTGCTTTGCCGTACCCGCGCCTGCAGAGGACGCCGATGCTGAACTGGCCTTCGAGCACCTTTCGCGTCACAGACGAGGACCCGCCGGGCTGCTCATTTGTCAAGAACAGTGCCACGGCGCACATGCGCTTGTGTGCGATGGCGGCAGGGCGACACATGGTGACGCGTTCGGCCGAGCCCGGTCTGAGGGGGACGATCCTGCCGGACCTGAGCTACGAGGAGGGCCTGTGATGAGGGCGCGAGGGCTGGCGGTGCTGCTCGCGTGTGTGACGCTCGGCCCCGTCTGGGCCGAATGCACCATGCGGGAGCAGACGATCGAGGGCGTCACCTTCCTGGTGATGGAGAATGACCTCATCGTTGCGCGCGTGCTCCCGGCGATGGGCGGCGCCCTGTCGGACCTGCGGCTCAAGGGCGCCGGACCGCTGCTGGCGCCCGGGCGCATCACCCGCGAGCAGGTCATCCGGCCCATCCCAATCTACCGCGAGAGGCGCAACGGCTGGGGGCTGACCGACTGGTTTTACCCCGGCGGCGCCTACTCCATCGAAGCCTGGCAGGCGAGCGTGGTCGAGAACACCGCGACCACCTGTGCCGTGCAGGTACGCCATCGCATGATCACCCGTACGATGCGCATCCGCGACGGCTCCTCGGCGGTCGAGGTTACCGTACAGGTCACCAACACCGGCGATGAGGCCTTCGGGAAGAGCTACTGGCTGCACGCGATGTACATGCTCGGCGGCGTGGCCGATCTGACCGGCGGGACCCAGCGGCTGTTTGTGCCCGTCGCGGCCACGACACAGCGGCGGCGCACGCTGGCGGAGGTCTCCGCCGAGCCGGCGCTGCTCGCCGACGCGCCCACCGGAAGCTGGAGCCGCTTCCTCGCCCCGGCGCAGCGGTGGATGGCGCTCGTGGACAGCGCGCGGCGACTGGGCGCGGCAACGGTGCTGAGCGCCGAGGATTTCAGCGACCAGGTGATCTTCTACTCGTGGGCGGGGCAGGCCGATGGCACCCCGGTCATCAGCCAGGAGATGGTGCTCGCGCCGCTGGACCTGGTTCAGGGCGCCAGCGCGACCCATCACGCGCGCCTCTTCGCCTTCAGCGGCCTACAGCGCGTGGACTACGCGAACGATGCGCTGGCGCTGGCGGTCACGATGCCGGACGGTCCCGTGGCCGGGGGCGAGGTGCGACTGCCGGTGCGCGTCGTGACCAGCGGGAGGCGCCCGTCGGTGGAGCTGGAGCTGACGCTGCACTCGGAGAACGGAGAGGTGCGCAGCGATACCGTGCAACTCGCGGACCTCGGCCCCACGACGCCGCGCGACGGCGTGGCCGCGTTCGAGATGGCGCCGCCGGGCACATACTCGGTGGGCCTGAGCGTGCGCGGCGCCGACGGCAGCACCCTCGCCGAAGAAACGCTCTGGGCGAAGCGGCTCATCGTGCGGTAGGGGGGCGACGGCAGAAGGCAACGGCAGAGGCAACGGCAACAGCGTGTGGGGGAGGGGCCTTTCCTGGAAGAAAGCGGCCCTTCCCCGACCGCTGTGCGGTCTCCCCCTCCCACAAAGAACTCAGATGTGCGCGCCGAGGCCCGACGGGTGAACCGGAGCGTCTGCGCGCGCGAGACGGTTGCCGGGTTCGGGGCGTCGAACCACGCCTTGGCTCACGGGACGGCTCGCGCGGAGCCGCGGCCGCTGCGGGTGCCGGTGTGGCTGGTGACCGACCGGCCGCAGCAGACGGTCTTACTCGAATCGGTGCTGCAGTCTGAGACCGGCCCGGTGCGCAGTGCGACTCTGCAGCTCGCCTCGGTGGGCCCGACTACTCCGCGCGACGGCGCGATCAGCTTCGGCACGGTGCCGCCGGGGACGTACACGGTACACCTCAGCGCACGCGACGCCACCGGCGCGGTGCTCGCCGACGACGCGCTGTGGGCGAAGAGACCGGCAGTCCGGGCCGGATGAGTGGGCCCCGTCACTACTCGGCCGGGGCGGCCTCGGGCTCGGCCTCGGGCCGGCTTGCGAGCGCGTTGTAGAGCCACGCGAAGACCAGGCCGCACACCAGCCCGTCTACGAAGCCCCACACGATGCCCAGGAGGCTGCCCACCGCGGTGGCGGCATAGCCCGGGTAGACGCGCTCGAGCATGCCCGCGCTGGCGTCCGGGCCTTCCATGAGTATGAGCCACCACGCCAGCACCAGCAGCCCCACAGCCCCGAGGATCGCGCACGTCAGTGCGAACGCCGCGACGTTGAGCTTCATCCTCCATCAGCCCTCCGAACGTCGGCGCTTGCTGCGCCTTGATCGGCGCAGAACGGGGCACGTCACGGGTCGCGGCTCACGTCACGCTCGGCCGTGCGCCGAGTCGGTGAGCGCGGCCCCCAAGCGGAGAAGTCGAGCCGCCCGAAGAACGGCCAGTTGTGGAAGCTCCCCCACGTCGGCGCCCAGCATGAGAGCTGGCTGTGCTGGCCGAAGGACCGGCACACGTTGGCGCGCCAGCCCTCGCCCGCCGCAGGTGCGCCGAAGCCCAGCTCCGCGAACGGGACCGCGACCTCCAGCGTCCACGCGCTCTGTCCCTTGGCCACCGCGCTCTGCCAGCGCGCGTCCCAGTTGACGCCGCCCTCGGGCCGGCGCTCGTCGTACTGTGTGTTGGTATGATCGACCGCCAGGTGCACGTACTCCTTCGCACCCGTGTCGGGGCGGAGGAACAGCTCGATGGTGTCCGAGTTGAAGAAGATGCTGCCGTCGCGCCGCCCCTCGTTCTCGTGCCCGTGCAGCGTCACGTCGCCGTGCTCGCAGCGGCAGGCCACGTAGAGCGCCTCGTCATCCCACGCCAGCAGCACCTGCGTCGGGAAGTACTCGCCCAGCGCCTCGCCGGTGTCGTGGCGGCGGAAAGCAGGCAGCGCCGTCGCGCCCGCCCATTCTTTCTCGCCGATCTCCCCGTCGATGGTCGGTGGCACACCAATGCGCGCGACCTCGGCCGTGGGGATGCCCGCCAGCCGCTCGGCGATGTCCGGCGTGGCCCCGGCGGCCGCCAGTGAGCGCACGGGCACCGCCATCGGCACACCGGCCTCCTCCAGGCGCGCGACCGCGTCGTAGATGTGCCCGACCAGCGCCACCAGCGCGTCGGGATCGCCGCCGCACACGAGTTCGCGCGCCCGGGTGTAGCCCTTATTGACCGTGCGCACGTCGGCGTAGTCCAGCTCCCCCCACGCCTGGTGGCAGGCCGCTTCGTGCATGGTATACGCGTCGTAGCCCGCCGGATTCCACATGTAGTCGTTCGCGCAGATCGCCGCCGGCCAGGTGTGCGGCCAGCCGGCGAAGTGCGCGTTCTGGTACATCAGGCTCCAGGCGCTGTCCCGCGCGATCTGCGGGTAGTAGTCGGCGGCGAAGAGCGGGATGGGCGCGCCCGACTGCATGTTGTCCCACAGATAGAGCGGCTGGCCGGGCACGAGGGCCTGGTAGGCCCTCCACTCGGCGCGGGTGATGGTCGGGCTGGTGATGCGCGGGCCGGTCCACACCACCGCCACCTCATCGGGCATCTCGGCGGCCATGTCCGCCAGGTAGGCCCGTCCCGCCTCCTCGGTCACCTGTCGCCCCAGGTGCGACAGCGAGTAGGGCGCGGGCACGATCGACAGCCGCAGCTCCGGACACTCGGACGCCAGCGCCTCGTAGAGCCTGCGCATCAGGTAGCCGTGCGCCTGGCCGATCGACCGGAAGCGCTCCGCCTCCTCCGGCGCGAGGAACTGGTAGGCCCCATCGGCCGCGGGCGTGTAGTCGTCCACGCAGACCATCAGCGTGTGCACGCCCTGGTCGTAGACCCAGCGCAGCCGCCCGATCAGCTCGGTCACGTCCCCCTCGCCGGCGATGTTGAACACCGGCCCGGTTTGCTCCACCGGCCGCCCGCCGGGGACGTAGATGTGCACCAGCATCATGAAGTCGATGGCGCCGGTACGGCACGCGAACTCGTGCATCTCCGCCAGCGGGTTCTCCCAGCCGCGCTGGGGGGCGTACTTGGGGCCGCCGTCCGGGCCCACCAGCCGCCACCACGCGCGATGCTGGATGGCGTACATCGACATCTTGTGCATGACCATGCGCCGCAGGAAGCGCTCATCCACCGGCCCGTAGTCAGAGTTCGCGCGCCAGCGCAGGTTCGGCCAGTCGGTCAGGTCAAACTCGCGCAGCACCAGCCGCCCGCCCTCGAAGCCGATCATCTGCACGATCGACGCCGCCGCGTAGGCGCAGCCGTAGTCGTCGGCTCCGGCGGCGAGCACCCGCAGCACGTCGCCGGTGCGCTGCATGCGCACCGCGTGGCCCTGCGGCGGCAGCTCGGGCAGCTCGACGCCCATGCGCCGCGCCGCGTCGGCGACGTGCGGGTCATCGACGCGCCCCAGGTCGATGGTCACCAGCGTGGCCTCGCCGGGCTCCTGCGGGTTCATGCGCGGGTAGCGCGAGCAGGCGGCCAGGCGGAAGTCGATCAGCTCCGCGCCGAGCAGCGCCCCCGGAGCGGGATCATCACCGAGGCGCATGCGCACGCGCGGCTCTCCGCGCTCGCCGTCCCAGATCGCGACCGGCTCCCGGTAGCTCGCCTCGCGCGGGCGCGGCAGCACCTCGCCGATGTAGTGCGGCGCCTCGGTGAGCGAATCGGGCGTGCGGTCGAGGGTCGCGTCGGCGGTCATCTGCACGTCATCGAGCCATGCCCGCCCGGTGCAGTTGTGCAGCGAGACCACCAGCGCGATCTCGCGCGTGCCCTCGGGCGCGGCGTCGATCTGCCGGTGAAAGCGGCTCCAGTCGCGCGTGCCCTCGGCGTGCAGCACGTCAACGTGGCCGGCATTCTCGCCCGCGGCATCGTAGAAGTTGACCGAGATCCACCAGTTCCAGTACGTCCGCTCGCCGTGGACGACGTCCTCGACGCGGTACCAGCCGCTGACCTCGATGGGCCCGCCGCGGTAGAGGTAGCGCTGCGACTGGATGGCGCCGGTCGAGGCGAAGTGCATCGCCCACGCGCCCGAGTGCACCTCATCATCGACGACGTAGTGGGCCTGGTGGCCCCACAGGCTGGTCCACTCCCAGGTGCCATGCTCGAAGCCGCCGTTGCTCAGCAGCTCCGCGGCCCCCATGGGCGGGCCGAAGGCCGCGGCCGCGATGATGATGGCCACCGGCAGCACGACCTGCAGTCGCAGCATGGCAGCACCTGCGCGGGCAAGGGTCTCCTACATCTGCACCTTTTCGCCGGGCGGCGACGGGGACCTGCGCCGGCGCCATGCAGGGGATTGCGCGTGCGCGGCAAACAATACCGGCACGCCGGAGAACGCGGGCCGACCGGCCCGCACAGGCGGTGGTGGCAGTGAGCGGGGACGCGACGGCTGCGGACTCTCGCGAGATTCGCATCGACACGCCCGAGGGCGCAATCAACGGCGATCTGGTCCTGCCGCCCGATGCCGTCGGCGTGGTCGTGTTCGCCCACGGCAGCGGCAGCAGTCGCTACTCGCCGCGCAACAGCTTCGTCGCCCGGGTGCTGCAGAACGCGGGCTTCGCCACGCTGCTCATGGACCTGCTCACGGCCGAGGAGGAGCGCGTGGACGCCATGACGCGCGACCACCGCTTCAACATCGCGTTGCTGGCGCGGCGGCTGCTGGTGGCAAGTTGCTGGCTCAACGAACAGGAGAAGGTCGCCGAGCTGCCTGTGGGCTACTTCGGCTCAAGCACCGGAGCCGCGGCGGCCATCGTCGCCGCCGCCGGCCGCGACGACATCCGGGCGATCGTCTCCCGCGGGGGCCGCGTGGACATGGCCAACGAGGCGCTTGGGCAGTTCTCCGCGCCCATCCTGCTGATCGTGGGCGCCAACGATCCGCACGTACTGGCGCTCAATCAGGAGGCCATGAAGCACATGCGCGCCGACGTAGAGCTGGAGATCATCCCCGGCGCCGGCCACCTCTTCCAGGGGCCCGGCCAGCTTGAGAAGGTCGCGCGCCTCGCCGGCGACTTCTTCCGCGAACACCTGGGCCACTAGCTACGATGCGGGGTCAGGGCGCGGGTGGCGCCGCGTCCGACCACAGTCCACGCCCGGCCTGGCGGGCGGCGCGCTGGGCGGCGAGGAAGCGCTGCTCGTAGCGCA
>JALGVA010000143.1 GCA_029820295.1 Candidatus Zipacnadia bacterium
GCCCGCCTCCGCGACCGCAAAGGGTCAGACCTGGCGCTGCGTGGTGACACCCAGCGACGGTTCGGTCAACGGGCCCGCGGGCGACGACCAGGTGACCATCGGCAACTCGCCGCCGTCGGTGCAGGCGGTCGCGATCAGCCCCGATCCCGCATTGGCGGGCAACCCGCTCACCGCGACCCCCAGCGGCTGGAGCGATCCGGACGGCGACCCCGCGGGCTACCGCTGGCAGTGGCAGCGCTGGTCGGGCAGCGCGTGGCAGGACATCGCGGGCGCGACCGCCGCCACCCTCGACGGCGCCAGCGTCACCGGGGGCGAGCGCATCCGGGTGATGTGCACGCCGTGGGACGGCGCGGCCGAGGGCGCGCCGGTGGTCGATGAGACCACCATCGGCGACGCCCCGCCGACGGTGAGCATCGATGCGCCCGCGGACGGGGCGTCGGTGAGCACGCGCACGGTGCAGGTGTCGGGCACCGCGGACGATGACGGCGCGGTGGACCGCGTTGAGGTCCGCGTCAACAGCGGCGAGTGGTTCGACGCGACCGGCACCGACACATGGTCGGCCCCCGCCGGCCTGCAGCCGGGGGAGAACCTCATCGAGGCGCGCAGCCGCGATGCCGCGGGACAGTGGAGCGAGATCGACGCGGTCGCTGTCACCTGCGTGGCAGACTTCCCGCCGCACACCGCCATCACCTCGCACGCCGACGGCGCCGGCGTGTGCGCCGCCGCCGTGCGCATCGCCGGCACCGCTTCCGACGACCAGGGCCTGCAGAAGGTGATCGTGCGCGTCAACGGCGGCGCGTGGTTCCGGGCCACGGGCACCGACTTGTGGTCGGCGTGGGTCAACCTGCATCCGGGCGAGAACGTGATCCAGGCACGGGCCTACGACAGCGCCGGCCAGTGGGGGGAGATCGTGACCATCGCCCTGATCGGCCGGGGCGACCTGAAGTCGGTCACCTGGATCAGTGCACCCACGAACGGAGCGACGGTGTACGATGCAGCGCTGCGCATCTCAGGCACGGCATATGACGATCAGGGCCTCAACAAGGTGATCGTGCGCGTGAACGGCGGCGCGTGGTTCCGGGCCGACGGCACTGAGTCGTGGTCGGCGTGGGTCAACCTGCAGTCCGGCAGCAACGTGATCCAGGCGCGCGCCTACGACAGCGCCGGCCAGTGGGGCAACATCGTCACCATCACTTTGATCGCTCAGGGCAACCTGCGCCCCGTGGCCAAGTTCACCTTACCCGAGGACGGCGCGGTCGTGCACAACGCGGCCGTGCCGGTGACCGGAACCGCCGTCGATGACGACGGCCTCGACAAGGTAATCGTGCGCGTGAACGGCGGGGCATGGTACCGGGCGACAGGCACCGCGTCATGGTCGGCGTGGGCGAAGCTGCGCCCTGGCGAGAACCTGGTCGAGGCCCGCGCCCGCGACAGCACCGGTCTCTGGGGAGCGATTGCCGCCAGGACGATCATCGCGCAGGGCGACCTGCGCCCGGTCACCTGGATCACGGCGCCACCCGATGGCGCGTCCGGACGCGATGCCTCGGTGCTGGTGAGCGGCACGGCGTGGAATGACGGCGGGCTCGAAAAGGTCATCGTGCGCGTGAACGGCGGGGCATGGTACCGAGCGACAGGCACCACGTCGTGGTCGGCGTGGGCGAACCTTCGGTCCGGCCCGAACCTGATCGAGGCCTGTGCCTACGATGGCGCGCAGTGGAGTGAGATCGTGGCGCGTACCATCACCGGCATCGGCGACCTGCTGCCCGTGGTGCGTATCACCAGCCCGGCGGACGGCGTGACCGTGGCCGGCGACAGCATCGAGATCTCGGGCGTCGGCTATGACGATCGAGCGCTGACCAAGGTGATCGTGTGCGTCAACGGCGGCGCCTGGGTGCGGGCGCATGGCACGGCATCGTGGCGCAAGACGGTGGCACTGGCCGAGGGCGTCAACGAGATCCGTGTGCGCGGCTACGACAACGCCAAACATTGGGGGCCGATCGTGTCGATCATGGTGACGCGCACCGGTGGCTACGCGCTGACGCTGTCCAGCCTGACCGCCCAGCCCGGCCCCCTCGGCGCGGACGTGGTGTTCGCGCTGTCGGCCGGCGGCTCGGTGACCGCGGAGGTCATGAACATCGCGGGCCGGCCGGTTCGCACGCTGGTGACCGACCGCGCCATGCCCGCAGGCGTCAACGAGCTGTGGTGGGACGGCCGCAACGCCAGCGGGCTCTCGGTCCCGAGCGGCACCTACCTGGTGCGCCTGACCGCGCGCGACGCCACCGGAGCACAGTGCAGCGCCATGACCACGCTGCAGATCACGCGGTAGTAGGCGATCCCCCGCCGCGGCCTGCCAACGCAGCCCCGGGCTGAGGTCCAGCGCACTTCGGACCGAAGCCCGGGGCCGATGCCTCGCGGGCGTCGCGGGCGGCAGGCGCGGCCTACTGCGTCGGCCCCCCGCGCCACTCGCCCTCGACGGGCGCGAGCGGCCGCCCGTCTACGGTCAGCACCGTGCCGCGCAGCATGAACGGGCGCGGGCCCTCAGCCGCGAAGCTCACCACGGCGATCTCCGCGTCGGTGGCCAGGCGGTGGCCGCCGGCCTCGACCTCGACCGGGCCCCCGTTGGCGCACAGTATCACGTGCGTGACGCCTTCCGCCTCGACGACCGCGCCGGTCGCGCCCTCGTCGAGCGGCTCCACGACGGCAGGCTGCACCTCGGGGAGATCGGCGTCGGCGATGATCTCCACGTCATCGTACCAGCACGGGCCCTCGCCGAACATCTGCAGCGCGACACGGGTCTGCTTCGCGCCCTCGGGCACGGTGTCGGTGACCTCGAACTGCTCCCACTCGCCGGTGGTCGGGCCAGGCAGCTCGGTGCGCTTCACGCTCTCGCCGTCGGCCGAGTGGTAGATGTAGCCGTGCGCGCCGCCACCCTCGTGCCGCCCCCACCAGCGCACGGTGACCGTTGTGCCCGCCGGCAGCGCGAACGGGCGCGAGTAGTAGTAGCCGTTGTCGTCGATGCGCGCCGAGGCGTTGCCCGAGTGCGCCACCTCGGTGTCGATCACGTGGTTGGGGCGCTGGCCCTGAGCCGAGCGCGGCGTCCAGCCCACCATCCCCTCCTCGAAGCCCGGGTTGATCACCAGCTCCAGGTGCGGCCGCGGCACCAGTACGGTGAGGATGGTGGTCGCCTCGGTCTCGCCCGTGGTGGCGGCCAGGTATGGCCCGCGGCTCTCGGCCTCGGGGAAGCTGGCCGTGGTCAGCGTGATGCCATCGGGGGAGAACGGGTGGATCTGCAGCACGCACGAGGCGCTGATCGCCTCCGCGGCGTCGCCGGCGATGCGGAAGGCGTTGCTTGACGCCACGTGCATGAGCGCACTGAAGCGGTGGGGTTCGGGTGTGGCCAGCGTGTCGCGCACGAAGAACAGGTTCGGCTTCACGAAGACCACCTGGCGATCGAAGCGATCGACCACGCGCAAGTCCTCGGTGTTGTACGCCTGGGCGGCATCTCCCAGCAGGTAGTCGAAGGCGTCGCTGGTGAAGAACTCGCGCACGCGCCCGCCGGCCAGATTCACCTGGTCATGGCCGGGGATGCGATGGCCCATATCGGCCAGGTAGTCCTCGTTGAGGTCGAGCACCACCGTGTTGTGGCCCAGGGTGCTGACGGTATACTTGCGCCGCGCCGGGTGGAAGTAGTCGCGGTAGCCCGGGTCCCACGCGATCCACGACCCGGCGTAGGAAAGCATGAAGCTGTTGTGGTCGTAGTGGTTGTGGCCGATGGCGTCCTCCGGCGGCCCGCACTTGAAGGCCATGTAGGCCGCCTCCGGATTGAAGCCGTCACGCAGCACTGCGTAGCCCACGTCCACGAAGCACTCCGACGGTCTCCACTGCGGCTCGACCGGGCGGATGCGCTCGGCGTCCATCGCCACGAACGTGCGCGGCGAGGGCCGGTCGAACATGCCGATCTCGCGGCAGAACCAGGCCGCGTCGGGGTCGCCGCGCAGCGCCAGCACCAGGTTCAGATGGCCGAAGGCCACGCCCGGTCCGCCGTCGCCGAAGCACGGGAGCTGGCCGGTGCCGGGGTCGAGCAGCGAGACGCAGTAGCGGGGCAGCGTGCGCAGGTAGTTGTGGTCGAAGAGGTCATGCTCGATGCCCGCGCTCTGCGTGGCCCACAGGAAGTCGGCGATGGCCGTGGCGGCGTAGTCGCCGTACATCGGCCCCTCCATCGCGCCACCATCCGCTCCCTGGGCGTCGAAGTTCTCGCACAGGCGACCGATGACGAACTCGATCCAGCCCGGAGCCCGCTCATCCTCGTCCATGATCGCGATGCTGCCGATCCCGAGCCCCACCAGCTTAAGCACGGTGATGTTGTGGTAGGCCGCACCGTGCGCCTCCGCCTCGAGCAGCACCAGCGCCTTGTCGATGAGCGCGTTACGCACCGTCGCACGTTCGGCGTCGGTCAGCCGGTCGTAGCACCAGTCGTAGAACACCGCGACCCAGATGGCCGCGTGCGAGGTGTCGAGGCCGGCGTGGTCCTCGCCGAAGGTCGGGTCGTTCCAGTAGCCATCCCACGCGCACAGGTGGAAGACGATCTCCCGCGCCTTCTCGTAGTAGCGGTCATCGCCGGTCACCGCGTACGCGGTCAGGAAGTACTTCAGGCGTGTGCTGATCGAGTCCGGCCGCTCCTGAAAGACCGCGGTGGTGGGCGGGTAGTGCGGGTAGTCGTCATGACGCGGTGGGCGCTCATCCGAGAGCGTGTACTCCCACAGCTTGGGCGGTCCCCCCTCGGCGCCGGGCATGTTGACCGCGTAGTGGAACGGCCCGGCCTCGGCGAGCCGGTCGGCGCGCTCGAGGATCGTCGCCCACGCCTCTGTGGGCACGCAGCCCAGCGCGTTCTCGGCGGTGTCGCCGGCCATGGCGCGCAGGCGGGGCAGGTCCTCGGGTGTGATGAAGATGCGCGGGTGCGGGGCCGCACCTGCCGCCGACGCGAGCACAGTGAGGCAGAACATCGCGAGCGCGAGACGTGTCATGATAACCGGGCCTCCGGGGAGGTGAACTGGGCTTCACAGGAGTATTCGCCTCCGCAGGGCAAGCGACTTCCCCTGGATGTGTGGACACCTGGACCGGGAGCGTGACGACATGCGGACCTGCCTGATACTCGCGCTGGTGCTCACCCCCGCCCTGGCGTGGTGCCGCCGCACGCCCGAGGCGATCACCGGCGAATGGGAGGACCTGGGCACACCGGTCAACCGCTCGCGCATCTACTCGCAGACCGTGGGTCGCGACGTCAACGGCAACGAGGTCTTCTACCTGGGCATGACCGACCCGGTCCGCGCCTTCGTGCTGGCCCTCGATCCGCTCACCGGCGAGGGCACCCAGCTCAACTGCGAGGGTCACGGCGGCCAGGTCTGGGGGCTGTGCGCGCACTCCAACGGCCTGGCCTACGCGAGCCTGGGCTCCGGCGGCGTCTTCGAGATGAACGCGGCCACCGGTGAGGTGCGCCTCATCGGGATGCCGCCCGAGGGCGAGCAGGTCGTCTGGGAGCTGTACGAGGCGTCCGACGGCAACCTCTACGGCGGCACCTACCCCGGCGCCAAGCTCGCGCGCGTCAACCTGGCCACCGACCAGATCGAGGACCTGGGGCGCATGGACCCCGAGCAGAAGTACGTGCGCACCATCGCGATCGAGGGCGACTACGTCTACTGCGGCTGCGGCGTCACTCGGCCGTCGGTGTGGGCATATCACATCCCGACCGGCGAGAAGACCCAGCTCCTGCCCGACGAGGCGCGCGAGGGCGCCGGCTGGGGGCGCGCCATCAAGCGCAGCGACGGTCGTGTCTACGTCTACGGCAATGGCAAGCTCTACTGGCGCATGTCCGGGCTGGAGATGGAGCGGGTCGAGACGATGCCCGGCCTGCCCATCAATGAGCTGGAAGACGGCACGCGCCTGTTCGCCTACGACGCCGCCGGGCCCGAGCGCGTCTACCTCGCGGTCACGCCCGACGGCGAGCGCCACGACGTGCACTTCCAGTACGAGTGCAGCGGCACCAAGCTGTGGGATGTCTTCGCCGGGCCGGATGGCCGCGTCTATGGCAACACGCACACTCCAATAACCCTCTTCACGGCCGACCCGGCGATGGGCGCGACCGAGGTGCTGGGCGATCCGGTCGGCCATGCCGGGCAGGTCTACGCCTCGACCTGGATCGACGGCAAGCTGCACATGGCCGCATACTCGGACTGCACGTACACCGTCTGGGACCCGGCGCGGCCGTGGGACTTCGGCACTGAGCCGGAGAGCAACCCACGTCGGCTGGGCAAGACATCGCGCGACCTGCAGCGCGCGGGCGACCTGATCCTCGCGCCCGACGGCCGGCACACCATCGTCGCCGGCCTGCCGGGCTACGGGCGCATGGGCGGCGCGGTCGTCATCGTGGACCCGGAAGCACAGGAGTTCGAGGTCTTCGACGATGTGGTCGCGCCACAGAGCCCGTGGTCGCTGTCCACCACTCCCGACGACGATATCATCGCCATCGGCACCACGCTTTACAGCGGCTCGGGCGCCGACTACGAGGTGACGCCCGGCCGGCTGGTCCTGTGGAACTGGCGCACGCACGAGATCGTCAGCGAGGTCACGCCGTGGGAGGACGAGGTGCAGATCAACAGCCTGCTGCTGCTGGGCAACGAGCTGTGGATGTGCGGCGCGCCGAAGGGCTACATCGCAATCTACGACTTCGAGCGCGGCGAGATCGTGCATGACGAGGACTACGACTACGGCGCCGCGCGCCTGCTCTACCGCCCGGAGGACGGGATGATCTACGGCTCGTTCGGCGGCTGGGTGACGCGCATCGACCCGGCCACTCGCGAGCACGAGCTGCTCGCCACGTACCCCGGCCTGGGGCGCATCGCGATCGCGGGCGAGTGGCTCTACAGCTTCGACGGGAACCGGCTGCTGCGCATGAGGATCGGACAATGAGGGCATCCGCATGGTGAGGGACACGTGAGCGACGATTCGGATAGGCGCGGGCGCCTGGTGAGCGTGCTCAAGCGCGTGGCGGCGACCGTGGCGGTCGTCGCCATGCTCGCGTGGGTGCTGTGGGGCGCATGGGGTGATGCCCGGCAGATCGACTGGAGCGGCCTGCGCCTGCGCCCGGGGCTGCTCGTGTTCTCGTGCGTGCTGCTGGGCCTGGGCTTCGTGTGGCACGGGCTGGTGTGGGTGCTGATGATGCGCATGCTGGGCTACACGCTGGCGGTGCGGCCGGGCCTGCGCGCATCGGCCCTGTCGCAGCTCGGCAACTACATCCCCGGCAAGGTCTTCATCGTGCTCTTCCGTGTGCAGGTCGCGGCACGCTACGGCGTCCCGGGCGTGCCCATCGCGGGCAGCATCGCCCTGGAGACGCTGCTGCGCAACCTCATGGCCACGATGCTGGGCGCGCTGGGGCTCTACCGGCTGGGGGAGGGCGAGTCCTGGCTGTGGGGGCTGGGCGCGCTCATCGTCCTGTCGCTGGTCTTCGCCCACCCGCGCGTGTTCAACGCCATCGCGCGATGGGTTCTGCGCAAGCTCGGCCGCCCGCCGCTGCCGCGCGAACTCACCGGCCCGCAGGTGCTCGCCCTGCTGGGCTGCTACCTCGTCTACTGGGTCTTCTACATCGCGGGCTTCTTCCTGGCGGTCGAGGGCGCCCTGGGCCTCGACCCCTCAGACCTGGTCGGGCTGGCCACGTCGGCCTTCATGGCGCAGATCAGCAGCACCCTCGCGGTCTTCGCGCCCATCGGCCTTGGGGCGTCCGAACTCACGATGGCTGAGGTGCTCAGACAGGGCGGCGTCGCAGCCGCGCCGTACATGGTGGCTGTCATCGCCCGGGTATGGCGCACGCTGGGGGAGATGGCGCAGATCGGCCTGGTGCTGTTGATCCCGATGCCTGCACCGGCGCCCTCCCCCGCCGGCGGGGATGGAGCCGATACCGTGGACGCCGAACCTGCGCGCTGAGCCTGCGCGCGATCAGATCGCGGACAGCAGCGAGCTGCGGGCGCCCATGGCCGCAGGGCGCACGTCCATCGGCGCGGCGGGCAGCAGGCAGAGCACACCGGGACGGTCGCGCATGAGGCGCAGGTCGCCGCCGTGGCAGCGGCAGATGCGGCGGGCTGCGTCCAGCGTGAGGTCGCGGAGCGTGAGGGCGCGTGCGCGGTCGGCGAGGCGGTCGTCGTCAGAGTGCACGCCGATGGTCAGCTCGATGATGCGCGCGCCGCCGGGGTTGCCCACCGCGGACAGGCGAGCCACCACGCGCTCAGCGGGGCGGGTGAGCGCGATGACCGAGCGCAGCACGCCGCGGACCACCTGCCGCAGCGGCGCACGGTCGCCGTACACCGGCGGGATGGCCTCGGCCGCATCGAGCACCAGCCACGCGCCGATGGCCTGCGCCTCGCGCGCGAGGTCGTGCACGACCTGCCGCGCGACCGCGTAGATGTCCGCGCTCGCTGGGGCCGGCTCGCGCGGCGCCGAGATCACCACCAGGAGGTCGTCGAGCAGGCCGTCGATGCGGGCGCCCTGCTCGGCGATGATCGCCAGCATCTCCGCATCCGCCTGCGAGCGGTCCTCATCGTGCAGCATGTAGTCGGCCGCCGCCGACACAGTCGCCGCCAGCGAGCGCATGCGATGCACGAAGGCGCGCACGGTGGCCATGCTCACGGCCACCCGCTCCTCGTGCGCCGCCGCGGACGCAGGCTCAGGTGGCTGCAGGACCGTCGGTTCGGCGTGGACCGGCGTCGCGTCAGAGTCCGCGGTCATTGGTGGCGAAGCCTCCCTGCGGGGATCATGGGCCGCAAGGGCATTATCGGCACGCGGCGGCCCGACTTGAGGTGAACGGGCGGTGGGCGGGGCGTCGGTCGCCCGGAGCGCCTCAGTCGACACCGAGGTCGTCGAGGCGGCGGCCGAGGGTGCGTGGGGAGATGCCCAGCACGCGGGCGGCGCGAGAGCGGTCGCCGCCGGACGCCGCCCACACGCGCCGGATGTGCTCCGCTTCGACGGTGGCGAGATCGGGCATGGCGCCCAGGTCCTCCCCGGAGACATCGGAGGAGGGTTCGCCGGAAGCCGGCGCGTCGTGGTCGAGCATCAGATGTTCGGGGCCCAGCGTGTCCCCGGCGGCCATGAGCAGGCCGCGCTGCACGGTGTTCTCAAGCTGGCGCAGGTTACCGGGCCAGCGCTGGGCGCGCAGCAACGCCAGCGCCTCGTCGGAGATGGCCGTGCGACCACGTCCGTGCCCGCGCGCGTGCTTGTCGAGGAAGAAGCGCGCGAAGGGCTCGATGTCCTCGGGGCGCTCACGCAGCGGTGGCAGGCGCAGCGGCATGACCGCCAGCCGGTAGTAGAGATCCTCGCGGAAGCGCCCCTCGCGCACCGCCACGGTCAGGCTCTGGTTGGTCGCGCAGATGATGCGCACGTCCACCTCGATGGTCTGCAGGCCGCCCAGGCGCGTGAAGCGCAGGTCCTGGGTGAAGTGCAGCAGCTTGACCTGGTTGTCGAGGCTCATCTCGCCGATCTCATCGAGGAAGAGCGTGCCACCGTCGGCCACCTCGCACAGGCCCTTCTTGGCCTGGGTGGCGGAGGTGAAGGCGCCCTTCTCGTGGCCGAACAGCTCGCTGGTGAGGAGCTGCTCGGGCAACGCGCCGCAGTTGACCGCGACGAAGTGCCGCTCGGCGCGGTCGCTCATGTAGTGGATCGCGCGCGCCAGCCAGTCCTTGCCGGTCCCGGTCTCGCCCTCGAGCAGCACCGGGGCGCGCGTGCCCGCCACGCGCGCGGCGGCGGCGTAGGCGCGGCGCACCGCCGGGCTGCGGCTCATCACGTGCTCGAAGCCGAAGCGCTCGCGCAGCGCCTGCCACAGGTAGTCGGGGTCGCCGGCGCCGTCGCGCGCGCCGGCGCTCAGGAGGGCGCGGGCGCGTTCGACCAGCTCGGCGGGGCGGAAGGGCTTGGCGAGGTAGTGCACGGCCTGGTGGCCGAGGGCGTCGATGGCGGTGGCGAGCGTCGGCTGTGCGGTCACGATGATGGCCGGCGCGGCGACCCCCTGCGCGCGCATCAGGCCCAGCAGCTCCACGCCGTCGGCGTCGGGGAGCATGCGATCG
Organism: Candidatus Zipacnadia bacterium; assembly: GCA_029820295.1. Taxonomy (GTDB): domain Bacteria; phylum Armatimonadota; class Zipacnadia; order Zipacnadales; family UBA5352; genus JALGVA01. Next base: position 10,104 of record JALGVA010000143.1, read on the forward strand.
AGGATGAGTAGCTGCGGCCCGGACCCGGCGGCCTCCAGCGCCGAGGCGCCGTCGCCGGCGGTGGTCACCTCACAGTCAAGCTCGGCGATGGCGCCCGCGAGCGCCTCGAGCATGGCCGGGTCGTCATCCACGATGAGCACCTTCGGGCGGGTGCGGGCGGACACGGAGCAGGATCCCTCTCCGATGGCGCGCAGGCTCAGCCCGCCAGCCGCGCCTGCAGGCCGGCGCGCAGCCGGGCGATGGTCTGCGTGTGGATCTGACACACGCGCGACTCGGTGACGTCCAGCACCATGCCGATCTCGCGCAGGGTCAGCTCGTCCTGGTAGTAGAGGCTGAGCACGAGCTTCTCGCGCTCGCTCAGCTCCTCGACGGCCTCGGTCAGCAGGCGGCGCATCTCGGCCTGGTCGATGGCGGCAGAGGGCGTCCAGTCGCCGGCGCCGGGCGCGAAGGTGCTGGCGGCGGGCATGTGCGCATCGCCGGCGGCCTCGGTCAGGGCGTCGAGCGACACGATGGCGGCGGTCGAGGAGTCGCGCAGCAGCTTGCGGTACTCGTCGGGGGTCATGCCCATCTCGTCGATGATCTCGGTCTCGTCGGGCTGCCGGCCCAGGCGCCGGCGCAGCTCGAACACCGTCTCCTCGAGGCGGCGGTATCGCCCGCGCAGGCCGCGGGGCGCCCAGTCCATGCGCCGGAGCTCATCGAGGATCGCGCCGCGCATCAGGGTGGTAGCGTAGGTGGCGAAGCTGGCACCGCGGTCGGGGTCGTAGCGGTCCACGGCCTTGATCAGGCCGATCATGCCCGCGCTGATCAGGTCCTCGCGGTCCACCTGGTCGGGCAGGCCCGCGGCCATGCGATCGACCTCGTACCTGACCAGGCTCGCGTGCCGGCGGATGAGTTCGTCGCGCTCGGCGTCGGACGGCTCGGGATATGCGGTCATTGACGACCCCCGCGCATGGTCGCACTCGTCGCGTGAGCTGGACCCGCCCTCCGCCCGCCGTCGCCTGAGCACCGCGGTCGTGGCCGGGCCCGGCGCCGGGGCCGCCGGCACGATCGGCAGGTCAGCGTCGCGCGGTTTCCGCCGCGCCTGTGCGGATACCTTCATCGTGTCTTCGAAGCCGCGTTAGCGGCGCGTGAGTATTTGGCCCGAGCCGCCCCGGGCGCCTCGCGGGCGACGCTCAAGGTGACCATGGTCGCGCCGTCGCCCGGCCGTGTGATCTTCAGGCCGCCGCGGTGCGCGACCGCGATGCCGCGCGCGATGGTCAATCCCAGTCCCCGATGCGGCGCACCCCTGGTGGTGAAGAACGGCTCGCTGGCGCGGCGCGTCACGTCGGGACCCATGCCTGGCCCGTCGTCGCACACCCTCACCACGCTGCGCGCCCCCTCGGCCCCGGTGCTGATGATGACGCGCCCGCCGTCGCCGACCGCCTCGATGGCGTTGAAGACGATCGCCACGAGCGCCTGGCGCAGGTCGGCGGCGTCACCCCACGCCGGGCACTCCGCGGCCAGCTCGGCCTGCAGGCTCACCCCCGCCAGCTCAGGCCACGGCGCGCACAGCGCCCGGGCCAGCTCCACCACCTCGCCCGCGACCTGGCTCAGATCGACGCGCGTCATGTCGTGCGCGCCCGGCAGCGCCGCGTAGTCGCGCAGCGCGTGCATCAGCCCGAGGCCGGCCTCTGACGCCTCGTCGATGCGCCGTACCAGCTCGCTGACGCGCGGGTCGTCGGTCTCGCGCTCGAGCACCTGCAGGTTGCCCAGGATCGCGCCGAAGATGTTGCCCAGCGAGTGTGACACGCCGAATGCGAGGTTGCTCAGCGTGCGGCGGCGCTCCTCGGCCTCGATCTCGACTGCTGCGGCGTGCTCGCCGGCCGTGCAGCCAGCCAGCGCCACCGCCGCCGAGGTCGCCATCGGCTCGAGCAGGTCCCTGCGCATGCGCGGGCGCTCCGAGCGCGTCCCGGCCACCATCAGCGCTCCGGCAAGGCC
>JALGVA010000144.1 GCA_029820295.1 Candidatus Zipacnadia bacterium
CAATGACGTGCAGCCTGCCGGGCGACAACGTGATGCTTCCCCTGTTCAGCTCAACCGTGATGTCACTGCGGGTCGGTTGTCTAGGCGTACTCGGACTGCCGGACGGGGATTGCCGGGTGCTAGGCGGGCTGGAACTGGTGGAAGAGGATTGCGGGGCGCTGCGCGTGCTGCGAACGCTGGAAGGGGCGTCCGGGACGTTGGCCTCATGGGCACGGGCACGGTGATAGGCTGCCTCCTCGCAACTAGTCACGATGACAAGCAGGAGTATCGGGGCGAGCGCAAGGAAGACGATCGCGCCCACAATGCCAAGACAGGTGCCTGTCGCTATCTCGCCAACTCCGGGTCGATCCCCCATCATAGACCCCTCCCTGTCTTCGGCCTCAGCCCGCGGTCACATCCTCCTACGCCCCCACCCACACCTCGTACTCCTGGAAGTGCGGGTTCATGAGGATGCCCTGGCCCTGCGAGCGCGTGACCGTGATGTCCTCGGCGATCTCCCGCGCCCGCGCCTCGCTCTCGGCGGCCAGGTGCATGGTCCACAGCACCCCGGTCTCGACGCCCTGCACCTGCGGGTAGCCGTGGTGGCTCTGCAGCAACGCGGCGATGTCCGCGCCGCTGGTGTCATCGGGGCTGGTGACCAGCACGTTGACCACGTAGTGGCCGTCCTCGGCCGCGTCTGTAGCGCGGTCCTCGGGGAAGCGCACGTCGTAGGTGTGCTTGTTGGGGTTGACGAACAGGTTGGTGCGCTCGGCCATGCGCCGCACCAGTGCTTCCGCGGCCTCGCGGTCGGCGACGTCCAACGCCAGCCGGTAGTAGTCGGCGCGCTCGAGCACCTGCAGCTCATCGGCGTAGCCGAGGCGCCGGCGTATGGCGTTGGCGGCGGTGAGCGCGGTCACGTCGGGGATCTTGAGGCCGACGACGAGTTCGGCGGTGATCATCTGGCATTCCTCCTGGGCGGAGGTTCACCGGCGCCACCGCGTCTCCCTCCACCGGCGCCACCTGCGGGGGGCGTGCTTTGCCGCGTCCCTCAGGCCGGCACCGGGTAGTCACTGCCCGCCAGCGCGGTCACCAGGATGCCACCAGGCGGCAGCAGGATCATGGCGCCCAGGCCCACGAGCACGAACTGCTCGGGGTCGCCGACCAGCACCTCGAAGTCGCTGGCCTCCATGGTCAGGGGCATCATCGTGTCCGCGGCCTGCGGCGCGGAGTTGGCCGCGACGAGGTACCAGCGGTCATTCATCCCGCGCACGGTGAAGGCGCGCAGCCCGGTGTCGGTCCGCGCCGGCCCCACATGCCACGCCGGCCAGCGCGCGGTCGTCGCCGCATCGACATCCGCGATGAGCGCGACCGCGCTGTCCTCCAGCGCCGAGCCCGGCTGCAGCACACGCGGGCGTGCGTCGTACGGGTGCACGATGCGGTCGTAGCACAGGCTGTGTCCGCACGCCTGGCGCGTGCCGTTCACGGCCACGGTGAAGTGCTCGCGGCCGTCGAGCGCGGCCATGCCCAGGAGATCGTCCACATTCACCCACGGACTGCTCAGGTGCACCTCGTGGCGCTCGGCGCCTACCCCCTCGATCTCCCGGGGGCCGCCTTCGCTGTGGAAGACCCGCCGATTGCCGTTGAAGAGGTCGTTGGCGACGTTCAGGCACAGGCCTTCGTGCAGGAGCAGGTCGATCTCCTCGAGCGTCCACGCGCGGCTGAGGTGCACGCAGGTCTGCCCATCGGGCAGCGCGATGAAGGCGACGTGGTGCATGATGCGGTCATCGCCCGCCGCCAGGCGGCCGACGGTGGCGAAGCCGCCCGGGAAGGTGTGCTCGGTGTGGTCGAGGACGCGCGACTGCGCGCCGCCGTCGCGCATGTGAAAGCGGCTGAGCAGGTTGCCCTCCCACTCGGCAATGTGATCGCCGTCCCGGGGGATGATCAGCCCCTGCGCGCCCGCGCCGCAGGCCCGCCAGCTCCAGCTCGCGAAGCGACGCTCTCCGCGGTGGAGCACCAGCCCGCAGGCGGGCTCGGCCAGCGGCTCGCCCCCGTCGTCGGGGCATGTTCCCGCAGCGCCCTCACGCCGCCCCCACCACCACGCGAGCCCCGCGTAGAAGGGCGCATCCACCTGCGAGCGGTAGTACACCGATGGCGCCGGGCTCCGCGCCGGCACATCCTCGGGGCTCTCGATCTCCCGCCGCCAGGCCTCCAGCCGACGCGCGCAGAATGAGCCGTCGTCGGCGCACTCCTGCTCGCGCAGCAGCAGGGCGGCGGCACGCGCCTCGCACTGCGCGGCGATCTCGCAGCCGAACTGCCTGCGCATGAAGGTCAACACCGGCAGCAGGTAGAGCTGGCCCCACAGGTAGCGCGGGTAGTCCTGCCCGGCCGGGAAGGCCAGTCGGCCATCCCAGAGCAGCAGGCGCCGCTGCACCGCCCACACTTCGGGCACATGACGCAGCAGCAGATGCGGCGGCTCCTCGCCCGCGTCGCGCCAGGCATGCCAGGCGCTGAACAGCGACAGCAGCGTGCGGTTGACGTAGCCGGGGTGGAAGAAGCCGTGATGCTCCATCGCGAAGCTCGGGTGCAGGTTGGCGCCCACATGCCACACGCGCATGGGCCGCCCCGACCAGATGGTGCCATCCTCTGCGTCCGCGGGCACCGACAGCGAGTTCGCCAGGTGCAACAGCATCGACTCGCGCCACTGCCCGGCGTGGTCGTGATCGGGGTCGGCCAGCAGCGCTCTCCCCAGGATGTTCGCCCGCCAGGCGTTGCTCTCGGGGTACGATGTGCCGTGGCGTGCGGCGGGCACCGGCGGGCGCCTGCGGTAGTAGCCGTGGTCCACCGCCTCGAGGTGCCAGGGCAGCAGGATGTTCGCGTCCGCCTCGTACTCGATCAGGCTCGCCAGTCGGGCGCGATCCTCGTCGCTCAGAAGCCCGTGCATCACCTCAGCCGCGAGCGCGAGCTGGTCGGCCATCTTGGGCGACATGCCCGAGCCGCCCCAGGGGACGTCGTCGAGCTGCCCCGTCGGGCTGGAGGCATGAGTCTGCAGGCAGTAGCGGAATGCCGCCAGGGCGTCATCGCGGCACGCGTCGGCATCCACGTCGGAGCCGGACAGATCGAAGGCGTCGTCGGCGGCGGCGAGGCCGAGGACGAAGGCGTAGAGCACAGTGGCCTCGATGGCGAGGGCGCCGGAGGACGTGGGGCCGTAGCGGCCCAGGTCCAGGTCGCCGGCGACGCGCTCGAAGCCGGTGCGCCCGAAGGGCAGCCACGCGCAGATGGCCTCAGGGTACGCGCGCGCCAGGTCTTCGGTGTGCAGGTTCGGCATGACTCACCCCCGCATCCGTGAGTTCCTTGCCACGCTCGCCGGTCGGATTCCCTTCCAGAACGGCGTCTCCGCCCTCAGCCGGCTCACGTCCGCCGGCCCATCGCCTCGGCAGGGCACCCTCGCCGGTGTCATGTCCGCCCCCACGAAGGTATCACGCACGCGGACGGGAATCTCTCACCGCCGCACACTGCCCTCGGTCGTACGACACGCCCGCAACCCGGAGGCCAACCATGACCGGCGCACAGGCCCTCATCGAGCAGCTCCTGTCGCGCGACGTGCAGTTCCTGTCGATGCTCTGCGGCAACGGCACCGAACCGATCATCGACTCCGCCGTCGCCGCTGGCCTGCCTATCATCCACACGCGCAACGAGCAGGCTGCGAGCTACATCGCCGACGCGTACGCGCGTCTCACCGGGAGGGTCGGCGTCTGCGTCGTCTCCAGTGGCATCGCGCATGTGAACGCCATGGCCGGACTGCTCAATGCTCACTATGACGGCGCACCCATGTTGCTCATCACGGGCGCTAACGAGTCTAACACTCTGGGCCGCGGCGGGTTCCAGGATGTCGATCATGTCGCCATGTGCAAGTCTATCTGCAAGCACGCCGAGACCGTCTGGCGGCCCGAGCGCATCCCCCAGGCCGTCGCCGAGTGCTTCCACGCCGCCACCACCGGCCGGCCGGGCCCCACGCATCTGACTATCCCGCGCGATGTGCTGTGCGGGGAGATCCCGGGCCACCTGCCCATGCCCCCGCTGGGCGGCCGCGGACGGGTCGCCGACCGCGCCGCGCCGGCGCCCGATGACGTGGCCGCGGCCGCGGGGATGGTCGCCGAGGCCGATCGACCACTGATCGTCGCCGGGAGCGGCTGCTTCTACGCCGACGCCGGACTCGAGCTGCTCGCCTTCGCGCGCAAGGTCGGCGCGCCCATCGTCACGCCCATCTGGGACCGGGGCGCGGTCAACGAGCCGAGTGAGCACTTCATGGGCGTGATCGGCGCCGCCTCGGGCGAGCCCGAGCTGCTCGAGAGCGCCGACCTGCTGGTCATTGCGGGCGCGGACATCGACTACCGCACGTGCTACCTCGATCGCCCGCCGCTGGACGACGACCTGACGGTCATCCGCATCGACACCGACCCCGGGCGCCTGCACCAGGCCATCGAGCCGGACGTGGCGCTGCTTGCCGACCCGAAGAGCGCCTTCGCGGCGCTGGCCGAAGCGTACGAGGGTGGCGCGCACGAGTGGTGGCTGGCGCAGGCGCAGAGCCTGCACGCCGAGTTCTACGCCGCCTGGGACGCGCGGCCCGACGCGCCTGAGGGCGCCATGGTCGGCTGGGACATCGCCAACGCCGTGCGCCAGGTGATCGACGACGAGACGATCTTCGTGATGGATGGCGGGAACATCGGCCAGTGGCTGCACATGACCCTGTGCCGCAACTCCTACCCGGAGGCGCTGCTGACCTGCGGCGCGTCGGGCGTGATCGGCTACGGCATCCCCGGGGCGATGGCCGCGAAGCTGGCCTTCCCCGAGCGCAAGGTGCTGCTGGTCATCGGCGACGGCTCACTGGGGTTCTGTGTGCCCGAGTTCCAGTCGGCGGTGCGCCACGGCATCCCATTCGTGGCGGTGGTGGCCGATGACGAAGCGTGGGGCATCGTGGTGAGCGGCCAGAAGGCGCGCGGCGCGGCCTGCGTGGCCAGCGAACTCGGCGAATGCGGCTGGGCGCAGGCGGCGATGGGCTTCGGCGCGCGCGGGGTGGCGGTCACCCGGCCCGAGGACATTGCGCCCGCCATCGAAGACGGTTTCGCCTCCGGCGAGCCGACGCTGGTCGAGGTGCCGCTGGCGGTCCTGGCCCCGAGTGAGTGCCGACCGTAGGCGCGACGAGCCAGGCTGGGGGCGACGGCGCCCGGGGCGACTTCCCGGGCCACGCAACGGCGTGTCTCAGTGGCCTGTCGTTGCCGTTGCTGGTAGCTGGCCGCCGGGAGCTGGCAGCTACTCCGCTACCAACAGCACCGGCCGCCAGACGCCCCCGGCGCCGCTGCGGTCCTCGACCAGCACCGCCACCGTGTTCGCCTCGCCGAAGCGCGCCGCGTCGGTGAACTCCATCGTGAAGGGCGTAGTCCAGTCGGCCTCGTGGACGAACGGGTGCTCGCCGACGAGCTGCCCATTAACCCAGACGGTTGCGGCCTCATCAACCGCGCCGAAGAGCAGGAAGACACGCCGCCCGCGCAGCGCCTCGGGCACGTCGAACTGCACGCGGTACCAGGCCAGGCCGTCGTAGTCGCGGCCGTGCTCCCCCCGCCAGGCCTCGCCTACCGGCTGCTTCTCCCACGCCGACTTCACGCTCACCGGCAGCCAGTCGGTCGCGTCGATTGCCGGGTCGAACCAGCCCTCCGCCTGCCCGACCTCCTCGGGGTCCCAGCGCAGCCGCCACTGCAGCGGGAGCTGGCCGATGATGTCGCGCCCCTCCAGCTCCGCGGTCGGCCAGCGCTCGAAGTAACGCGTCTCGAGCCACTGCATCATGGGCAGGTTCGCGACGCTGCCGCCGGCCATCTGCGCGCGCATCCGGTCCAGCCGCCCCAGCACCTCCAGCCGTCGCGCGAGGTCGTCGGTGGTCGCGAAGACGCGGGACACCTCGGCGGTCAGCCGCGCGTGCTCGAAGCCCTGTTCGAGGAAGGCCACGCGCGCGGCGAACTCCGGCCCATCCGCGGCGGACCGGGCGGCATCCAGCAGCGGCCGCGCCTGCGCGAACATCTCCTCGGTCCAGATTTCGTGCAGGCGCGCCACGTACTCGTGCCAGCCGCCGCTCATGCCCGCGATCAGCTCCTCCGAGCGCGCCTCCCAGTAGTCGAAGTAGGCCCGGACCTCCTCCGCCGCCGGGCCGAAGCCTGCGTAGTACTCGGCCAGCACCGCCTGCGGGTCGGCCAGCGGCGTGGCGTGCATGCGCCCGAGCATGTAGAGGTTCGGGCCCTGCGTGGCCCACATGCCGGTGAGCGAGTCGAAGTCGGTACCGATCATGCCGTTGCGCGCGCAGAAGCCGAACTCCCGCCCGAACTGCTCGGCGAAGACGTAGGGCATGCAGTAGCCGTAGAGGAAGTAGTTGGGGCGCAGCAGCAGGCTCGCGCCGGCGTCCGCCCAGCCCTGCCACTCGTCGCGGCGCGACTGCCGCTCCTCCGCGCTGGCCGGGAAGCGTATCCCGGGCACGTAGCCGATGATCACGTCCGCGTTGAGCCGCACCTCGCGCGGCGGCTCGCGGTAGTTGCCGTAGGCGTAGCCGAAGACCATCGCGTCCGGATCGTGCTCGCGCGCCAGCTCCTGCACCGCGAGGTAGAAGCGCGCGTAGCGGTCCGACAGCGATCCCAGCCCGGTGTCCCAGCGGTAGCGGTCGGGCGTGAGCGTCTCCCACCTCTCCCGCACCAGCGCCATGCGCTCCTCGGGCGTCTGGCCGGGCGGCAGCACATCCCACGCGAGGCACCTGTCGCACACGCACAGGCCCGCCGTGTCGTTCTCGCAGCAGTTCACGTTGACCGGCCCGTCCGGGTGCTCCTGGCGGCGCTGCCACCACTCGGCGACGATCTGCTCGTGCAGCCCCGGCTCTGCTACGCACATCGAGATGTGGCTCGGGTGCCCGAGAGGCTCACGCCTGCCGTTGGGCAGCAGGTTGAACCACTCGGGATGAGCATCGCCGAAGCGCTCCCACCAGTCGCCGAAGGCGTGGCCGTAGGTGAAGGTCACGGTGTTGCCCATGCGCATGCGCCGCAGCCACACACGCTCATCGGCCTGCGCCTGCCGGTAGCCCTCCGATTCGAGCATCTCCGGCCCCATCCGATTGCCCGCCAGTGCCATGGCGCTGCGCAGGCTGCGTTGCAGGAACGCCGGCGCGCCGGTGCGGTCCAGGTCGGGCAGGACGATGGTGTCGGCCGTGGGGACGAACTCGCCAAGCTCGCCCGGCCACAGCCAGCGCACACCCAGCTCGGTCTCGAGCAGCTCGTAGGTCGCCCACAGGCTGCCGGCCCACACCGGGCCGTAGAGCTGGTAGCCCGAACGGTCGCTGCCGGCGAGGAAGAGGTCCTCGCCCACGATGCGCGCCACCCAGCCCTCGGGCGGGAGCGAGGTCACGTTGATGCCGGCCGCGGCGGTGGCCTCGCAGGCGCCGATGAAGACGCGCGAGCCCGCGCGATCGCCCAGGTCGGCCTCGCGGACGGTCTCGAGCGTGGCTCCGGAGGCCCTGCGCACGTGGTGGGCCAGCTCGCGCGCGGCGTACTCGACGACCTGCGCGGGGCTGTCGGGGATGACGATGAGCGCGGCCGGTTGGCCGTCGCGGACGAGCGTGACCTCCGCGCGGCTGCCGACCGCCAGCGCGAGGCATCCGGCAATGACGATGAGCGAGCGGACCATTGCGGCACCTCCGAGCGGCGTCTCGGTGGGGGAGAGGCATTCGCCGGGGCCGGGCACCGCGCCTCCAGCGGGCATCACGGGGCCGTCGTCGTGTTGCAGGGCGGGGACCCGTCCCCCGCCTGCCCCTGGTCGTCGTAGCCGCGGGGAGGGCGCACCAGGTCACCGGATTCAGGCTCGTCAACGGCAGGCGCGGTACAGGTCCGCGCCCTGCAGAACGGCTTGCCGCTACTCGAACTCCCGCGCGACCTCGATGAAGGCGCGGACGTTCTCCTCCGGCACACCCCGACACAGTTCCACCAGCATGCGCGGCGCGCCTTCGGCGACCATGCGCCGGTAGGTGGCCTTCACCTCGTCGGGCGTCGCCAGCAGCAGCTCCTCCGATGACTTCATCTGCACGAGGAAGGGGATGTCGAGCACCTCGACGCAGTCGCGCACGGTCAGGTGCGGGTCGGTGCCCACGTCGATGCAAGTCCATCCGTGGTCCTGCAGGATCTTCAGGTGGGGGCGCTGCAGCAACTCCGCGTGCGTGGTCTTCGCGTCGGCGCCGAAGTGTTCGGCCTCGCGCAGCATATAGCGCAGGTCGAACTCGATGAAGTGCTCGGGGCCGAGCAGCCCGCCGTAGTCGTCGGTGAAGCCGATGGTGTCGCGCGGCGGCTCGCCGCCGGTCACCCGGGCCGAGAACTCGCGCTGGCGGATCGCGGTCTCGGTCAGCACCTCGAGGAAGCGGTGCGTGAGGTCAGGCCGGTCCACGATGTCGAGGAAGATGCCGTCGCCGCGCAGCAGCACCGCCGCGGTCCAGGGCGCCTGCCCGCCCGAACTGAAGCCTACGGAGACGCCCTCCGGCGCGTGCGCCTTCATGTACTCGAAGAACTCCAGCGCCTGCGGGAAGAGCCCCGCCGAGGTCATGTCCTCGGGGACCTGCAGCGCCGCCGCCTGCTCGATGCTGGTGATCGGGTGGCCGGTGGGCGCGGGGATCTGGTCCTCGAACACCTCGAAGCGCAGGCCGAAGACCGAGGTCTGCAGGTAGGTGGTGAAGTCGGGGGAGAGCGAGCGCCGCAGCGGCAGGCCGTACTTCTCGTGCAGGATGCGCGGGCCGTCGAGCTGCACATGCATCTGCGCCGCCGGGTCGGCGTGGTAGTCGCTCATCTTCACGCCGCAGTACTCGGCGTAGACCTCCGGCGGCACGGCCACCGACCACGGGATGTGCTGCGCCATCGCGACCTCCATGAAGAAAGTGGACCGCGGGCGCCCTCACCCGCGGCCGTTGCCGTCGGCCGTTGTCGTTGCCGTTCGCCGTTGCCGTCCCGGGGGGCCCGTTCCCGGTTCCCGGTTGCCGTCTCCCCGTCGTCAATCGATCGCGTCCAGGATCGCGCGGTCGAACTCCGGGTCGGCGAACTGCTCGGCCACCTCGCGCGCCCGCTGCGCGGACTCCTCGCGGCGTGTGTCGAGCACCGCCAGCAGCCCCTCCGCCGCCTCGCGCCGGTCGGACTCCACTTCGTCGAGGTGAGCGGCCACGGCATCGCGCAGCACGTCGAGGTCGTGGGTGAGCCCCAGCAGCTCCTGCGCGTCCGCCGCTGTCTTGCAGGGCGCCACCAGCGCGGGCAGCACATCGCGGAACGGCTCCATGCTGTAACGCAGGCGCTTCACGCCGATACGCAGGCGGTGCATGGGCGTCGGGTCGGCGCTCTCCAGGGCCGGCCCCAGGCGTTCATGCACTCGCTCCAGCGCACGCGTCACCGCGCGGTAGACGAAGCGCTCGAGCGGCGCCTTATTGCTCTTGCGCCCGCGGCGGGCGGTGCGCGTGGCGATCTCATCGAGAGCCGCGAAGAGGCCCCGCGAACACATCTGCGCCCAGACCTTGACCAGGTGCTCGAAGGCCACGGCACGCTCCGCGCGCCACTGCGTCACCGCGAGCGCGCACAGCCCGCCGTCGTCGCCGGCCTCCTCCGCCAGCTTCTCGGCATCGAGGATCATCACATCGCGCTCGCGCACCGCGCCCAGGGTGTCGTTCAGCATCTCGACCACGGGCATCATTGCCTCGCGCCGCTTCTGCGGCAGCAGGCGGCGGAACAGCCGCATGGTCTCGCGCAGCCGCTTCACCGATACGCGCATGTCGTGGATGCGCTCGACATCGCCCAGCATCGCCCGGGGGGCGTGCTCGCGCACGTTCGCGATCTTGGCCGCCAGCACACGGGATGCGGCTTTGCCCGCGCCCATGCCGAGCTTGAGGTTGGCCTCGTGGACCGGCTTCGCCACGCCCGCTCACTCCCCGTCGGTCAGCACGTCACGTGCAGCACCAGCGCCTTCGGTCCCTCGGCCTCGTTCCACGCCCGGGCCGCATTCGGCGTGGGCAGCATCTTCCAGCGTACGCCGCGCTCCCGGAGCATCTCCGCGCCCTCGTCGGCGAGCCGCACCATGCGGTCGAAGCCGACGCCGATGATCAGCAGCTCCGGATCGCCCTTGAGCGCCCGCTTCAGCTCGCGCGGGCCCAGCACATGCGAGGTCCCGTAGTCCCTGCGCGCCCACTTTTTCTTGCGCTTGCGCACCGAGCCGTCGGCGCGGATGTGTATGTCGTGCTCCAGGCTCTCGCCGCCGATGGTGACGCTCCCGAAGGCGACCCCATCGATCGCCGGGTAGTCTACCGACTCAGCTTCCTCCTCCACCGCCGCTGCGCGGGCGGCACCCATCTCGTAGACCGGGCGGTCGGTGATGGTCGCGTCCACCAACGCCGCCGCGCCCAGCGCCACGGCGTCGTCGGCCAACTCCGAGAGCGCCACGCGCATGGTGTCGCGCGAGCCCTTCATGCGGTCGGCGCGCACCTCGGCCTCGATCTTCGGCAGCAGGAAGTCGCCGCACGCCTCGGCCACGCCGCCGCCGAGGATGATCATGTCCGGGTCGAGCAGGTGCCGGATGGTCAGCATGCCCTGGGCCAGGTAGTGCGCGGCGCGCGTCATGACCTCGGTTACGACCTCGTCGCCATCGTCGAGCGCGTCGGCGAGGGCGCCGCTCTTGATGCGCTCATCGTCGCCTGCGTAGTGCGCTACGCTGGATTCCCGGCCGCCCTCGATCGCCGCACGGATGTCGCGCTCCATGGCCGTGCGGCTGGCCAGCGCCTCGAAGCAGCCGAGGTTGCCGCAGCCGCACTCGGGCCCGTCCACCATCAGCACCATGTGTCCGATCTCGCCGCCCAGGTCCTCGGGGCCGGTGCGCAGACGCCCGTCGATCACCACGCCGCCGCCGATGCCCGTGCCCACGAACATCCCCACCACCGTGTGCGCATTCTGGCCCGCACCCAGCCAGCACTCCGCCAGCGTCCCCAGGTTCACGTCGTTGCCGACCTCGACCGGCACCGGGTAGCGCGCGCGCAGCGTGTCCACCAGCCTGAGGTCATCGACCTCGAGATTGGGCACGGTGACCAGGTAGCCGGTCGCGCTATCCACGCTCCCGGGCATGGCCACGCCGATGCCCGCGATGTCATCTACGGACAGTCCGGCGTCCGCGAGCGCGCCATCGATGGCAGTCGCGATCTGCTCGGCCATGGGCGCACCGCTCTGCGTCGCCGCCTTGTGCCGGGCGACCACCTCGCCCGCGCCGGTCACCACCAGCGCCAGGATCTTCGTCCCCCCGACGTCCACGCCCACCAGGTGCCTTCCGTCCGAGGTCATCTGCCGCCACCCGTCTCTCCCGCCGCGCGCCCGCGGGGTGCAGTTCTCTCCGGCCACGGTCCCGGAGGAGGATTCGCGGTTACCGGCCATGAACCTCCTGCCGCCATGGCGACCGCACAGGAGCCGCCCCCCGATCTGACCGCAGGCCTCAGCGCGGAGGATGTGGAGCTCGCGCATGATGCGTGGGGAGTTGCCGTGGCCGCGCATGAGGGTCAGGTGCGCAGGGATGGCGCGCGCGTGATCTACCACGTGGTGGGCGTCGCGCGCAACATCCGCGAGTTCGGCCCGCCCGACGGTGAGCTGCTGGCGGCCGCGCTCCTGCACGATGTCGTGGAGAACACGCCGCTGCCCCTGGCGGAGATCGAGGAGCGCTTCGGTGCGCGGGTCGCCGGGCTGGTGGATGCGGTGACCAACCGTCCGGAGGAGGAAGCGCGGGCGTCGGCGCTGCGCGCGCGGGACGCGGGAGAGGATGCGCTGCTGCTGCGGCTGTGCGACCGGCTGGACGGCATCCGGAGCGCAGGTGGGCGGCCGCCCGAGAAGCGCCGGAAGTTCCTCGACGCCTCACGCGCGACGCATCTGGCGCTGGCGGAGGAGCACTTCCCGGCGCTGGCGGACGCGATGCGCCTCGCCCTCGACGAGGCGGCGGCGACGCTGGGCTGAGCGGCCGCGTCGGGCGGGAAGCCCGACCTGCGCGGACCCACCTGCCGTCGC
>JALGVA010000145.1 GCA_029820295.1 Candidatus Zipacnadia bacterium
TAGACTCAAGTTCTTTCGGGGAGGGGGAGACCGCGTAGCGGTCGGGGGAGGGCGCTTTCTTCCAAGAAAGCCCCCTCCCCCACGCCGTCGCCGTCTGCCGTTGCCGTTGCCGTTGCCGTTACCGTTGCCGTCGCCTCGTTGCCGGTTCCCGCGCCAATGCCGTCCCGTTGCCGATTGCCGATTGCCGATTGCCCATTCCCCGCCGTCACTGCCCGCTCACGAACTGGATGACCGACACGCCCGGGCCGTCGAACTCGATCGACTGCGCGGCCGAATTGGGCAGGTCGCTCATCACCAGCGCGCCGCGGGAGGTGATGCGGCGCTCGCGCACCATCACCGGGCTGCCGATCCCCCACGCGTCGATGACCACCGTGCGCGGCGCCTCGCCCCCGTAGACCACGAACAGGTTGCGCGCCGTGGAGGTCCACACCGCCGCGACCAGCATGGCGTCATCGACCCGGCTGAGCTGGCACAGCGTCGCGCCGCGCGGGGCGTACAGGCGCAGCAGCCAGGCGGCTGTGTGCAGCGCATTCGTGGCGCCGCGGCGGTCGGCCATGCCCCAGCCGTCGCCGAACAGCTTGAAGTGCACGAACTTATCGGCCGCGGTCGATGACGACAGCACCGCCGCCGCCAGCCAGGCCGCGCCGAAGGGCGTCTCGATGCGCGCATCGGCCGCCTCGCCGCCGGGCCGACGCGCCGAGTTCATCGCCATCGCGGTGGCGAACAGCTCCGGCGTGGGTCGGCGCAGCGTCTGCGCCAGGTGGCGCACCGCGGCCGGGCTGAGCTGATTGGGCAGGTCGGAGGTCACGCCCGAGCACGCGGCCTCAAAGAGCTGTGCGCGCTCCGCGGCGGCGTTGTGCGCGCCGTAGAGCTGCAGCGACAGGAAGTGCAGCGTCTCCGCGCCCTCCAGGAAGCCGCGCACGTTGCTGTCCCACGCCGAGGCCAACCCGGGCCCGCCCACGCGCGCCTCGGGGTCGGTGGCCAGCACGCGCGCCGCGATACGGTTGTAGGCTCCCACCAGCTCCTCGACATCCGCCACCTGGCCGGTCAGCAGCGGCGAGTCGAACACCTCGTAGTAGCGCAGGTGCGGCCCCCCACGCCGCAGCGCCACCAGCCGCAGCGCCGCGTCCTCGAAGTCCGGATCCCACTGCTCTTCATCGGTGTTCTCGACCGGCACGCGCGCCGGGTCCAGGCAGATCAGCGCCCGCGCGCCCGCCTCGTCGATCCAGTTGACGGCGCGGTTCAGACGCACCAGATCATAGTCGCCGAGGCGCTCGTCCCGGAAGTCCGACAGGCGCAGGCGCGCCACGCAGGGCGTCAGCTCATGCAGCGCCCGCCCCAGCGCCTGTGCGCTCACCGGGTCGTCCAGCACCGGCGTCAGGTCGCTGCCCAGGTTCACGCCCACCTGCCCGAGCAGCGGCGCGATGGTCTGGCCGAAGTCCACGCGCACCGACAGCGGCTGCTGCGCCGGCGGCTCGATCGGGGCCTCAGCGCCGGGGATCGGCTCGGCAACGATCTCGTCCACGTTGAAGCTCAGCGCCGGCCACGAGCCGGTCTTCACGAACTGCAGCAGGTAGGCCCCGCGGATGGCGTCGGCGTCGGGCGCGTTGCCCTCCGCGTCCTTGAAGGCGAACAGGCGCACCGCGCGCCGCTCCCACTCGCGGCTGCTCAGCGGCAGCCTGTAGATGAACGAGACGTCCCGCCGCTCCTCACCCACGCGCGCCCGCAGCGTGAAATCGACGGTGTTCTCCGAGCCATCGCCACGCACCCACAGCGCGATCTGCCCCACGTTCGCCTCGGCCCACGCCGCCCCGTCGATGGGCAGCGTGACCGACGCCCAGGTGCGCTCCGCCGCCTCGAACTCGACCAGCGCCGCCTGCTGGGTGCCGGTCTCGGTGCGCCGGCCGATGGTGTAGATGCCGCAGATGTCGGACGGGCGGGTGGCGGCCACGTGCTCGTCGTTGGTGCGCCACGCGCTCACGCCCGACTCGAAGTCGTCGAGCACGATCGGCGCCGCGCCGGCGGGCGCGGCGAGGACGACGCACAGCAGCGCGCAGGCCGACATGGGATGCGGGCTACTGCGTCGTGGGCGAGCGATCATGATCGCGTCCTCCGATGCAGGTGAGCCGGGCCGCTCACCGCTCGACCGAGCGGCCTTCGGTGATCCAGGTGTCCAGGAGCTTAGACAGCCGCGCGACCACCGCGGGTTCCTCCTGCCACAGGTTGGTGGTCTCCTGCGGATCGTCCGCGAGATTGTAGAGCTGCCCTTCCGGGCCGCCGGGCTCGGGCTCGATGGTGCGCGGGTCGGAGAAGCCGTGCGAGCCCAGCCCGCGGATCATCTTCCACTCGCCCTGCCGCAGCGCGAAGGTGCCGTCGATGGAGTGATGCACCGTCGCCTCGCGCAGCGGCTCCCGTAGCTGTTCGCCGCGCAGCGCCGGCAGCAGCGAGACGCTGTCGGGCGCCTCGTCGGCGCCCAGGTCATGGCCGACTATCTCCGCGCAGGTCGCCATCAGGTCCACGAGGCAGACGGTCTCCTCGCACACCGACCCGGCCGGCACCACGCCCGGCCAGCGCGCCAGCAACGGCTCGCGGTGGCCGCCCTCCCAGATGTCGGCCTTCTGCCCGCGCCACGGCCCGCAGGTGCGGTGGCCCCAGGTGTTGCCGTAGAAGTCGGTGGCGCGCGCGCCGTTGTCGCTGGTGACGAGCAGAAGCGTGTCATCCGCGATCCCCAGCCGGGCGAGCGTGTCCAGCACCTGCCCGACCACCCAGTCGTAGAGCGCCACGCAGTCGCCGCGCAGGCCCGCGCGCGACGCGCCCGCCATGAATTGTGGCGGCACGCACGGACGGTGCGGGACGCCGGGCGTGAGATACAGGAAGAACGGGCGCCCGGCGCGGTGGCTGTCCTCGATGAAGCCGCAGGCACGCTCGGCGTGGCTGACGTCCACGAGATCATCGCGCCAGCCGGGGACCATAAGCCCCTTGCGCTGCTGCGGCGCGTAGTGGTCCTTCTCGACCGAGGGCACACCGACGGTCTCGCGGTTCTCGACGAAGCAATAGGGCTGCATGTCCAGCGACGCCGGGATGCCGAAGAAGTAGTCGAAGCCGCTGTCGTTGGGCGAGTGCGTGAGCGGCCGGTCGTGGTCGATGCTGTCGCCGAACTCGGTGCGCTCGGCCGCCGGGTCATCCCCAGGTGCCACTTGCCCACCGCGGCGGTCGCGTAGCCGTGCTCGCGCAGCATCGACGCCACCGTCGCGCGGCCGTCCTCAATCAGCGGCGGGGAGTAGCCCCACATGACGCCTGACTGCAGCCGCGTGCGCCAGCAGTAGCGGCCGGTGACGGCGGCGTAGCGGCTGGGGGTGCACACCGCCGAGGCGGAGTGGGCGTCGGCGAAGCGCATGCCCTCGCGCGCCAGCCGGTCCATGTTGGGCGTGGGGATCTTCTCGGCCCCGTAGCAGCCCGGGTCCCCCCAGCCCATGTCATCGGCCATGATGTAGACGATGTTCGGCGTCGAGGAGGCGGCTTCGGTCATGTGGTCTCTCTCCCGGGAGTGCCGCGCTGCGCGGTGGGCGGCGACGGCCGCAGGCTGGAAGCCTGCGCTACGAACTGACCCGAGGTGTCGTACGAAGGGCCCGCCGCGAGCGCCACCAGGCGCGAACGGTACGATCTGCGCGTGCGCAGGTCGCAGGTGCCATCCCGGTCCGGTCGTTGCCGTCGTCGTCGTGCGCCGTTGCCCTACCCCCCCCCGAACCACGGCGCGACGAGCGTCATCCACCAGTCGTCATACAGGAAGCGCACGCGGCCGATGAGCAGCGAGACACGCGCCATGACCGCCTGGCCGAAGCCCGCGCCGAAGGCCACCATCAGGAAGAAGATGCCGATCCTTGAGGCCACCCCCAGGGCGCCCTTGTGCTCACGCGAGAAGTAGAAGTAGGCCAGCGTGCACAGCACTCCCACGAACAGCAGCAGGTTGCTCAGCGCCATCCACCACGTCACCTCGCCCGCCGGCCACACCGGCTGCAGCGTGGCGTGAAGCTGGGGCAGGAGCTGCATCTGGATGGCCGCCGGAATCGCGAGCCCCGAGCTGTAGCCCATCACAAACGCGATCGGCCAGCGCGACAGCCAGTCGTAGCGCGGGAAGAAGCGGCTGAACATCAGCATCCCGAGCGCGCCGGGGATGAGCACCACGTAGTTGGGCCCCGCCAGGTCCACCGCGGCGGGGTCGAGCAGCGGCTGGATGAGGTCGGGGATCACCGCCTCCCGCCAGGTGATCACCACCCCGTAGCCCGCCGACACCCCCACGAACATGTGCTCGGCGATCTTGTAGACCGGGTTGTCCCGGTACAGGAAGCTGAAGATCGCCAGCGTCAGCAGCGCCGCGACCCATGTCCCCAAGACCTGTTCGAGCGGTATCGTCTCAGCCATGGTCAGCTACCAGCCATCGGCTATCAGCGATCAGCTTGCGGCTAACGGCCAGCGGCAAAAGGCGACTGGCAGACAGATCAGTGACCGACCCGCTGCCTGCCCGACGCGAAGTACGCGATGTTGCCCACGATCACCAGCACGATGATCAGCAGGTGCGCGATCGACTGCGCCGACATGCCCAGCATCCCCGGCGCCTGCTCACCCTCGAGGCCCACGAGCGCCTCATACTCGGCTGCGCCCTTGAGCCCGTTCACCAGTCCGATGATCTGGTTCGACTGCAGGTAGGGATAGAAGTCCGTAGCCATGATGGCCGTGATGCCCAGCGCGACGTCCTGGTCGTAGCGTTCCTTGGCGAAGGCGATCCAGGCGCCCGGGATGTTGCTCGCCGCCAGGTCAATGACCAGCGCGATGTCGTCGTAATTGCGCACGCCCGCCATGATCGGCAGGGTTCTGGTGCGGCGGCCGTCGGCGGTGGTCGGGTAGACGGTGAGGATGTCCTCGCCCATCCCCAGGATCACCGCCGAGCCGCCCACCTTGAAGCCCAGGTTGACGTAGTCCTCACCGTCCACCGCACCCAGCTCCTCGCCGACCGTCTGCAGCACGTCGTTGGCCAGCGCCGTGCCCTGCACGTTGAGGCTGACGCTGAGCACGCGCAGGTGCTTCTCGAGCGCGTGCCGCACCATGGCCAGCGCCTGCGGGTGCAGCTCGGGCATGCTCGACGGGCCGTAGTCCACGGCGAACATGACCACGTCGCCCGGCTGGAGGGCGTCGATGTAGTCATAGACCGCCACGGTCGGCGGCGCCGGCTTGCCCAGTGGCAGCGTCAGGCCGGTGATGATCGGGATGAGCACCGCCAGCGCGATGCCCAGGAATATCCAGCGGCGGTCGAGCGACAGCAGCCGCGTCCAGATGCTCTCGGCCCGCCACCAGCCCACCGGCCGCTCCTCGACGTTCACTGGCCGCCCCCTCCCCCGCCGCCCAGATGCGAGCGCTCGATGCCCAGGATCACGCGCAGCGCGGTGGCGATGGCGCCCAGCGCCACGCCGAAGATGATGCCGCGCTTGCCCGCCACCGTGGGGAAGTTCATGATCCACTCGGACACGTCGGGCATGTTGGCGTGCAGGTAGTGACCGACCGCGGTGTCGCCGAAGCTGACGATCAGCGCGCTGGGCACCCGCCCCAGCATCACGACCACGGCCGCGACCAGCAGCAGCGTCGCCTCCGTGCTGCGCGCACGGAAGGTGCGGAACGCCGCCGACGCGATGAAGAACGCCAGCAGCGAGAACATCGTGGCATCCAGCGGCACCTGGATATTCTCGAAGACCCAGTAGAACACCGTGCCCGGCTCATGGCCGAAGCCGATGCCGATCACGCACATGGCGAGGAAGGACACGATGGTGACGATCGAGTAGGGCCAGTCGCGGCGGCGGCGCCGGATCTTGTCCCAGTGCGTGCGCAGCAGGCTGCCGATCCCCAGCACCAGCGCGAACGCCCCCACGATGCGCACCCACGCCAGCAGGCTCTCGAACGAGTACTGGAAGACCTCGTGCGGCACGAAGAACTGCACGGCCATGAACAGGCCGATCAGGAAGGTGATCGCCAACGGGATCTGCAGTCTCACGGCACGCCTCCGGCGTGCGGCTATCGGCTACCAGCTACCAGCTAACGGCAACGGCGGACGGTGGCCGCAAGCCCACGACGACGGCAGGCCCACGCCGCCGTGCCGTGCGCAGGGGCCGCCGCGAGCGCCGTCCGCTCCCGCCACCGGCGGGAACGGCACGCGAGCGGTGAGCCTTGCGCCGGCAAGGCTCAGGTTCCATCCCGGCCCGGCCGTTGGCCTCAAAGGCGCCCACGTGACCGGTCTACGCCACGAACCACGCGACGAAGCCGGCAGCCTTCTCCGCCAGCCACCCGCTCTCGAAGATCGCCGCGTAGGTTGCCGCCGCCACGCCCACGATCAGGATCGCCGCGATGATCGCCTTGGCGACGTCCTGGCCGCGGAGCTGGGCGACCAGCAGCGGCTGGCGCGACAGGTACGCACTCGCAGCGTACAGCTCCTCGCCCATGAGCGTGTAGTCACACGCGGTGATGAAGAACGGAAGCTGGGTGTCGGCGTCGGTGCCGGCGATCTGGATCGCGCCGGTCTGATTGCCCGTCTCGGCCAGGATCAGCGCCTCGGCGAAGAAGTAGCCCATGTAGAAGCATGCCGCCGGCCGCTCGCGGACCATGATCCCGTCCACCGCCGCCACGTAGCCGAACTGGCTGTCGGTCACGAACCAGATATTCTCGGGCCGATAGGCATCGGGCTTGCCCGCCTCGCTGTAGGCCTGGCGTACGATCTCGCGCTCGGCCACCATCACCATCGGGTCGTTGCACGGGACGATGATGTCGGTCTCGTAGGCGGCGGCGCGCCGTGACAGATGCCCGAGGATCAACATCGACGCGATGGTCGCGATATCGCCGATGCCGCTCAGCCCCGAGACGTAGACCATCGGCTTGCCCATCTCGGTCGCGCGGCCCACCGCGTCGTTGACCGCCTCGAGGCCGGCGATGGGACGGATGTATATCTCCTCGGCGCGCCCGCGCACCGTGTAGATGGTGAGCAGCACGATGGAGGAGATCACGATCACGAGCACCAGGATGTTGGTGTAGTCGTAGCGGAACCACTCGCCCACCGGCTGCACGGGCCCGCACGGCCTGCTCTCGATAAGCGCGTAGGGGGCCTCGGCGCCGAAGACCGTGTTCAGCGCGAGTATCATCGCCTGCGGCGGATCGTAGCGGGTCGCGACGGTGATCTCGTAGGGCCGCCAGGGCCACGGCTTCAGGCCGTCCAGCCGAGACTGGGTCTCGCCGATGGGCACGACCGGCCCCGGCTCCGCGGGCATCCCCAGGCGCGCGCAGCGTATCTGGTATGACGCGCTCGCGGCGGGGACATCCGGTATCTCCTCCGGAGCCTGCCAGGACACCAGGAGCTGAGTGCCGCGATCGTCCTCCTCGACATCCTCGGCGCGTACGTTCAGCGGCGCGCCCGGCAGCGCAGCGTGCGCGCAAGTC
The DNA here is from genome assembly GCA_029820295.1 of Candidatus Zipacnadia bacterium. Lineage (GTDB taxonomy): Bacteria > Armatimonadota > Zipacnadia > Zipacnadales > UBA5352 > JALGVA01. The sequence continues at coordinate 7,477 of JALGVA010000145.1, forward strand.
GCCGCCAGCAGCAGCGCGAGGGCGGGGCCGATTGTCCGGACGCTCGGGCCGCTCATTGCTCGATGATCTCCAGGTTCGCCCGCGGGACGGTCACGACCTCGCCGGTGTCCTCGAGGCGCACGCGCGCCACGCGTACCTCGGCCTCGGTGGGGATGGTCTCCAGCCGCTCGGGCAGCTCCACCACCTCGGCGAGGCGGCCGAAGTACGGCTGGCGGATGAGCCGCACATCGCTGCCCACCCCCAGGCCCGCCGCCTCGGCCTCGGTGTCGGCGTCCCAGGTCGCGCCCGGCTCGGGGACGATGACCTCGGGGCGGATGACGCCCGCGCGGATCTGCGTGGCGCCGTTGACCGACGCCCTCCGGCCGTCGCGGGCGGCCAGCAGCTCGAAGGTGCGCCGGCGCATGGGTGTGTCACCGAAGCCCTCGGTGAGCACCAGGCTGGTGCCCGGGGCCTCCTGCCCCGTGATGGCGACGCCCAGCGCGTAGCCCAGGAAGTCGTCGAGGTCCACGTCATCGATGGCGCCGGTGATCACGGCGGCGGCGCGCGCGTCCACGGCCGCGCGCAACGCATCGAGGGTGACGCGCCCGCCGCCGACCAGGATGCAGCCCGCGCACTCCTCCGCGATCAGGCCGACGTGGCACAGCTCGTCGGGGCTGTCGCACAGCACCTTGATGGCCCCGTGCGCCTCTCCGCCTACGCCCAGGATGCCCTGCGCCAGCGCGCCACGCGTCTCGATGACCACCGTCTCGGTGCCCTCCACGGCCACCACCGTGCCGTCGATGTAGGCGTCGATCTCCACGCTGATGGGCTCGCCGCGCACCAGCACCTGGCCGGTGACCTCACTCACGGTCTCGATGGTCCCGCTGATGGGCGCGCGCGCGATGGAGTGGAAGAGCCCCCAGAACGCCCGGCTTTCGGCGATGATCTCGCGCGCCTCGACGCGGTCGCCCTCGTCGAAGAGCATCACCCCGGGCACGTCCTCGGGCGTCACCGACAGCTCGTGCGCGACGTTGACGTTGGCCACGTTGCCGGGCAGCTCGGTCGAGGCCACCAGTTGCTCGGCGGTCACCTGGTCGCCCACCTGCACGTGGATGCGCCCGGGCAGCGGCAGGCGGCGCATACGCCGGATGAGTGCGCGTTCGGTGACGCGCAGGCCGGGCGTGTAGCCGTGGGTGGCTCTCACGATGCCACCGCCTCCGCGCCAGCCTCGTCCGCGCCGTCGGGGTAGGCGCCCAGTGCCTCGTGCCAGCGGCGGATCGCCGCGGCCCGCTCCTCGGCGTCCGACGGCAGCGCCAGCGGCCGGCCGCGCGTGTCAATGATGAGGCCGACCACTCCGCCGGTGGCCCGCGCCGAGACGCTGCGCCCGCGGCCCGCGCCCACGTCGAAGCGCCGCGTGGGGTCGATCCGCACCTCCGCGACCTGGCCCTCGTCCAGCGCCAGCAGACGCATCTCGCCCGCGGGCACGTCGAGCGCGATGTCGTCGCCGCCGATGCGGGCGTTCACCCGCACACACGGCGTCCCCGGCGAGGCGGTACCCGCGGGCGCAATGCACGTGCCCAGCGGGATCAGGCAGTCACGATAGAACACCTGCGTGGCCGCCTCCTCGCTGATGGTGGCGAGCACCCCGAGCTGCGGCATCATGAAGATGCTGTCCACCGCCAGGCGCGTCACGCCCTGCGGCTCGAAGGCATCGATCATCATCAGCGCCGCCTGCGTGCGCCGCGGGGCGTGGGAGAGCACGCCGCCCGAACCCACGATCAGGTCCAGCGCCATCATGTCCACCAGCGACTGCGCACCCGCCGCGCCGAAGGCATCGGCGATGTCGCGCTGGCGCTGCACGCCCTTCAGCTCGGTGGCGAGCAGCTTGTGCTGCTCGAAGGCCAGCCGCAGCGCCTCGCGCGCGGCGGCGTGCTCGACGGTCAGGTCCACCAGCGTCTGCGGGATGGTGGTGGGGCGGATCATCTTGTTGCGGATGTCGTTGCCCAGCCGGCGCGGGTCGGAGTGCGTGGTCAGCCAGCGCAGTATGTTGTCCAGGCCCGCCTCGGCGAGCACGTTGGAGATTGAGTAGCTCATGCCCAGGTTCGCGCTCACCGTGCGGTTGAAGGTGCCGCCGAAGACGCTGAAGACGTCCGTGGTCGCGCCGCCGATGTCCACGCCCACCACGTTGATGCCCTCGCGCCCGGCGACCGCCTCAATGAGCGAGCCCACCGCCGCGGGGGTGGGCATGATGTCGGCATCGGTCCAGCCCATGAGCGTGGGGTAGCCGGGCGCCTGCGCCATCACGTGCTGCAGGAACAGCTCCTGGATCTCGGCGCGCGCGGGCCCGAGGCGCTCCCGCTCCATGGTCGGGCGCAGGTTGTCCACGACGGTCAGCGCGGTGGTGCGCTCCAGCACGTGGCTCACCAGCTCGCGCGCCTCCACGTTCCCGGCAAAGATCACCGGCAGCTCGTAGCTCGCGCCCAGGCGCGCCCGCGGGTTGGCGGCGGCCACCAGCTCGGCCATCTCCACCACCTTGCGCGTCTCCCCGCCATCGACGCCGCCGGAGATCAGGATCATGTCGGGGCGCAGCTCGCGCATGCGCTCGATGCGCTCGTAGTCCCGCCGGCCGTCATCGAGCGCCAGCACGTCCATGACGATCGCGCCCGCCCCCAGCGCCGCGCGCTGCGCGCTCTCCGCGGTCATCGAGCGCACCAGCCCGACCACCATCACCTGCAGCCCGCCGCCCGCGGAGCTGGTCGAGACGTAGGCGTCCACGCCCTCGGCGCCCTGCTGCGGGCGGATGATCTCGCCCTCGCGCAGCAGCGTGCGCCCCGACAGCTCCTCGACCTCACGCACGGCGTTGAGCACGCCGGCGGTCACGTCCTCGTAGGGGGCCTCGACGGTGGTGGGCGCCTCGCCACGCACGCGCAGCCGGTACTCCCCATCGACCAGCTCGATGAGGATGGCCTTGGTGGTGGTGGAGCCGCAGTCGGTGGCGAGCACTGAGCGCAGGGGCTGGTCGTCTGCCAAGAGCGGTTCCCGGCCTCCCTGGTGAGATACGCGTCTCAAGGCGAGGATTCGCGCCTGCGGGGGCGGATACCTTCACTCTTCCTGTCGGGGCCCCCCGGCGTCCGGCCGCTCGGCCTCCAGTGCTTCGAGCCGGTCCACCAGCCACTGCAGGTTCTCGCGGTCTTCGATGGCCTCGCGGAACACGTCGTAGTCCGGGGCCTCCAGCAGCACGCTCACCATGGGCTGCAGGAAGGCCAGCGTCTGCCCGGCCACGAACGACAGCGGCCGGACCGACTCGAAGAACAGGATCGCGGGCGTGGCCATCCGCCGCTCCACTACCGCGCGGGCGAAGCGCTCGAGCACCTCGCGCTGGCGCGCTACCTCGGGGTCCGGCGGCTCACAGGCGCCGCTCATCGGGGCTCACGCCGGGCAGATGCCGCTGGACGTAAGTCAGCACCCGGGTCACGCGCCCGGGCGCGAACAGCACCACCACCTGGGTGCGCGGCCGGTCCTTGAGGTGCAGGCGCACGTCCTCCTCATACAGCAGCCAGTGGTCGAACTGCTTCCACTCGTATCGGGCGTAGTAGAGCGGCCCGAACACCTCCAGCCCCTCTTCGCTGAGCACATAGCGGTAGGTGCCGTAGAACGGGAGCAGGGCCACGAACAGGAAGAGGAAGACGAGGATGCCGTAGGGCGGGCCGTGGTAGATGTAGACCGCAAGTGCGAGTACCACCTGGAAGATGAGCACCAGCAGCGCGAGCAAGGCGTTGTGGCTGGCCCTGCGTACGCGCCAGCTCAGCGTCTGCTCCTCCGGAGCTGCGCCGGCCCCGGCATCATCGTACGCCACGCGCTACACCTCCCCGTCGCGGTGAAGCCGCTCGATCAGATGCATGGTCGCGGCGGCGGCGCTGATGGTCGCCTCCTGTGGTGCATCATCGGCCACGCCAGCCGCGAACTGAACCAGCGCCGACAGGTAGCCGCGCAGGTGCGCGGTGTCACTCTGCCCGCCGGCGGCGAGTGCCTCGGCGCGCCATACGGTCATCTCGTCACTGCCGCGGCGCCGCACGGTGAGCGACGCGCGATCCACCGCGGTCGCGACGGCGGCATCGCTGCCTACGGTCACCATCTCGCGCGGCCACGGGCCGCCCCAAAGGAAGCTTACCACGCCGGTCGCGCCGTCAAGCATGCGCAGCGAGATCGCCGCCCGCTCGTCCTCCAGAGCCATGCTGCACTCCGCCACCTCGCCCAGCAACCAGCGCACCAGGTCGAGGATGTGCAGCGCGTCGAAGAGCAGCGGCTCGTCGTGGCCGGGCAGCGCCGGCGGCCAGTAGATCGCCTCAAACGCAACCGGCGCCCCGAAGGCCTCGTCGGCGATCGTCGCCCGCAGGCGCCGATAGGCGGGCGCGAAGCGCATCATCAGCCCGGCCTGCGCCACCAGCCCGCGCTCCCGGGCCAGCTCGCCGATGCGCTCCGCCTCGGCGGCGGTCGGCGCCGGCGGGGCCTCCGTCCACACATGGCAGCCGTGGTGCAGCGCCACGGTCGCCGCCTCGGCGTGCAGCTCCGGCGGCCCGCACACCAGCACCGCATCCAGGTCCATCTCGTCGATCATGCGCTGCAGATCCTGGTAGGCGCGGAAGGCGCCGAAGCGGCGCGTGGCGCGCTGGGCCCGGCGTTTGTCGAGGTCGCAGATCGCCGCCAGGTCCAGGCCCACCTGCTGCACCGCCGGCAGCAGTACCTCGACCGCGTGCTCACCGCAGCCGATGAATCCGACCCTGACATCGCTCGCCGGCATAATCCGCTCGACTCTCCGCTTCCGGGCACGGCGCTGACGCTGCCTTCGCCCGCGCTATTCCGCGGGCCCGGCCCGAGGCCCTTCCGGGCGGCGCGGAGGAGTCTGCCCTCGCGTCGATTAACCGGCGACGCACCTTCATTGCGCCGCGGGTGTGAGTGCCTGACGAGCCGCTCGGGTTGACGCCCGTCCGCCGTAACCTGACGGTGCGCCGCGGCGAAGTACCCCGCAGGCACAATCCCCGCCTACTATTGACACTAGTAAGCCACTCGGCTATACTACACGCGATAGTAGAGTGGCAGATGGAGTTGACGACCATGCATCGCATCGCCATCGTCGCGGTCTCTGCCGGCATCCTCCTCGGGGCATCCGGCGTCTTCGCCCAGGGCACCCAGAGCATGTACTTCATCGGGCCCTTCGAGGGTGAGGTCACGATCAAGGACTACCGCACCCCCGGCCCGCCCGGCTACTACTACCACCCCGACCCGAGCCCTTACCCGTCCTACGCGCGGTGCTACGACCATCCGGTGCGTTGCTCCGCCTGCGGGTACTGGCGCGATCTGGGCAAGCCCTGCATGATCTGCGGCGCCCGGCCCGACAGGCGTGAGGTGCAGGAGGCGCGGCGCGGGACGGTCTACTCGCCCCGACCCATCCCGGGGCAGTACTGGTACGAACGGCCCATGCGGTCAGTCACCACGGTCAAGCACGGGATGGGCTGGCCCTACCTGAGCCCGCGCTATCAGACCGGAGCGCACTGAGCCATGGCGTACCGCAGAGGTGAGCGTGACGTGCGAGCAGCGGGCACACTGACGCTCGTCGTAACAGGCCTGGTGCTGGTGGCGGTGCTGCAGGCGGCTGCCCAGCAGCAGCCGGCCGACATCGTCGGCCGCCGCATCGAGGGGCAAACGGGCAACCCGAACCCGTATTTCCAGGCGACTCCTCAGCCCTATCAGAGCAGCTACGCGCGGCGTATGCAGCGGCAGATGCAGGAGCTGTGGGGCAATACCACCGCCGGGCGCGGCGTGCCGTCTCAGCAGTGGGCGCCGATCTACCTCCCGCCGCCGCGGGACCTGATCTTCGTCCACCCGCCCCAGCGGCCGCCGCTCTGTCCGGGGTCGCGCGGCTGCTACCGCTTCTACCGCCGTGGCTGGGGCTGGCGAGGCTGGTAGGCGCGAGATCTCGCATGGCACGTGTAACCTGGGAGAACGCAGGCGCGAATGAACAGTGGACACATCTACTACGTCCAGTAGTAGTGAGGGGCGCGAACCGTCGGCAGCCCCTGAAAGGAGAGGGCAACGATGACCAGAGGATTGACCGGAGTGCTCGCGATTGTGGTCGCGCTCACGATGGTGACGGCCGGCGTGACCATGACGCCCAGGCCCGCGAAGGCCGACGACACCGGCCGGATCATCGCCGGGATCGCGGCAGGAGCGCTCGTCTACGGGCTGCTCGGCGGCAGTGACCGCGATCACGACCGGGGGCGCAGCTACAGCGACCGCGGCTTCTACAACGGCAACAGTGGACGCTGGAGTGGCAGCAGCGGCTACGGTCGCCCCGATCCCCCGCGCCATCGCGGCGCGCGCGGTCACGGTGAGCGTCAGTACCGGCGCGGCTACAGCAACGGCTGGAACGACGGCTACGGCACCGGCTGGAATCGCGGCTATGACCGGGGCTATGACCGGGGCTACGATCGCGGCTACGACAACGGCTGGGGCGACGGCTACGACTACGGACGCTCGCGCGGCGGCTGGTGCTACTAGACGCTGATCGCCGGGCCCCGCCTTCCGGCGGGGCCCCCCTTTTCCCCTAAACTACTATCGCCTGTAGTAACAAACCGGGCGGCTGACGCGAACCTTCAAGTGACGCGCGACGGCATCAAGTGCGCGCAAGCGCCAGAGAGGCAGGTGAGCGCGATGACCAGGACAATGGCAACGATGCTGACGATCGCTGCTCTGATGGTGATGCCGGCTCTCATGGGGCTGGCCACGGACACGGCGGCGGCGAACCCGAACTTCGGCAGCCGGGACTTCCAGGCGCATCTGCAGCAGGACCTCGGCCTGTGGGGTCCGCCCCGCAGCTCCGCGCGGCCTTGCCCGACGGTGCGCGGCGTACCCATCCCCACGACCTGGGGACGCGAGTGGAGCACCTCGGACCGCTGGATGCGCGAGCTGGAACGCACCGGCTCCCCACCAGGCCACCGGCGCTGGGAGCTGCCCGAGACGCCCGACCAGAAGTGGGCCAAGCAGGTCAACGGCTACCGTTCGTTCCTGATCAGCCATCCGTTCGACGGCAGCCGTGAGTGGTACCGGATCCACGACCACTTCATGCAGTATCTGGAGCAGAACTGGTACAACTACTGGTACCGCCTGCGCTACGGGCACAACCCGGACAACCACACCAGCCACTACTTCGGCTGGGGCTACGGGCGCGAAGGCTGGTAGCCGGAGCTGACCCCGGCCGCGCCGGGAACCACCACCGCAGCGGGCCCGCCCGACACGGGCGGGCCCTGCCCTATGCCGGTGCGCAGGTGCGTGCGCCCGCGCTCACGAAACTCCCCTCGTGCGTCGCAACGCTTCGGTACGTCCTACCGCGCGAGGTGAGATCCAGATGCTCAGCGCTTCCTTCAGATGGGCCGCGATCGGCGCCCTGATCGTGATGGTGACCGCCATCGCCGCCGCACAGGCCATCCCCGACGATGGCCTCACCCTGTACGTCGCCACCGATGGCAACGACGCCTGGTCGGGGCGGTTGGCCGAGCCCGCCGCAACTGGCGATGATGGCCCCTTCGCCACCATCACC
>JALGVA010000301.1 GCA_029820295.1 Candidatus Zipacnadia bacterium
TTCACGTCCGCGACCTCATCAACCGCCACGCCGTAGCGCGCCGCCACGCGCGCCGGCCGCGGGCCGAGCAGCCTCGCCTTCACGTAGCGCAGGCCGTAGCGCACGAAGGTCGCCGGGTCGAAGACCGAACGCCAGCGGCCGACCAGGTCGCGGAAGCTCTCGCGCTTCGAGGTGGGCGGGGCGATGAAGACCGCGGCGACGCGGTCTGCCTTGCGGCCCAGGAGCTCGTCGAGCAGCACCGGCACGGCGAAGGGCTCGTCCTGGGTGATGATCGCGGCCTTGATCGGCGTGCGCTCGGGCATCGGCGACCTCCCGCGACGATCCTGCCTGCGCCGCCAACTTCGCAGCGCCGGCAAGCGACTCCTCTGCCCCGCGTCGGGAGGTCGCGCGGCTCTCGTCAGGAAGGGCCTGCGTCGCAGGCGTACACTCATCCAGAAGGAGTGGCGCACATGGGGCGAGCCGGCGTGGTACGCGTGAAGTCCGGTCTCGGCGTGATCGTCCTGGTGCTGCTCGTTCTGGCGACGGCCTTCGCCGACGAGGCCACGATCTACGTCGCGCCGGATGGCAGCGACGACGGTGCGGGCAGCGAGCAGGTGCCCTTCGCGACCGTGCAGCGCGCCCGCGATGAGGTGCGCCGGCTCAAGCAGACGGGCGACCTGCCGGACGGCGGAATGCGCATCATGCTGCGCGGCGGGGTCTACTACCTCGACGAGCCGCTCAGCCTAAGCCCCGAGGACTCGGGCACCGCGCAGGCCCCCATCACCTGGGCCGCGTATCCCGGAGAGCAGCCGGTTCTGTCAGGCGGGCGCACCATCAAGGATCTGCAGCGCAACGCCGACGGCTCATGGTCCACGACCATCGCGGCGGCCCGGGACCACGGCTGGGTCTTCCGCCAGCTCTTCATCGGCGGGCGTCGCTACATCTACGCACGCTCGCCCAACGACGGCCAGCACCTCACCGTCAGCGGCGTCCCCGAAGAGGATGGTACGAGCATGTCGAGGAGCCGGTTTGTGTTCCGGCGTGGCGACCTCGAAGCCTGGCCCGACCTCGCGGACGTCGAGGTCCGGCTCTACTTCAGTTGGAACGCGGGCAGCTTCCCGCTCAAGTCCATTGACCAGGAGACGCGCATCGCCGAGTTGGGCGGGCCGGCGGCCTGGCCACTGCCGAAACCGGGCATGCCGACGTGCCCGTATCTCGTGCAGAACCATCCGGGCGCGTGTGACGCGCCGGGCGAGTGGCGGCTGGACCGCACCACCGGCGAGCTGCGCGTCCTCCCGTTCGGCGATGAAGACCTCGGCGCGGCGGGCGTGGTCGCGCCGGCGCTAGAGCACCTCGTGGTCGCGCGCGGCACGCCGGATGACGGGCGCTTTGTCGAGCACATCCGGTTCGAGGGCCTGTCCTTCCAGCACGCGGCCTGGTGGCTGCCGGAGGAGGGCTTCTCGACGCCACAGGCCGCCAACGGGCTCGGCGCGGCGCTCGAGTTCCACGGGGCGCGCAGTTGCGCGCTCAGCGGCTGCGAGGTGGCGCACGTGGGCCGCTACGGCATCTGGTTGGACGCCGACTGCGCCGGGAACACCATCGAGCGCAGCCACCTGCACGACCTCGGGGGCGGGGGCATCCGCCTCGGTGCTACCGACCGGCCGCCCATCTTCCAGCGGCTGGCGCACCACAACCGGATCGACAACAACTTCATCCACGACGGCGGGCACATCCACCCGGGCGCGACCGGCATCTTCATGGGCTACGGGCGCAACAACGTCATCTCGCACAACGAGGTCTCGGACCTGCGCTACACGGGGATCTCGCTGGGCTGGACCTGGGATACGGTGCGCTCGGGCACGCGCGAGAACATCGTCGAGCACAATCACGTTCACCACGTCATGCGCGTACTCGCGGACGGTGGGGGCATCTACAGCCTCGGCCTGACGCCCGGCTCGGTGATCCGGGGGAACCTCGTTCACCACGTGGGCGAGACCCACGGCGTCGGCCACGGCATCTACCTCGATGGCGGCAGCTCGGGGGTGCTGTGCGAGAACAACGTCTGCCACGATTGCGGCAGCGGTGGTATCCGCATCCAGCATGGCACGTCGTGTCTGACCGTACTCAACAACATCAGCGCGTTCTGCGGCTTCGGGCTGGGGATCGACTCCGAGCGCACCAACGTGTTCCAGTACAACATCGTTTACCTCGACGGCGACAGCACGCCCTTCCGGTTCGTGCCCGAGTGGCAGAGCTACAACAAGATCATCGACTACAACCTCTACTGGCACGCGCAGGAGCAGGAGCTGATGTTCCTCGGCTTCACATGGGATGAATGGCGCGAGAAGGAGGGCATCGAGGACATCTGGTATACGCCGCGCATGGACGCGCACTCA
>JALGVA010000146.1 GCA_029820295.1 Candidatus Zipacnadia bacterium
AGCAGCACCGGGCCCTGGCCGGAGCGGCACAGTGCGGCCGCGCGGCTGACGGCGTCGTGCACGGCCACCGCGTCCATGCCATTGATGACCTCGGCGTGCATGTTGACCTCGTTGTAGCCCGCGCCGCGCTGGGCCAGGTCATCGATGCCCGTGACCTCGCCCACCTGCTGCCCGGTCATGCCGTACTGGTTGTTCTCGATCAGGAAGATGACCGGGATGCCCTGCTCGAACTGGTCCTGGCAGGCCCAGTTGTAGGCCTCGTGCGCGATGCCGTTGTTGGTGGCGCCATCGCCGACGAAGCTGAGGACGACCCGATCGAGCCCGAGCTTCCAGCAGCCCATGGCGGCGCCCGCCGCCATCGCGTAGCTGCCGCCGACGATAGCGTTGGCGCCCAGGTGCCCGGCGTGGAAGTCGGCGATGTGCATCCCGCCGCCGCGCCCGCGGCAGTAGCCCTCTTCCTTGCCCAGCAGCTCCGCCATGGTGCGGTTGAGGTGCACCTGCAGGGCGCACTCGGCCAGGCTCTCGTAGTCGGCGGGGTCGGCGTAGCCATCGATGAAGGCGCGCAGCTCGTCGTCTGAGGTGCGTCCGAGCAGCCAGTAGAAGCCCTTGGCGATGGAGTGGCCGTGGCCGCGGTGGGTGCTGGTGATGTAGTCATCGGGGCGGATCGCCGACACACCGCCCACGGCCGTGCCCTCCTGGCCGATGGACAGATGCGTGGCCCCGATGAAGCGGAAGTCCGGGCGCGGCTTGAACTTCCCGGCCTTCATCTGCGCCACAGTCTCCTCGAAGTTCCGGATCGCGAGCATGCAGTCGAGCATGCTGACCGCGTCCTCGCGCGTGACGCGGCCGGCGGCCAGCTCGGTGCCGAGGTTGCCCTCGAAGACGAAGCGCGGGATGGGCGGGAAGGTGATCTCGCTCTTTTCGAACAGCGGCAGTACGTCCCTGTCCTTCGGCATATGCAGGTCTCCCAGCGGTCGGCTGATGTGCGGATGTTTGGTGTACCGAGTAGTACTTCCCCGCAGGCCGGCGGGTTCCCTTCCCGGCGGCCGGCGGCGATGGTGCACTTGACTTCGTGAACCTGCGCACTATCATCAGCGTATGAAGTATTGGAGACAAAGTCTACCTACTCGGTGAAGATATGGCGGACCGCGGCGAGACAGCCGGTCGGGTGCGGTGGCGGGTGAGGGTCGAGGGCATCGTGCAGGGCGTGGGCTTCCGGCCTCACGTGCATCGGCTCGCGCGCGACCTCGGGCTGTCGGGCTGCGCGCGCAATGTCGCGGGTGGCCTCGAGGTCGAGATCGAGGGCGCGGAGGCGGTGCTCGGTGAGTTCGTACGCCGCGTCGAGGCCGATGCCCCGCCGATCGCGGTGATCGAGAGGCTCACAGTCGAGGAGATGGAGCCCGAGGGCGCCGGGGCCTTCGAGATCATCCCCAGCCGCTCCGGGGCCGAGGGCGAGATCTACGTCTCCCCGGACGTGGCCATCTGCGGGGACTGCCGGCGCGAGATGTTCGACCCCGAGGACCGGCGCCACCACCACCCGTTCATCAACTGCACCAACTGCGGCCCGCGCTTCACCATCATCGAGGGCGTGCCCTACGACCGGTCCAGGACCTCGATGGCACGCTTCGAGATGTGCGCGGACTGCCGGCGTGAGTACGAAGACATCGACGACCGGCGCTACCACGCTCAGCCGGTCGCCTGCCCGAACTGCGGGCCGACGCTGCTGTTCGTCACCGGGACCAGCGAGGAGGCGGGCGAGGATGCGCTGACGGCGGCGCGGGCGCTGCTGGTCGAGGGGCGGATCGTGGCGGTCAAGGGCCTGGGCGGCTTCCACCTCGCCTGCAACGCCGACGATGATGCTGCGGTGCGCCGCCTGCGTGAGCGCAAGGGCCGCGAGGCCAAGCCGCTGGCGGTGATGGCGTACGACCTCACGACCGCGCGCAGCTTCGCGCATGTCGGCGAGGACGCCGCGGTGCTCATGCAGGGACCCGAGTCGCCGATCGTGGTGTGCGACCGGCGCGAGGATGCGCCGCTGGCGGAGTCGGTGGCGCCCGACACCGACAGCTACGGGGTGATGCTGCCCTACACGCCGCTGCATCTGCTGCTGCTCGAGGGCCTGCCGGTCCGCGCGCTGGTGATGACCAGCGGCAACCTCTCGGACGAGCCGCTGGCGACTGACAACGCGGAGGCGATGGAGCGGCTCGGCAACATCGCCGATGGCTTCCTCATGCACGACCGCGACATCTTCATCGGCTGCGACGACTCGGTCATCCGCCCCACGGCGCGCGGGCCGGTGCAGCTTCGGCGCGCGCGCGGGTACGTGCCCTTCCCCGTGCAATTGCATCGGGAGATGCGGCCCGTGCTGGCCGTGGGGGCACACCTGAAGAACACTTTCTGCATCACGCGCGGGCGCAGCGCATTCATCAGCCAGCACATCGGCGATCTCGAGGATCTGACGACGCTGGAGTACTTCGAGCGCTCGATCGCGCACTTCGAGCAGTTCCTGCAGGTCACGCCCGAGGGCCTCGCCTGCGACCTGCACCCCGAGTTCCTCTCGACCCGCTACGCCGAGGGGCTCGCAGAAGAGCGCGGCCTGCCACTCGAGCGCGTCCAGCACCACCACGCCCACCTGGCGGCGGTGCTCGCCGACAACCAGCTCGACGGCCCGGCCATCGGCCTGATCTGCGACGGCACGGGCTACGGCGCCGACGCGACCGTCTGGGGCTGCGAGGTGCTGGTGGGCGGGGCGGGTGAGTACGAACGCGCGGGGCACCTGCGCCAGATCCGCCTGGCGGGCGGCGAGGCGGCGATCAGGGAGCCGTGGCGGGTCGCGGCGGCGTGGCTGGCCGAGGCCTTCGGGCCGCGCTTCATCGACGAGGTCGATATCCCCTTCGTGCGTCGCATCGATCGCGATGCCTGGGCGACGCTCAGCGGCATGATCGCGCGCGGGGTGAACGCGCCGCTCGCATCGTCGGCGGGCAGGCTGTTCGACGCAGTCGCGGCGCTGATCGGCCTGTATGACCGCGTGCAGTACGAGGCGCAGGCGCCGATGAAGCTGGAGGCCATCGCCCAGCGCAGCGCGAAGGCCTACGCGTTCGACCTGCATGACGAGGGCGACGGGCTGATCCTCGACCCGACACCGACGGTTCGCGAGATCGTCGGTGACATCAGACGCGGGGAGACGCAGGCGCGCATCGCCGGACGCTTCCACGCGACCTTCGTGGCGATGCTGGCGGAGACGGCGGCGCGGATGGCGGAGCGCACGAGCATCGAGCTGGTGGCGCTGTCGGGCGGCACCTTCCTCAATCGCATCATCATCGAGGACCTGATGGACGAGCTGGAGCGACGGGAACTCAGACCGATCATGCACCGGGCCACCCCGGCGGGCGATGGCTGCGTGTCGCTGGGGCAGGCCGTGGTTGCGCAGGCGAGGTGGCAGTGATGTGCGTGGCCGTGCCATCGAAGATCGTGGAGATCGACGGCGACACCGCGACCGTGGAGGTCACCGGGACGCGCTCGCACGCGCGGCTGGACCTCATCGAGGACGCGGAGGTGGGCGATTACGTGCTGGTGCACGCGGGCTTCGCCATCACCACCATCGACGCCGAGGAGGCGGAGGAGACGCTCGCGCTGATGACCGAGGTGGGTCTGATATGAGCGGCGCCCGCGAGCGCATCATCGCGGAGGCGCGGGGGCTGGCGGAGCAGGTGTGCGCGGTCGCCGACCGCCCCGCGACGCTCGCGCATCAGTTCGCGCGCTACGGCCTCGGACAGATGCTGCCGCCGCAGGTCGAGCTTCTCAGCGGCCCCGGCTGCCCGGTCTGCGTGACCTCCGCGGGTGAGATCGACGCTGCGCTGGCCCTGGCGCGCCTCCCGGAGGTGACCATCGCGACCTTCGGGGACATGGTGCGCGTGCCGGGCAGCGACTCGACGCTCGCCCATGAGCGTGCGCGCGGCGCGGACGTGCGCGTGATGCTCTCGCCGATGGAGGCGGTGGAGCTGGCTGAGAAGACCGACCGGCAGGTGGTGCTGCTGGGCGTGGGCTTCGAGACCACCGCGCCCGGCGTGGCCGTGGCGGTCGCCGAGGCGAAGCGCCGCGGCCTGAGCAACTTCACGGTGCTGTGCACGCACAAGCGGCTGATGCCGGCGCTGGAGGCGCTGATGGCGGCCGAGGACGTGGCCATCGATGGGCTCCTGGCGCCGGGGCATGTGAGCACGGTCATCGGCTGGGGGGCCTACCGCGACTTCGTCGCGCGCCATCACGTCCCGTGCGTGGTCGCGGGCTTCGAGCCGCACGAGATGCTGCGCGCGATCCTGGCGCTGGTTCGGCAGCTCGCCGAGGGCCGCGCGCAGGTCGAAAACGCCTACCCGGGAGCGGTCACCGAGCGGGGCAACCTGAAGGCGCTCGCCGCCATCGACAGGGTCTTCGAGCCGACCGACGCCGAGTGGCGCGGGCTGGGGATCATCCCGGCGGGCGGGATGAAGCTGCGTGCGGCCTATGCGGACCTCGATGCCACGAAGCGCTTCGGCATCAGCATCGAGGAGGGGCGCGAGGACCCGCGTTGCCGCTGCGGCGAAGTCCTGCGCGGGGCGCTGCGGCCACCGGAGTGCGGCGCCTTCGGGCGCGCATGCACGCCCGCGCATCCGCTGGGGCCATGCATGGTCAGCTCCGAGGGAGCCTGCGCGGCGGCGTACAAGTACGGGGGCGCGGGGTAGTCGCCGCGGCCACCTGTGGTATACTGGGGACACGCCACGGGAAAGGGACGAGAGACGATGGACCGCGAGCAACTGCTGAGGCGCATCACGTCGGACCCCAAGGTCATGGTGGGCAAGCCGGTCATCCGCGGCACCCGTATCACCGTCGAGCATGTGCTGTCGGAACTCGCAGGGGGAGTTACCGTGGACGAGCTGCTGGAGGACTTCCCGTACATCGAGCGAGATGACATCTACGCAGTCCTGGCCTTCGCCGAGGAGGTCATGCAGGACGTGCGCTTGTTTGAAGTCCGTGCGGGGCAGCCCTGAATGCGCATCCTGCTTGACGAGTGTCTGGGAGCGCCGACGCGTGCCGCGCTGGTGGAGCTCGGCGCTGACGTGCAGTGGATCGGCGATGTGTGCCCCGGAATGTCGGACCCGGAAGTGCTCGCCCTCTCGGTCTCTGACAGGCGCCTGATCATCACGACGGACCTGCACTTCGGCCGCCTGGTCTTCGAGGGAGGACAGCCCTACTGGGGTGTTCTCGTCGTGCGCGAGGGCTCGGCGATCGGCGCCGAGAAATCAGCAGTGGTCAGCCGCATCGTGGCGGCCGAGGGCGACGAACTGATCGGCGCGTTCTCCACATACATACGGGGCGTCCTGCGCATCCGCCGGCCAGGGCTCCCCCGTCGCGACGTTGAGATGTGAGCGATCCCCCCATGAGTCTCCCCTCAGAAAAGATCATCACCCTCGGGCACGGGGGCGGCGGTCGGCTCATGCACGAGCTGATCGTGGATGAGCTGCTGGCCGCGTCCGATGTCATGACCGAGCGCGACCTCGAGGATGCCGCGCTCATCGATAACGGGCGGCTGGCCATCTCCACCGATGGCTTCACCGTCCAGCCCATCTTCTTCCCCGGCGGCGACATCGGCAAGCTCGCCGCCTGCGGCACCATCAATGATCTGGCGATGCGCGGCGCCCGGCCGCGCTGGCTGTCGGTCGCGATGATCATCCAGGAGGGCTTCCTGCTCGAGGACCTGCGGCGCATCGTGCGCTCGATCCGGGAGGCCTGTGCGGCCGATGGCGCGCACGTGGTCACCGGCGACACCAAGGTGGTCGGGCGCAGCGCCGCCGACGGCATCTTCATCACCACCACCGGCGTCGGCGAGCGCTTCGCCGAGCCCGCTCCGGGCGTGACCGCCGCGCGGCCTGGCGACCGCGTGCTGGTCAGCGGCACCCTCGGCGACCACGGCGTGTGCATCCTCGCCGCACGCGAGGAGCTGTCGCTGGCGCAGACGGTGGAGAGCGACTGCGCGTCGTTGCTGTCGCTGGCGGAGGCGGTAATCACCGCCGGCGCGGGTGGCGTGCGCACGCTGCGCGACATGACCCGCGGCGGGATGTCGGCGGTGGTCAACGAGGTCGCGCTGGCCTCGGAGGTCTCCATGGAGATCGAGGAGGACGCGGTGCCGGTGCGGCCCGAGGTGCGCGGGGCCTGCGAGCTGCTGGGTATGAGCCCGCTGGAGATCGCCAACGAAGGCAAGCTGCTGGCCATCGTCGCGCCGGAGGCGGCCGAGGACGTGCTGGCGGCAATGCGCGCGCATCCGCTGGGGCGCAACGCCGCGCTGGTGGGCGAGGTCGGCGACGGGCCGGCGGGGCGCGTCGCCGCGCGCACGGCCCTGGGCACGCTGCGGCTGATCGACCTGCCCGCGGGCGAGCTGCTGCCGCGCATCTGCTGAGGGAGCGCCATGGTCGGCCAGACGGTCATCATCGGCATCGGCAACGAGCGGCGGCGCGACGACGCGATCGGACTCGCGGTCGCGCGCCTGCTGGCGGCGGGCGAGCTGCCGGAGGGCGTGCGCGTGGAGGAGGCGTGGTCGGCGATGGACCTGCTGACGGTCATCGACGATGCCCCGCGGGCCATCGTCCTGGCGGCGGTCCAGCTCGGATCACCACCGGGCAGCATCCACGTGCTTTCGCCGGCCGACGCTGAGGCGCGCGCGGACTACATCTCCCTCCTCGGTGAGATGCCGCTGGTTGACGCACTGGGGCTGGGCGGTCTGATCGGTGTGAGGCCGCAGGCGCTGATCGTGGGCGTCGAGCCGACAGAGATCGTCCCCGGCATGACGCTCAGCCGCGACGTCAAGCGTTCGGTCCGCGCCGCCGCCGAGGTCGCGCTGGAGCTGGCGGCCGACGACGGCGCGTGGCGGGCGGGCGGCACGTGAGCTTCCTCACGGACGACTGACGGGAACGGTAGACAGGCCGGTGGCCCGTTCCACGAACAGCACATGGCGCGGCGGCGGTGCGGCCCACAGAAGGCCCGACTACCATCCCGGACGAACCTGCCGCCGCCGTCCAGCCCACCCGCGGAGGCCCATCATGCTCGTGCTGCCCTGCGTCGGATTCGTGCTCGGCGCCGGCGTGCTCGACGCGCCCGTGCCCGAGATCTACGCGCCCTACCTGCAGGGCAACCCACCCGAGATCGTCGAGGAGCTGCCTGAGCAGCGGATCGGCGATGTGCTCGTGCGGGAATTCTGGTTCGTGCCACGCGAGATCCCCGGAACCGGTGAGCACTACGAGATCCACTCGGTGCTGGCGCGGCCCGTCGCGCCCGGGCCGCATCCGGCCATCCTGTTCTGCCACGGTGGCGGCGGCTACACCCAGCGCGAGCGCACCTGCATCATCGGCTGGGCGAAGGCCGGCTACGTGTGCATCGGCCAGGACCAGCCGGGCTTCGCCAACGCCGGCGCGGCGCTCTCGCGCGGGCCGTACTTCGAGGGGCGCGGGACGATGTTCGCCGCCACGCCCGACGCCACCGCCAGCGCGCTCTACGACGGTGTGGTCGCGGTGCTGCGCTCGCTGGCGATCCTGCGCACCCACCCGGACGTGGACCCGTCGCGCATCGGCGTCTTCGGCGGCTCGTGGGGCGGCTACATGACCAACATGGCGGCCGCGCTCGCCGGCGACAGGCTGGCCGCCGCCTTCGCGATCTACGGCGCGGGCTACTACGACCTCGCCAGCGTGTGGATGCCGACGCTGCAGGCGATGCCCGACGACGAGCGCGAACGCTGGCTGGCGGCCTTCGACCCCGGTCGGCTTGCCACGAACACAGGCGCCGACTACATGATCCTGCAGGCGACGGACGACTGGTTCTTCTGGCCACCATCGATCGCGGCCACGCTCGACACCATCCCCGCCGAGGGCCCGGGCCCGCGCAAGAACTGGCTGTTCTCCCCCAATGACTACCACGCCATCCGCCTGCCCGGCGGCACAGGCTCATCGCTGGTCAATCACGCCGAGCACCGCACATACATGGAGCTGCGCTTCATGGACTGGCGGCTCAAAGGCGAGGGCGCGGCCTTCCCCACCGCACAGGCGCTCGGCGAGCCGGTCCGCGAGGGCGATGCCCACGTGCGCGTGCGTTTCGCCACGACCTCGGAGCTGCCGATCACCAGGGCGCAGGTCTACTGGACCGCGGGCGAGATGCCGTGGCGACTGCAGTGGTGGGAGCCGGTCGAGGCGCAGGCGGTCGGCGACGGCCTCTACGAGGCGCTGGTGCCGGTGCGCCACGCGTCGCGGCCGATCCTGTGGCTGGGCGTGATCTCCGACGAGGGCGAGGCCACCGTCTCGACGCGCATCGGCCGCATCGACCCGACCGAGCTGGGCTGGGCGGCTGAGGACAGGCCGGCGCCGGTGACCATCGCCGACCTGAACACGCTCTTCGGCCCGGGGCGCTTCCGCTGGGCGGCGGGCTCGCCGCGCAAGGAGGGCACCATCGGCACCACCGCCGACGCCGCACGCGACGAGGGCGGCGAGGGCCTGCTCGTCCGCGGCCGGTACTCGGGCGCGTTCTGGGGCGTGCGCGCGCTGGACATCGCGGCGGCGGGCGCGACCGGCCTGCGCATGTGGGTGCGCTCGGGCGGCGAGGAGCCGGTGGACAGCTTCCACGTCGGGCTCGTGGTGGAGGTCGAGGCGGGGCGGCGGTACATCTGGCACGCGCAGAGCGTGGAGGGCGTGAGCTTCGGGCCGGAGTGGACCTGCATCGATGTGCCCTGGAGCGACTTCGCGTGCGTGGGCTACCCGGAGCCCCCGGCGCCACTGATGAGCGACGGGCTGGGTGAGCTGCGCCTCACGGTGGACACGGTCGGCCAGACCATCCACGTCGATGACGTCGAGTTCATGGGCCCGGACGCGTAGGCCCGAAGCCGTCGCCGTTCCGTGGCGGCGGCGCTCCCGCCGCCGGCCGTCGGCCCCGCGGTCATGCACGACGGGGCCGATCAGGCGACCGACTCCTCCCAACGACAGCCGTTGCCGTCCTCCCACGCCACTCTCCTGTCGCCGGGCGTCGCTCACGCTGCGGTACGCCGGCGCCAGGCGAGGCAGGCGACGCCCGCGGCGACCAGCAGCAGCGTGCCCGGCTCAGGCGTTTCGGTGGCGCCCGCGTACTGGGCCGTCCAGCCGGCGATGCCCCGGGTCACCTCGGTCGCGAAGGCGTAGTCGATGTAGTCGGCGCTGTCCACCGAGTCCTCAGGCTGGTGGTAGTGAGGGTTGGTGCCGTGCGACTCCTCGATCACCATCGCGCCGGGGAAGCCCGCATCCTCGAAGGGCACGTGGTCGCTGGCGCGCAGGTCCTTGCAGGGGAGCGCGGTGAGCGAGCTGTAGGCCTCGATGGCGGCGGCGACCTCGGAGCGGTGTACCCAGTAGTCCGAGCCCGCGTAGACGCGCACCCAGTCGTGGCGCAGGCCGGCGGGGTTCCAGGCGATCATGTCCAGGGAGATCATGCCCACGATGTTGTCGCTGAGGTGCTCGTCCACCCACGCCTGACTGCCGATGAGCCCCTGCTCCTCGCGGTCGAAGGCGATCAGCACGAGGGTGGCGTCCCACCAGTAGTCGGCGGCGACCCGGGCGATCTCGAGCACGCCCGCCACGCCGCTGGCGTTGTCGTCGGCACCGGGGTTGTTGACCGAGTCATAGTGGGCGCCGATGACGTAGATGTCGTCGGGGCGGGTGCGGCCGGGGATGGTGGCCACGACGTTGTAGTAGGTGCTGCCACTGTAGGTGAAGGGGTCGAGGCTCGTCTGCAGCCCGAAGGTCGCGAACTGCGCGTAGATGGCGTCGCGCGCCAGGTTGTGCTCAGCCCCGAAGCCACGGTCGTCGCCATCGTGAGTGTAGAGCACGTCGTCGAGGTAGTGCGTGTAGCTCGACCGGCTTATGCCCGCCGCCACGCTGTCCGCCACGTCCGCGTGCAGTGCGGGCAGGCAGGCCAGCGCGATGGCCGTCGCGGCCAGCAGGAGTGGTCTGCGTCGCATGGCCGTCCTCCCGGGCGACCTGTCGGCGGTCTGCGTCGCGACGAGTTTCCAGCCGGGTTCAGCATAGCCCTCCCGGGGGTGCAGGTAAACGCCGCCGGGCCGGAGGGTGTGAGTACTGAGCGTCGGTGAGCCACCGTGTCGAGACCACGGGCGAGGGCGCCCGCGGCTCAGCACTGCCGGACGGCGGGCGCCCCCGCCCGCCACCGACAATCTGAGGGCGCACCCGACGGGAGACCGCGCGATGCCCGGGCAGGTTCGGGGCGCCGCAGGCGCGAACTGGCGCACACGTGTGAGGCGCCGTCGATTGCAGGGAGGTCAAGGATGAGACATGCACTGCCCGTGGTGCCGCTGGCGCTGACGCTGCTCCTCGCCGGGATTGCACAGGCGCAGATCGTCACGCCGCTGCAGGCCGACGAGCACACGCTGCTGCTCTACCACTTCGACGGTGACGGCGACACCATCATCGATTCGGGGCCGCTGGGCCTCAATGGCGCCGTCATCGGCGGCGAGGTGGCGCGCACCGAGGGCATCGTCGGCCGGGCGTTGACTCTCGCCGACGGCCAGGCGGTGACCATCCCGACGCCCGAGGCGCTGCGCGGCCTCGAGCAGATCACCGTCGAGACGTGGTTCCGCACCACCGACCCGGACCCCATGCACCGCCAGCGCCTGGTGCTCTACTGGGAGCACTACCTCATCAGCATCTTCGAAGGCGGGCGCCTGACCGGCCACCTCTACGACCAGGACGTCGGCAAGTTCATCGCGCGCGGACACCAGCCGATCATCCCCGGCCGATGGTACCACACGGCGTTGACCTGGGACGGCGAGCGCGTGCGCCTGTGGCTGAACGGCCGTGTCGAGGCGACGCTGCGCATGTCCGGCACAATCAACCCCGTGCCCGGCGCCGGCCTGCAGCTCGGCTCGGCCGGCACCGACTCGTTCATCGGGCAGATCGACGAACTGCGCATCTCGTCGATCGCGCGGCCGGCGTTCCCGGAGGCGAGGCGCATGGACTTCTGCCGACCGTCGGAGACGCTGCTGGTGTCGCCCGGCTTCGCGCGCATGCTCTTCGACCCGCTGATGCCCGCCGGCACCGGGCCGGTCGAGTGCACCGCGACGCTTGGCGACCTCTCCGCTACCGCCACCATCGCGCCCGATGACCTGCAGCCGGTCGAGGGCAGCGACCTCGTAGCCGGTGTGTCGCATGTTGAGCTGCGCATCCCGGAGGGGCAGAGTGGTGACGCGATCCTGGCCGGCGCGATGTCGTACCAGGCCGACGGCCAGACCGTGCACGCGGCCCGCGAGGTGCCCGTGAGGATCGAGCCTGTGGTACCCGTACCGGCCACAGAGTTCCGTGCCGCGTGGACGCATAGCCACAGGATCGAGGAGCCCGAGGACATTCTCGCCCGCATGGAGGCCAGCGGCCTCAACGCGGCCATCATGCGCGTCCGTCGTGGCGAGACGGCCTACTATCGCTCCGCGCTGGGGCCGATCTCGGAGGTCCCGTTCGAGAACGAGACGCTGCTGCAGGACTGCGCGGCGGCCGCGAAGCGCCACGGCATCGACCTGCACCTCTACGTCAACAACTTCCCGGTGGGTTCGCCCGACAGCGAGATCGCGCAGCAGATGCGCGCCGATGGTCGCTGGCAGAAGAACTCGGCGGGCGAGGACGTCGCCTGGCTGTGCCCCAGCCACCCGGCGAACCTGGAGCTGGTCGAGGCGGCCATGGTGGAGCTGGCGCGCGACTACGACATCGCGGGCGTGCAATACGACTTCATCCGCTACGGCGGCGACGACGTGTGCTTCTGCGACCGCTGCCGCGCGGGCTTCGAGGAGCGCGTGGGGCGAGCGGTGGACTGGCCCGCGGAGTGCCTCGCCGCCGGCGCGCTGCACGAGGACTGGCTGGACTACCGCGCCTCCCTGATCACTGAGGCGGTGCGCCGCACCTCGGCGGCGATACGTGCGGTGAATGACGACCTGGTGATCTCGGCGGCGGTCTTCGCCATGCCGCCGGAGCAGGCGAAGGCGGGCGTTGGCCAGGACTGGGCGCTGTGGTGCCGCGAGGGCCTGCTGGACGCGCTGTGCCCGATGTCGTACACTCCCGACAACGCCGCCTACGAGGTTACGGTCTCCACCATCCTCGACGCGGTCGGCGAGTACGTGCCGGTCTACGCGGGCATCGGCCTGCGCTCGGGCAGCGGCGTGATGCGCTACCCCGAGCAGTTCGCGGCCAAGCTGAATACCCTACGGCGGCTGGGCGCGCCGGGCTTCTCTGCCTTCTGCGTGACGCCGCCCACGGACGCGCCGGAGACCGTGCTCATCCCGCTGCGCGAGACCATGCTGGCGGGCGATGGGCGAGGAGAGCCGCAGCCGGACTGACGGGGATCACGCCCGGGCCACCGCGCGGGTTGACGGTCGGGAGCACAGTCCATGTCGCAGGACCATAATGCCGGAGAGGACCGGCACGAGGCCGTCCTCGATCCGATCCTGCTGTTCGTCGCCATCGTGTGGGGCGGCAACTTCGTCGCCTACAAGTACCTGATGGCGCTGGTACCTGCGCCGGGGCTGCTGGCGGCGCGCTTCATCGCCATCACGCTGATCCTGCTGGCGGTGCTGGGGTGGCGTGGGCGGCTGCTGCGCGGCAACACCCGCGCCATGTGGCTGGCCCTGTTCCCGGCGGGCGTGCTGGTGATGGGCATGCAGCAGCTCAGCTTCGTCACGGGCCTCGACCGCACCGCCGCCGGCGAGGGCTCGCTGCTGTTCGCCACCGCCCCGGTCTTCACCGCGCTCATCGCCGCCGCCATCGGCCAGGAGCGCATTGCGCGCGCCAACTGGCTGGGCATCGCGGCGGCCATGGCCGGCGCCGCGCTGGTCATCCTGGGCGGCGCCGACGCGCGCGACGCCCCGCCCACGCGCGTGACCGGCGACCTGCTCATGCTCGCGTCCTCGCTGGGCTACGCCACCTTCATGGTCATCAGCAAGCCGCTCGGGCAGCGCTACGGCGCGCTCAAGATCGTCACCTTCGCCTACGTCTTCGGACTGCTCGTGGTGGCGCCCTTCGGCTGGCACGACATGGTGGCCGCCGACTGGGGCGCGCTGGGGGCGCTGGGCTGGCTGTCGATGGCCTGGCTGGTGCTGCTGGCGGGCGCTTTCGGCTTCGTGGCCTGGTACTGGCGCATCGCGCGCACGTCGTCCTCACGGGTGGCGGTCTACCAGTACGTCGTGCCCGTGGTCGCGATGGTGGCCGCCGCGGTGCTGTTGGGCGAGCGCCCGACCGCGGCCCAGCTCGCGGGCGCGGGGCTGGTTCTGGTCGGCCTCTACTTCGCCCGCCGCCCCGCTACGACCGCGTGTCCGTGACAGTCCCGCAACAGTCGTCGGACTGCCTGCAGTCCGGCCGGATCTCCCCTGAACGCCCCTTCGGCGGAGAATCTGCCCGCCGACGCACGATTTTCACCGCATGATTGTTGACATTTGTGGCCGCATCGGATAAACAACACGCGATGGCCTCGAGGATTCCGTCGCAGAAGGTGTGGTCCACATGGCGAAGGCGAAGGCCAAGCCCGCGAAGAAGGCAGCGAGGGCCGTACATGTGCAGCTCGACGGCGAGAAGTGGGGCATCATCCGCGAGGGCAACAAGCGCCCCACCGCCCGGTTCGACACCCAGAAGGCAGCCTGGGCGGAGGCCCTGAAGATGGCCAGGAAGGACAGGGCCAAGGCGGTCAAGAAGGGCAAGGACGGCAAGGTCAAGGAGACCAGGGACTTCAGCGCGTAGAGGCAGACATCCCAGAACGCCCCATATTATGTCCATACCGTGACAGCACGTCCTTCAGGGCGCGCTGTCACGAGTTCTTCGCAATCCACTCCAGCGTGCGCTCCACCTCTTCGACGTCCGCGGCGCCGGTCGCGTAGAACAGCCGGTCGGGACGCAGGCGCTCATGGAAGATCGGCAGCTCTGCCGGCGAGCAGTAGACCATGACGCTCTTGCCCCGATTCTGCACCTCCTCGAGCAGATCCAGCCACTGCACAAGCGGCGGGCTGCCCGATCCGGGCACCCACTGGATGCAGTCGATGTCCTCGATGGCCATGAGATCGTCCATGTGCACCAGCGCGGTCGGGCCGTCCCAGTGGTAGATGCAGTGGTCCAGGTGCTCCGCCTCGGCGACCAGATCGGGGACCACCAAGCGCCGGAAATGCTCCGGGCCGATCAGCGCCGCGAAGTCGCACTGGATGGCGTTGCACTTGCCCGCGCAGTAGGCCCCGATCCAGCCCGCGCCGGTGCCCGCCCGGTCCATGCGCCCATCGGCGTGGAAGGCGTCGTAGACCGGGGCGTAGAGCGCGCGTACCTGATCGTTGGCCTCAGCGATCAACTCGGGGTAGTCGTAGAGGTCCACGCACAGCTTCGTGGCGCCCCGGATGCTCTCCAGGGCATCCAGATTCGAGTGCAGGTCCAGGTGTGAGACCAGCCAGCGGCCCTCGGCGACCTCGGCGAGTCGGCGCACCAGCTCGCGCAGGCGCACCCAGTAGGGGTTGTCCTCCGCGATGCCCAGGGGCAGCACATCCTCCCAGCGCTCCACGAAGGGCACGGCCCAGCTCGTCCGATGCTCCTGCTCGCGGCTGAACTCCAGCTCGGCGCCCAGGAAGGCGGCGAAGATGTCCGGCCCGAAGCCGGGGCTGAACTGCGGCATGGCGTCACCGCCCCAGTAGCGGGCGGCCAGATAGGCGTCCGTCTGCGCCACCAGCTCGTCGATGGGGTCATGCAGCATGGTCCAGTAGGTGGGCCGTGGGGCCGACTCGGCGTCGGGGTTGGGGCAGGTGATGACGGTGGGCGGGCGATCGAGCATCTCGCCTTCCCAGAACGCCTCCCAGCGGGCGGCAGACTCGTGGAAGTCGGGCTTGAGCGCGAGCGGACTGTCGGACGCAGTCGCCATCATCTATCACCGTGAGTGAGCAGCTTCACCTGACGCGCGGTGTTCGTCGCCGCGCGCGCGCATCCCTGCGTGCTCCGCGTATGCAGACGGCGGGAGGCCGACTGCGGAAGGTGCGCGCGACCTGCGCGGGCAATTACCACGGGCCGAGCAGGCGACAGGCAGCGATCGGGAGCGGTCATCATGCTGTACGGAATTCGCGAGACGCTCATGGGCGCCGACCTTGCGCTGGAGGAGAAGTTCCGGCGCGCCCGCGACCTGGGCTTCGACGGCATCGAGCTGATCACACGCAGCGCGCCGCAGATGCACGGGATGCTGGCCTTCGACGAGGCCGGGCGCGATGAGCTGCTGGCACTACGTGACGAGTTCGGCGTGGGCATCTCCTCGCTGTCGTTGGCGAGTTGGCGCAACGCCAACTGCCTTACCACCGACCCGGACGAGTGGGCGCGCGGCAAGGCGCATCTGATCGAGGCCATCGAGGCGGCCACCGCCCTGGGCTGCGCGGGCATCCTGCTGCCGCACTTCCAGGCGATGGAGCCGCACCTCGAGGACCCGCGCCTCGAGCCCGACCTGCGCGGGATCCGCGAGGCGGTGGAGGAGGCGGGCAACCCCGAGATCGTGGTGTGCGTCGAGTGCACCGTCGGCATCGAGACCATGCAGGCGGTGGTGGAGGTCGCCGGCCATCCGCAGGTGGGCATCTACTACGACCTGGGGAACCTGCGCGAGACCGGGCGCGACCCGGCCGGGATGATTCGAGCGCTGGGCACGCGCGGGGTCAAGATGATCCATATCAAGGAGGCCGGTGCTGAGCTGCTGGGCGAGGGCGACGTGGACCTGGCCGCCGTGCGCGACGCGGTGCACGAGATCGGCTACGATGGCTGGCTGGTGTTCGAGACCGCGCCCACCGACGACCCCATCGCGGCAATCCGCCACAACTTCGCCGAATTGTGCAGATTCCTGTAGCAGCGAAGCACGGCCCACGCAACAGGGCGGGCGGCACGATTCCGGCTGTGCTTTTGAGTTTGGACTGGTAT
>JALGVA010000147.1 GCA_029820295.1 Candidatus Zipacnadia bacterium
TCGTCGAGGACCGGGCGCGCACGCTCCCGGTGCGCCTGATCCGCCACGAGCGCAACCAGGGGCTGGCTGCGGCCATCCGCACCGGCCTGCTGGCGGCGATCGAGGAGGCCGGGCCACGCGACATCATCGTCACCATGGACGGTGACAACACCCACCCGTCAGGCCTGATCCTGCGCATGGTGCGCACCATCCGCGAGGGCTGCGACGTAGTCATCGCCTCGCGCTACCGGCCCGGCTCGCAGGTCGTGGGCGTCCCGGGCTTCCGCAAGCTGCTGAGTTGGGGTGCGAGCGTCGTCTTTCGGCTGACCTTCCCGATTGCGGGCGTGCGCGACTACACCTGCGGCTACCGCGCCTACCGGGCCGAGTTGCTCGAGCGCACCGCGCGCGAGCTGGGCGACCGCCTCATCACCGAGGATGGCTTCGCGTGCATGGTCGAGCTGCTGCTGCGCATGCGCCAGATGGGGGCGGTCATGGCCGAGGTGCCCATGATCCTGCGCTACGATCAGAAGACCGGGCCGAGCAAGATGAACGTGCGCCAGACCGTGGTTCAGACGCTGCGGCTGCTCGCCCGCGAGCGCCTGGGGCTGGGCCCCAGGTCCGCCGCGGGTTGACCGTGACCATGCCTCCCTCCGACGAGACGGCCGCAGCTCCCGCCGCCGCCGCCGGCGCCGCGCGGCCGTCGGCGCGAGTGGCCGCGGTCGCGCTCATCGCCATCGTCTGTCTTGCGGCGGCCCTGCGCTTCCACGGCCTCGCCGCCGAGAATCTGTGGACCGACGAGGGCACCAGCCTGGTGCTCAGCGGCGGCGACAGCCTCGCGGGCATCGTCGCCGACGTCGCCGTGCGCGACAGCCACCCGCCCCTCTACCTGCTCCTGCTGCACCTGTGGCGCCGCGCCCTCG
The DNA here is from genome assembly GCA_029820295.1 of Candidatus Zipacnadia bacterium. GTDB lineage: Bacteria > Armatimonadota > Zipacnadia > Zipacnadales > UBA5352 > JALGVA01. The sequence goes on from JALGVA010000147.1 coordinate 900, forward strand.
GTTCGTCGGACTTCGCCATCCGGTCGCTGTCCGCCCTGGTGGGCGTCGCCTGTGTCCCCGCGATCTTCCTGGTGGGCTCGACCCTCTACGACCGGCGCGTCGGCCTGGGGGCGGCGCTGGTGATGGCGGTAATGCCCGTGGCGGTGCGCTTCTCTCAGGAAGCCCGCAGCTACGCCCTGCTGAGCCTGCTCATGATCTGCGTGTGGTACCTCGCGGTGCAGATCACTCGGCGCGAGCGCTGGACGGACGCCGCCGGCTTTGCGCTCGTCGCGCCGGCGATCGTGTACACTCACTATTGGGGCGGCCCGGTCGTCACCGCCGCCGTGCTCGTGGCGGTCGCGCTCAACGCGGGAGCGCCCGAGCGCCGCCGGCGGCTCATCGGGTTCCTGCCCGGTCTGGCGCTGATGGCGCTTGGCTTCGCGCCGTGGGCGTGGGTGATCGCGCAGTACCAGCTCGCCACCGCGCAGGTCGGCACCAGCTTCGCCACGGGCGTGAGCCCGGTCTCGATCGTCGGCGTGTTCGGCAGACCGTTCGGCGCCTTCCTCGAGATGACCCCCGCGGGTGTCGTGGCGCTGCTGGTCGCGCTCGCGTCGGCGGCGCTGGTGGCCGCAACGCCGGGCAGGGCCCGCGCGGCGCCGCCGGCGACTCCAGGCGCCCGCTGGTGGTGCCTGGGGATGCTGGTCATCCCCGTGGTGCTGATCGCCGCCATCGCCCACCTGACCACCTTCTGGGTCGGCATCCGCGTCCCCAACCTGACCATGGTGCCCACCGCAGTCATCTGCGCGGCGGCGGCCGTGGGGCTGTGGGACGCGCGCCGCCGAGGAGCGGCCGTGGTGCTCGCCGGGGCGGTCGCGGGCCTGTGCGTCGCGGGCGTGTGGCGCATCTACTCCGAGCGGCTGCGGCCCGACTGGGAGGGCATCACCGCCGTCATCGCGGCCCATGAGCGGCCCGGTGACGTCGTGGTCATCGTCAACGGTGCGTGGAATGTCGAGCTGTTCGAGCGCTACTACCGCGGCAGTCTGCCGGCCGTGGGGCTGTCGAACGGGATCACCGACCCCGCCCGGCTGCGCGCCGCGATCCGCGACATCTGGCCCGATGGCGGCCGCCTGTGGCTGATCCTTATCAGCTCCGGGGCCAGCCCCGTCGAGCATATCATGCGCGAGATGTCCGCCGGCGAGCAGCGGTTCCGCGTGGGCTTCGTCCGCTTCATCGTGTTCGAGTCCCGCCCGCCGCCGCCTCCGGGTACCCAGGGAGAGACGCCATGATCGCGCATCCGGCCGCACGCTACGCGACCGCCATCCTGGTGGTGACGGCCGCGCTGACTCTGGTCCCGGCGGCGACTGCCGCGGTCCGCGAGGCCGCTACGCCCGGTGAGCTGGCCGCCGCCATCGAGGCCGCGCAACCCGGCGACGAGATCGTCATCGCCGACGGCGAGTGGCTCGACGCGGGTATCGAGATCGACTGCTGGGGCACTGCCGAGGCGCCCATCGTCATCCACCCGCGCACGCCCGGCGGGCTCACCCTCACCGGCGCGTCGTGGGTCCGCCTCGTCGGCGCGTATGTGGTGCTCAGCGGCGTGAAGATGCGTGGCGGGGCGCGCGCGGTCGCCCGCGACGGCGTCGAGCGCGAGCAGGGCTCCGCCCCCATCGACATCCAGGGCGATTTCTGCCGCGTCACCGAGTGCGCCATCGTGGACTACAATCCGGTGGGCCGCGAGGCTCGCTACATGTGGGTGGTCGTGCGCGGCGTCGGCAACCGCGTCGATCACTGCCTCTTCCGGGGCCAGGACCACTCCGGCGTCACGCTCACCGTCAACGTGGAGCGCCGCCATTCCAACGACGCGCGCATCGATCACAACTGGTTCGCGGGTAAGCCGCCGCTGGGCGCGAACGGTGGCGAGACCATCCGCATCGGCACCAGCTACGTCTCGGTCTACGACTCGCGCACCATCGTCGAAGACAACCTGTTCGAGCACTGCGACGGCGAGGGCGAGATCATCTCCAACAAATCCTGCGCGAACATCTACCGGCGCAACACCTTCCGCGAGTGCGCGGGCGAGCTGACCCTGCGCCACGGCGACCGCTGCCTGGTCGAGGGCAACACCTTCGTATGCGCCGACTACCCCGGCTCGCGCGGCATCCGTGTCGTCGGACGCGACCACCGCATCATCAACAATTACGTCTCGCGCCCCGACCGCTACGGCATCGCCCTGCAGGCGGGCATCCCCGACACGCCGTTGAGCGGCTACACGCAGGTCCGGCGCGCGCTCATCGCCTTCAACACCATCTTCGCCCCCACCGGCGACTGCGTCCGGCTGGTCTCCGAGGAGACTGAGGGTATGCTGCCGGCCATCGAGTCGACCTTCGCCAACAACATCCTCGTCGGCCCCGAGCGCGCCGTGTTCTCCCGCGCGCCCAACCCCGACGACTTCGTCTGGGCAGGCAACATCGCCTGGGGCGGCGAACCGGGCATTGAGCCGCGTGAGGGCATCAGGTGGGCCGACCCGCTGCTGGTCGAGGACGAGGACGGCCTGCTGCGCCCCGCGCCCGGCAGTCCGGCCATCAACGCTGCGGCGGGGCAGTACGACTACGAGCATCCGGGCGAGCTGCTGTGGCAGCTCGCCAATGTGACGACCGATATCAACGGCCGGCCGCGGGACGAGCAGCCCGACATCGGCTGTCACGAGCTGTCCGAGGCGCCGATGGTGACGCGTCCGCTGACCGCCGCCGACGTCGGTCCGTCGTGGATGAACTGAGACCTCCGGAGGGAACTGTCGTGACGCTCACACGCCTGCCCATCGCCGTCGCCCTGCTGGTGATCGCCATGACCTCATCGTGCGTTGCTCAGGAGCCGACCGAGGAGCAGCAGGCCGACCTCAACCGCCTCGCCCGTGAGTGGGGCTACATCCAGGCGCAGGCGCAGGCCGCCATCGCGTTGGTCGGCGAGACCGCCGAGCTGGCCGCGGTCAATGAGACCGCGACCCAGAAGATCGCTGCCGCAGCCGCCGGCGACCTCGCGTTGCTGGCGGGCTGGGGTCCGCTCGAGGACCCGGGCATGCGCGAGGACCTGCTCGACGCCACCGAGATGCGCAAGTACTCCGTGGCCGTGCTGCAGGCCGTCCAGGACACCGGCCTGCTGGCGACCTTCGCCGACCCGTGGACCCGGCACGAGCCCACCTGGGTCCCGCCGACCGAGCCGGTCCAGGAGGCGGCCATCACCGTGCTCCGCGATGAGCAGACCGCCGCCGCCTTCACGCTCAGCAACGCCACGGACACGCCCATCGACTGCCGCATCGCCATCGATGGCCTCGACGCGCCTGACTTCGAGGTGACCGTCCGCCGACAGGTCTACCTGGAGACCTGGTACGGACGCGAGCGCTCCGGCATCTACGACGCCATGCCGCCGCTGGTGCAGGAGGATGGCGCGTGGCGGGTCAGCGTGCCGTCGGGCGAAGCTGTGCGCGTGCACGTGCAGATCGGCGTGGGGGAGAGCGCCGGGAGCGCCGACGCGGACATCGTCATCCGCCCCGAGATCGGCGACGAGCAGCGCCTGGCGCTCAGCGTCGAGGTCCTGCCCGCGGCTCCGCCCGCCGAGTCGCGCTTCGAGAATGTGGCCTTCCTCTACCCGGAGCTGACCGTGTGCGGGCGCTCGCCGGAGGCCGCCGCCGAGGACCTGGGCGCACACCACGTGACCATGATCGAGTTCCCCTCCATGCCGCGGGCGAGCTTCAACGATGATGGCGAGCTGCTCGAGGCCGACTTCGCGCGCCACGACCGCTGGATGGACACCTATGCCCCCTACGTGGACCGGATGATGATCTTCTGGCACGGGGACATTGAGCGCGAGGACGGGACCGTCTGGGCGATGCACTCACCCCAGTGGCGGCGCGCCTACATCAGCCTGCTGCGCGGCTGGCTCGATCACAACATCGAGCGCGGCTTCGGCCCCGAGCGCTTCGTGCTGCTGGTGGCCGATGAGCTGCACTCGGGCAACCTGGCCGACGCGCCCGATGAGCACGTGCAGGCGGTGGTCGGGACCATGGGCGCGGTGCGCGAGGCCATCCCCGAGCTGAAGATCTACCAGACGCTCACCTACTACGCCTTCCCGGCGGATGTCGAGCTGATGGCGCCGGTGACCGACTTCGCCTGCGTGGCGCTGCCCTGGCCGGAGCGGCTCACGCGCAACGCCCCGCCCGAGTACAACCCGCGGCGGGCGTGGGACGAGGAGATCGGCCCGATGCTGCGCGCCAACTGCGAGCAGCTCGGTAGCTACCACGTGGCCTCGGGCAAGAGCGACTCGCAGCTTCAGTGGAACTACGCCTACCCGCTGGTGGCGCTCGGGCAGGGGATGACGGGCGTGGGGCACTGGGCGTACAACGTGGCGCGCGCCAGCACCTGGCATGACTGGGATGGCACCGGTGACGTACGCCTGGACTACGTCTTCGTCTACGACGGCGCCGAGGACCACGAGCGCAACCGCCGCCTCAACCCGACGGGGGAGCTGGTAGTGCCCTCGATCCGCTGGGAGGCGCTACGCGAGGGCATCCAGGTGGCGAAGCTGCTGCTGGCGCTGCGCGACGCGCGCGATGCGGGGGAGCTGCCGGTGGAGGTAGCGGGGCAGGTGGATGCGCTCTGGGGCGAGATCGACGGCCTGGCCGCCGACAGCCCGCAGCTCACTGAAGCCTTCGTGGCCGACATCGCCGAGCGCATTCGCCGGGCCTGGGCGGCGGCGCAGCAGTAGCCTGACAGACTGACAGGCTTTCGGCGGCACTCCGCGTCCAGACGCGCTCGCCCGGCCGTTGTCGTAGCCGTTGCCGTCGTCGTTGACGGAGAGGCCGGCCCCTGCGCCGGCCTGTACCGTTGCCGTGTCGTGGTCGTAGCCCGAAACAGCCCACGGGCGAGGCGCCCGTGGTACGGGACGACTACGGCTACGGCAGTCGCCCTTCCGGGGTCACAACGACAGCGACCAACGGCACTGCCCGGCAGCCGCCCCTATCCGCCCGCCTCCTGCCCGTCGATGTAGCGCAACAGACGGGGCAGATCACTCGACTGGTACTCGTCGAGAGATGTCGGATCCACCTGCGCCAGCAGCTCCCGGCACAGCCGTCGCCCCTCCTCCGGCGTCATGCGCGGCGGCTCCCACTCCGGAAGCATCTCCTGGTAGTGCAGCCATTGCGGGTGAGACTGCCCGCACGCGATCTTCAGCCCCCGGAAGGCCCGCGCCTGCACCTCGCGGTCGTCGCTGATCTGCCAGAGGTCGAGACAGCCCTGCAGGGCCGCCGGCGAGCCGATCAGCGCCAGCGCCTGCGCGGCCACGCAGTTGATGTCGCGCGTGTGCGCCTCCGGGTCGAGGGCCTGGGCCTTGAGGAAGTCGATCGCCAGGTCATCGCCCAGCGCCCCGAGCGCGATCATGACGTCCTCGGACTCCTGCCGCCCCCCCGTGACGGCGCACCTCGTCCATCAGAGCCTGGGCGCACTGCGGCGGGGCCAGCCGTCGGAGGGCGATCCCGGCGTTCATGCCGCGCGGCGCGCCCTGCCGCCAGTCCTCGGACGCCGAGATGCCCGCGATCAGCAGCGAGCGCATCCCCGTGGCGTTCGGCTCGACCATCGCCAGCGCGCCCGCAAACTCGCAGCCATCGGTCGCGCTCAGGACCGCCTCAGCCACCTGGGACTCCCACGAGCGCTCGCCGCGGATGCGCGACACCAGCTCCCACGGTCGCTCGACGGGGTTGCCGGCTTCCGCCATCCACCCGATGCACCACGCCAGCACCGCCGCGTGCTCGACGTCGCGTGACAGCACGAGGCCGCACACGCCCGGGCACTCGTTGGGCCAGCGATCCGCCAGCGCGCGCAGGGCCTTCAGTCGGTAGGCAAGCTGCTGGTCGCAGAACAACGCGGTCTCCCGCGCCGATTCGGCGCTATCGGGGCAGGTGGTGATGCTGACCACAACATCGCCGGCCTCGTCGAGTGAGGTCTCAACCGCGCCGCCGAAGGCCTCGACCGCCGGCGCAGGATCGACGAACTCCAGATTGTCCGGCACCAACTCGCCCTCCAGGTGCGTCACCGGCAGCTCGACCACCCGGCTCTCCTTCGCCAGCATCACCGTGTCCTCGGAGCGCTCGGTCACGGTCGCGAGCAGGCAGTCGGCCAGGTAGTCGGCCTCGATCAGCACCCGGTCATCGCGCCACCACGCCAGCTCGCCGGTCCGCCCGCGCTCCTCACGCCCGTCATCGCGGACGACCGCACCTGGCCCGAGCATCGCCTGGAAGTTGACCACGCTCGGCGTCCCGTCATAGTCCTCGGCGTGCCAGCGCACCACCGGCCCGTCCGCCCCCACCACCAGCGGCTCCCGGTGTGGCCTGGCGTCGGTCGGCAACCCGGTCCCCAGCGTGACGCTGCCGATGTTGCGGCGGTCCGCCAGGCGCACCTGCAGGTCGATGCTGCGCACCGCGCCCTGCCACGACGCGCCCGTCGCCAGTACGTAGGGTACGCGCACCATCGCCCAGTAGTGCTCGCGGGCCTCGCGGTAGCGCACGGTCATGGCGAGGTCGGCATCGGCGCCGAACGGGACCTCGAACAGGTGCCAGACGCACCTCCAGTCCCTGTCTCCCAGGCTGATCGTGGCCTCCTCCGCCACGGTCACCGGCAGCGGCCGGCCATCGGCCTCTGCGGCAAAGTCGCGGACGAAGTGATAGCCCGGTCCCCAGAACGCGAGCGTCGGGAAGCCCATCTGCGCGACACACGCCTCTCCGCTATTGTGGAATCGCAGATCGACGGTGACGGCCGTGTCGTTGGGCCTTGGTTCGAGGACGATAGTCTCGGAGAGCAGGCTGACGGTGGGGTGCTCGTCCATCAGCCGCAGCGTGCCGCCCGACCAGGTGACCGCGCCCGGGTCCGCGAGCGCGACCGCCGTGGCGGCCAGTGCGCACAGCATCGACAGGTGACGGTGCATGCTCGTACGCCTCGTTCGGTGAGATGCTTGCCCGCCACACCCCGGAGCTGCTTCCCGCTACCTGGGGGTAACGCCCGACACCCCCTGGAGTTCCATGCCCGGCGTGGGTTCAGCCGCCCGGCCGCAGCCAGTGCGGCCGCGCATCCTCGGTGAACGGTCCCGCCCGCAGGGCGTCGATCTGCTCGTCGGTGAGCAGCGACCACAGGTACAGGCCCACGCCGTTGCCCGGCCAGCGCCGCCGGCAGTAGTCGATGAGCTTCGCCACATGCTCGCCAGCGCGCGCCACCACGCGCCCCTCTTCGGTGCGCTCGTAGTTGCCGCACAGCGTCACGTAGGCCTCCGCATGGTCGCTCGCCGCGCGCACCGCGTCCATGCGCTGCCACGACAGCTCGCGCCCGTAGTCCATCGCATAGACCACGTCCACCCAGCCCGCATCCACCCACGGGCCCTCGTTGCGCCCGTTGGTGTCAGGCGGGTCGGCGGGCGGGTGGGGATGGCCGTCCACCGACACGATCAGCCCCGGCCGGATTGCCCGCCCCTCCTCGGCAACGCGTCGCACGATCTCGCCGATGGCTTCGTCCTGCCATGCCACGATGTTCGGGTTCGGCCGGCCCTCCTCGGTGCGCGTCTGCGCGTCCTCCTCCAGCTCCGTGCCGAAGCGCTCGCGGTACTCCGCCCGGCACAGCTCGCCCCGGCACAGCCCGCCGGTGCGGATGTAGTCGAGGTTGATGCCGTCCACCTCGTAGTTGCGGACCACGTCCGTCATCAGGCCAACGATGAAGTCGCGGAACTCCGGCCGGTGCGCGTCGAAGAACCCGCTCGGCGTGCCCTCCTCGACGAACTCCGGGTGCAGGTCGCGCTCGCGCTTCACCACGCAGAACCACGGATGCACCTCGATCCCCGCGGCGTGGCACTGAGCGATCAGCTCCGCCAGCGGATCAACGTCGAGCGCGGCGAAGCGCTCCGCCAGCCCGCTCTCGGGGGCCTCGGTCGGATGCGGCCAGCGCGTTCCCCGGCCGTGCCAGATGCACGGGACGTAGACGTTGAAGCCCGCGCGCTTCAGCTTCGCCACGATGCCCGGGATCTCGTCTGGGTCCGTCCACGGGCAGCCCTCGTCGAGCAGGGCACGGCTCTCCAGCAGCGTGCCATCCTGCGCCCGCGGTAGCTCCGGCTCGGGACCCTCGAGCACATCCGTCAGCCACGCCCATCGCCGGGCCTGGATGGCCGCCCAGTCGGGCTCCTGGGCGCGAAAGACCGCGGCGACTTCCGCGTCGCCCATCGGGCGGTCGAGGATCACCAGCTCGTCGAGCAGCCCGTCGGCCCAGCGCTGCCCGTCCTGCGCGCGGTCGGAGCCCACGAACAGCCGCGACGCCGGCTGCCGCACCGTGATGTCGGTCTTCGCGTTGTGGGCCACGCGCTCGCCGTCGAGGTAGATGGCGTTGAAGGCCCGCGCGCCTTCCTGCCAGGTCAGCGCGATGTGATGCCAGCGCCCCAGGTCCTCGGCGGTCATGTTCGCGAACGCCTGGGTGCTGCAGTGCATGTACGCCTGGTTGTCCCACACGAAGTACATGCGCCCGGCCCCGCCCGAGCTCTCCCACCAGCCCTGGCTGAGCACGAAGTACCCGGGAGGGTCGCCGTCGAGGCCCATCGACAGCAGCCCGTGCGAGCGTGGCACGCCCGGCTGCCAGTCGGGGCGGAACCAGAACATGAGCGTGCCCGCGGCCATGTCGAGGTTGCCTTCGGCCGCGAAGCTCAGGTCCTGGCCCTCGCCCAGCCGCAGCGCGCCGCCCCACTTGCCCTCGCCGACCAGCTCCGCGCCGTTGACCTGCGCGGTTGCGTCCCCCGCCGCGTAGTCCGCGTCGAAGCCCTCGTCGAAGTGCGCCAGCAGCAGCGTGTGTTCGTCCACGGTCGGCGCGGCGGTCTCCTGCCCCCACACGAAAGCGGCGGTGACAGCCACCAGCGCGATCCCGGCGATGCCTCTCATCCCGGACGCCTCTCCCTTCAGCCGTCGATCCCCGCCCGCGCGAACGCCTCCTCGCGCGTCAGCGAGCCCTCCATCGGCCCGCGCACGGACGCCGCCGCGGCTCCGCAGGCATTCGCCAGCCGCCCGCAGTCCGCCAGCGCGAGGCCCTCGGTCAGCCCGACCACGAAGCCCGCGTCGAAGCAGTCACCCGCGCCGGTCGGGTCCACTGCCTCCACCGGGTAGCCCGCAACCTCGACGCGCTCGCCTGCGGTGATCGCCACGCAACCCTCGGCGCCGCGCTTGAGCGCGATGGTTTCGACCCCGCCGTCCAGCAGCGCCGCGCAGGCGTCCTCGGCGGTCGAGGTCTTCGTGAGCACCTCGGCCTCGGAGGCGCTGGGCAGCACCAGCGCAGCGATCTCCATGATGGGCGCGCACACCTCGCGCACCGCCTCCTCGCCGCCGAGCAGCTCCGGGCGCAGGTTCGGGTCGAAGGAGATGTGCGCGCCCGCCTCATGCGCCAGCCGCGCCGCGCGGTAGCAGCCCTCGCGCATGCGCTCACCCGCCGACAGCGACGAGCCGCACACGTGCAGCCAGCGGCAGCCCGCGAAGTACTCGGGCGGGGGCTCGGGCAGGTGGCTGGCGGCGGAGTTGCCGATGTGGAACAGGAAGCGCCGGTCGCCGTTGCTGAAGTAGGTGACGAAGGCGCAGCCGGTCGAGACCTCATCGACCACCGCGACCCAGGTGGTGTCCACGCCGTGGTCCTCGAAACGGCGGATGTCCATGCGGCCGAAGTCGTCATCGCCGACCGCGCCGATGAAGCCCGCCGAGCGCCCGAGCAGCGCGCACTGGTCGGTGAAGATGGCGGGGGCGCCGGACGGAAAGGCGCCGGCGAAGATGCCGGGCTCATCCAGCGGGTCATCGACCTTCATGCGCATGACGTCCACGATCAGTTCGCCGACGGAGATGATCTCGGGCATCGCTGTCCCTCCGGTGCGTGTGAGCTTGAGCACCGGCCCACGTTTCCGCGAGAGTGGGGGAGGGACCTGCGAGGGGCAGACGAGCGCAGCCTGTCGGGCGCTCTGCGTCAGATGCGGGCGACGGCGCGTAGCTCCGGTGCTCAAGAGCCACAGTTGGAGTGGTGCGCTCGGCGGGGGGAGGCGCAAGCGGATAGTCCGCTCAGTAGTTGACAATCTCTACGGGAGGGGATGCGAGCCGTGCGAAATCGGCATCATTTGAGACCAGACCCGCGCTGGCCGCGTGGGCGAGCGTCAAGTGGCACAGGTCTGCTGGCTTGAGGTCATGCTGCCGCATGAACGCGCAGACTCTGGTGTAAGCTGAGTCAGAGACGCGGAGCACGGATATCCACGGTTCAGCCATGAAGTCACTGATCAAATCGGCGACTTCGCTCTTCACGCTTCCGAAGGCGGCTGCCTTGTTCGCCCCCCGCCAGGAGTTCTGTCCGTTGTCGCGGTCATAGATGAAGCCCCCGAGCTTCCAGGCTAGCTCATCGACCGCCAGTATCGAGGAATAGCACGTCACCGATTTCGCTGTGGCCAGTTGCTTCAGGACCACCGCAAGTGCCTCAGCCGCCTGGTGGTCACGATCGCTATCCACGATGTACGCGAAGCAGAACCGGGTGTCCAGGTACAGGCGTGACGGCAGCTCTACCTGCTCGTCTCCGACGCTACTCGTAGCGGTCATCTTCATACTCGCTTTGGTCTGCGATGAACTCCGAGTGGAGCCGCCCACATGTGCCCCGATCGCTCCTCTTCTTAGCGTCGGGCGCCGTCAACTCGTAGACCCTGCGAAGCTTGGCCATGTTCACGAGCAGACGGTCGCCGTCGATGCGCCGTACCGCGTCCCCAAATGGCGAGGCGGCATCGAGTTCGGCCCTGGTTGAAGCCATTGTCGCCTCCATCGGAAATGAGACGTGTCCCAGGAGAACCGGCCGCAAATCCTGCTGAACGGCTTGCGTGTGCGTTGCCTGCAGCGTGACAACTGTGCGGGTGGTGGCTTCCGCGGCCGTGACCTGCCCCCATGAGTGCTACCAGTTGCTATGTGGTACTGAGCGACCGGTCAAGCAGCCCTGGGCGGAGGGCTGAGCGGAGCGAAGCCCGGAGCCCAGGGCTGGCGCGCCTC